>NZ_JBVBEF010000002.1:0-296564 GCF_055456055.1 Bradyrhizobium sp. LeoB3
AGCGAGCGACGGCGGCTCCGAGGGGATGGCTTGGCCGGACCCCATGATCAATTTTGCTGAACTTGACGCACAGAACTGATTCGGACCCGCGAACTATCTTGAGCGGCGATGAATCGCGCAGGAACGGAGGCTCTTGGCAGTCTTTCAACGCGCCGCCTCGCGAGTAAAGCTACCCTCCGGCAGGAAAACAGGCTTCCGAAATAGTGGGTTTAGCGACGTGGCGGACGGACCTCCGCTACATCCTCTGCCAAACAACGATGTTCTGCCATCCGGCGTGCTCAGTGCAAGGCGCGCTCCGAGGCGAGTGGCGCGGGCAATATCCCGATGCGTCCCTCTACGAACTACTAAGTGGTAAGGAGATCTGGTTGAGGAAAGAACTCCACGGGCAAAAGCTTTCTGGAAATGAGGCCATCCTCGAACATGTAGCGGCTGACAACGTCGAGCGTTGAGCGATTCTTTGCGAGGCCAACCGGCCAGTAGTCGCTGCCGAGCTGCTGCTCAGTGAACATCAGGTTCTCGAGCTGCCACGGCAGCATCGTACTCAGCGCCGCCGAATCGAACAGTCGCTCCCTGGCGATCGCTTGAGCCTTGGCGAAACCATCGAACACGGCCATCGCCAGGCCCGGGTTGGACTCGGCGATGGTTCGCTTGATGGTGATGAGGTGCATGGGTGGAAAAATCCCGGTCTTGGAGAAATACGCGAGCTCTGCCTCCATGGGATTTTCGAACAGGCGGGTCACCATAGGAGTGCGCCAGGTGCTCGGTGCCCGCGCGGTGTATAAAGCGTCGATTTCGCCCTCCGCCAGCAAGACGGCGAGGCTCTTGTCGTTCCTTTGCTCGTGCTTGAAGCGGTCGGGATAGAATTGCGGATGCTCGTCGCCACTGCGGGCGCTTTCCAGGCCACCCGACACGTAGATCGGCGAGGTGCGCGGCAGTCCGAAATAATCCTGAAAGATGCCGCGCAGCCAGACGGCGGCGGCCATGTCGAACACGGGCACGCCGATGCGCTTGCCGGCGAGATCGGCTGGTGTCCTGATCCGCTTTGACGTGTTGACGAAGACGTTCGAGAAGCGGAAGTGTCGCGAGGGAAACACCGGCACCGCCACATAAGGCCGCTCCGGGCGTTCGAGCGACCTCAGATAGGAAGTGATCGGAAATTCGCAGCAGTCGAAGGTATGTTCCGTCAACTGCTTGTTGAACAGCGCTTGCACGCCCATCAACGTCACGTCGGCTTCGACGCCGGCGATCGATACTTCACCGTTCGCGATCGGTCGGGTGCGATCGGAATCGCTGAGCCCTATTTTAAGAGACAAGGCTGCCATATTTTCTGCTTTCTTCGACGTCGAGGTGGTTGGAGGCCAGCCGTTTGACGAGAACGTCCAGCAGCTCCGGCAATGCGAGCGGCGTCGCATTGGCGCCGCCGCGTGCGTAGATGGCGGTTGCCTTAGAGATGTCGATCCCCAGCCGCTGCGACAGGCGCTGAACGGCCAGCTTGCAGTCGTCCGGCATCGGCAGGCAGGCGATCTTCTGCCCTGCGGCAAGATGATCGTTGGCACCGATCAGTTCGAGGCGCCTGCTTTCGACCTTGCGCGAGGTCGTGACGTGGTGAGCAGCGCGCTCGCCGCGCGACAGAACGAAGCTGCGATGGGTGAGGCCCGGCGCGACCCATGAAATAATGTCGCCATAGTGATGGCCGATCCGCGCGACGACGTCAGCCAGGATGCGTGCCATTTCGTTGTGCATCATGACATAGTGCCGGCGCTCTTCGTCGCCCCATTTCCAGCGGGTCGCCGTGACTTGCACTGCGGTCGAGTCCGCCCTCCAGGGCGACACGGCATTGCCCCTGTTCTCGAACAGGCCGGGATCGTCATAGGCTACCGCCGGCGAAGGTTTTCCGCGATATTCGACGATATGCTCGTAGGGGACGACGGCCATAGGCTCCGAGATCACCATTCGGTGCAGCACCGTGCCGCTGTCATTGGCGAGCGGCGAGAGATTCAAGACTTCCGGCGAAAATGGAGATTCGAGGCGAGCCTGCAATTCCTGCGGAAGATATGTGCGCTTCGTCGGACGGAAGCCTTCATCCAGCAGCCGCTGGTTGATCGCCATATGTTCGGTCGAAAACGGATACGGCTTGGTCTTGGTGCAGGGCATGAACAGCAGCACGTGACGGCGCGCCGACGGCAGCTCAGGCTCATATTCGTTCTGGATGAACTGCAGCCATTCGGCGATGCGCGGATGCTTCAGCGAGTCGACATTGTCCTGCGGACTGTAAAGACAAAGCGTTTGGTCGAGCTCGAAAGGGCTCTGTATCTTCAGCGTTGACTCCAGGATGCGCTTGGATCGGTCCTCGACGCTCACCATGGCAGTGTATTCCTTGTAGCCTTGCAGGGGCGGGTATCACTCATGCGACGTTTCCCCGAGTTTCGCGCTCAAGCAGAGCAGCGGGGTCAAGCTCTTGTTCGTCGTAGTCGAGAAGCGACTGGAGATAGGCGTCGGCGTCCTCAACGAACAGGTTGCGGCTGATGCCCGCAGCGATACGATCGAGGCCGAACTTGAGCGCGGAGATGCCCGCGGAGCAGGCAAGGCTCGGCATCGCCGCAAACGTGTAGCTGAAGATGTTGGCGAGATAGGGCGCCGATCCCGCGACCTTCTCGGTGAATTGGAAACTGGGTGACAGATAAGGGTAGGCGCCGAGTTGCGGATGCTCGTCGCCGGCCGGCGGCTGATAGCGATCGGACCAGCGCGCGATCTTGTCATAGAAGCGGGCCAATTCCGGCCGCGTGGCGAGATCGACGGTGAATCCGGTGCCAACGATCAGGAAATCAAAGCTCTCCGTTCGCCCCGAGTTGGTCAGCGAAATCTTCCCGGCATCGAAGCCGACACACTCAAGCTGATAGTCGAGGTGCACCCAGAAATTGCCGTGACGAACGCAGCGGTCGAACGTGTCCTGCGGAGGTGGCTGATTCATGTCGAAGATGATCTTCATGAAGCGCCATTTGCGGGCATCATCGAGGTCGCCGAAATGGCGCAGGAAGCCCGCGAACTCCATCCACCGATTGGGATTGACGGTCGGAAGCTTTTTTCTCCGAGCGAGCAGATGGACCGAGGCCGCGCCGTTCTCGAGCGCCATGGCGGCGTTGTCGAACGCCGAGGCGCCGGCGCCGATCACGGCGACTTTTTTTCCGGCCAGTGCGGTAAAATCGATCGGCTCCGCTGTATGGGCGTAGCGCTCTCGCGGCAAAGCCTTCGCGATCACGTCGGGCACGGCCCATCGGCCAGATCCTTCGATTCCGGTGGCGAGCACCACGTTGCGGGCAAGCAGCCTCTCGGCCGCCCCGTTGACGCGCGCGTGGACCGCGAGCAGGCCGCTGGCAAGCGGTTCGATATCGGTTACCTCGGCCCCGTTGCTCACTTCCATGCCGACGGCGTTCCGCACCCAGGTCAAATAGGCCTGCCAGAGTTCGCGCGGGATCTTGTTCAATTCCGCCCAGGAAGTCTCGCCGTAGCGCGCTTCCCACCAGGCGCGGACCGAGAGGCTGGGAAGACCGAGATCCGGGCCGGTCACGGTTTTTGGTGTTCGCAATGTGTGCATGCGGGCAAATGTCAGCCACGGGCCTTCGAGACCTACAGGATTTTTGTCGAGCACGCGAACGTTGGTCACCCGCTCGCGCAGAAGGCGGAAGGCGATCGAAGTTCCGCTTTGGCCGCCACCGACAATGACCGCGTCGTGCACGGGCTCGCCCTCGTGGTTATGGGGAATCGTCCATTGCCGGGCCGGGTATCCGATGCAATCTAGCTCAAAGCGAACGCGCCGTTCGAGCTCGATCAGGGCGTCACTTGCTTGGTTCGTCGCAAGCATCAGGCTATCTCGCCTCCAGTGGAATGCGCCGTTCGATCGGAAGCGGCTCCTGCGCCATCGAATGGGCGAAGGCCACGACATGGGGTTCGAGCCGGCCGGCAAGGGTGCGGGCGTCGCGCGTCGCGGCCGAGAGCTTCGCGAGGCTTTCAGCGACCAGGCTACGCAGTTCCACCGCGTCGACCGAAACGATCTTCCGATCGACGACCTTGAATTCGCCGCCGACCATGACGTCCGTCACAGCGGCGGAGTCCGCGCTCGTCACCAACTGGTTGACGAGATCGGTGGCGGGAATGAAATCGATGTGGTTCAGATCAAGCAGGGCGAGGTCGGCGCACGCTCCTTGTTCCATCCGGCCACATGCCGCGAGGCCCAGGATCTGCGCGCCACCTCGGGTCGCGAGCCGGACGACTTCGCTGGCTTGCAGCCACTCGTCGCGCGGGCCGGCGAAAACCTGGGCTGAGAAGGAGGCGAGCCGCATCGCCTGCAGCATGCTCAGGGAGTCGGAGGAGTTTGCGCCATCGGTCGCCAGCCCGACATTGATGCCGCGCGCCAGCATCGGCCTGACATGGGCGATGCCAGATCCGAGTCGGAAATTGCTTGCGGGAATGTGCGCAACCGAGCAGCCGTGCTCCGCGAGCAGGTCGAGGTCGTCATCGTCGAGCCAGACGCCGTGCGCGGCCGTGAATTTGGGTCGGAGCATGCCGAGATCGGCAAGATAGCGGACTTGGGAGCGGCCATAGGTCTTGCGGGCCGCGACTGCCTGCAGCCGCGACTCTGCGATATGCATATGGATTGGCAGCCCGTGGCGTTCGGCGATCTCCATGCAGCGTTGCAGGAAAGGCTCCGAGCAGTGATGCGGGATCGTCGGTGCGATGGCCATCGAGATGCTCTTGGGGAGCTGCGCTTGCGCGGCCACGATTTCTTCCATGGCCGCAAGCGTCCTATCGCCGCTTGCAAGCGAGAAGTTGCCGACCGACGCGCGTAAATCCGGCGGCAGCGCGTCCGCTAGCCCCGGGATCGACTGGAACAAGGTTTGGTCGGCGATCATCGGCGCGAGTGCGGCGCGCATCCCGGCATCGGCGTAGGCGCGCGCCACCGCCGTGAAGCCTTCCACGGTCGGCCGCGGAAACTCGTAGACGAGATCGAAACAGGCGGTGCAGCCCTTTGTCAGCATGTCGATGGCGCCGACCAGCGTCGACAGATAGATCGTCTCCGGATCGCGCGGGCCGGCGAGCCATGGTCCGTTCGTCAGCGACGCCTCGAGTGTCCACCTTTCGGCGATGCCCTTCATCAGATTGGCGTGGCCATGCGTGTGGGAGTTGACGAGACCGGGGACGATCAGCCGATCGCTGACATCGCGCCGCGTTGCTGAACGCGCAGGTGTCGCGCCGGTTGTTCCGATCCAGGCAAGCTTGCCGTCTTCGATCAGCAGATCCTTTCGATCGACCGTTCCGGATGCCGGATCGACGACGAGGCCTCCCGATAGCAAGAGACGTTCCTGCGCCGTCATTGACCTTGCCCTGGGGGATGGGTCGCAATCCAGTGCCGGGCGATGTCGCTACGGCCGGCGAACCAGACGGATTCATGCTTCGCCGCAAAATCGAGAAACCGGGTGATGGCCTCGAACCGGGCCGGCTGGCCGGAAATTCTGCTGTGCAGGCTGATCGTCATCATGCGCGGATGGCGGCGGCCCTCTTCATGGAGCACGCGCATGGCCGACGAAAGATGGTCGAAGAAATCGTTCGCCGTTCCGAGCTTTGCGGTCGCAAGCCGATTGTCGTTGTTGGTGAAGCTGTGCGGAATGACGAGATGGGGACGTTCCCCGACTTTCACCCAGTAGGGCCAGTCATCGGCATAGCTGTCGGAATCGTAGAGAAAGCCGCCATGTTCGACCAGAAGCGCGCGGGTATGCCGGCTCGGCGAATAGCGGCTTTGCCAGCCGAGCGGACGGCGTCCGACCGCCTGCTCGAAGCCGGCCACGGCCCGGCCAATGGCGCTTCGTTCTTCGGCTTCGTTCATCAGAAAATGCCGGACGAAACGGTTGCCATGGCAGCACAGGTCGAAACCGTCTGTCTTGATTGCCTCCGCGGCGTCAGGGTTGCGCAACAAGGCCTGCGCGCAGGCGTTGACGGTGAGCGGGATGCTGCGTTCGGCCATGGTGTCGACGATCCGCCAGAAGCCGACCCTCGAACCATATTCGAACAGCGATTCGGCGACGAAATCCCGCACTCCTGTCGGGACCTCCTGCGCGATGCCGTCGGTCAGCGCCAGTTCCGTTGCGCCGTCGCCATCGGGAATCGATGGTTCGGCGCCTTCTTCGATGTTGAGGACGATCGCGATTGCCAGCCGTGCGTCGTTGGGCCAGCGCGGTCTTGGCGGCCTTCTGCCGTAACCGACGAAATCCCGGTCGTCGTGGGCTTTCATTGTCCGCCCGAAGCTGCCGGCAAGGCATCGCCGATCTTGGCGGCAAGATCGAGCAAGAACTGATCACCGCGCGGACCTGCGATGAACGATAGTCCGACCGGACAGCCATCGACGGTGATCGCCGGGATGTTGACCTGTGGCAGCCGGCACAGGCTGGCGATACAGGTGAGGGCCAACGTCCTTTCCCGGAATTCGATCTGCGCTGAAACCGGAGCCTCGCGAAGTGGCGGAAGGTCGTGCGCAGTCGGAATCATTAGCACACCGTCGTTTCCGAGCAGCGATACCAGCCGGTCCGTCAGTTGTTCGCGGCGCGCCACCGCGACTGCGAACTTTGCGGAATCGACGCGCGATGAAAGCTCGATCCGGTCGGCCACTGCGGGACTCAAGTTTCGGCCCGGCATTGTGGCCCACGCGCCGAGCGTCGACCAGAGATCTTGGAGTTGCAATGGCCTGAACGTGTCAAGCCAGAACTCGGCACCTTCCTCGAACAACGTAACTTCAGTCGCGCCGCCAAGCGACTTTGCCACGGGTAGAAGCGCCTCGCCGATCTCGCGCACGGGCACGTCGAACGCGTCGCGCGCGAGCAGCAGGCGGGCCGGCTTGAATGGGCCGCTCGCTCCGAAGTAGATCTCGCCGACGCGCTTCATCGTCGCCGCATCGCGCGCAAGCCAGCCGACGGAATCAAAACTTGGCGCCATCGCCATGATGCCGGCGACCGACAAACGGCCGTAAGTTGTCCGCAGGCCGTAGAGGCCGCAGAAGCTTGCGGGCACACGGATCGAACCGCCCGTGTCGGTGCCAAGCGCGAAGTCGCAAAAGCCGGCTGCGACGGCAGACGCCGAACCACTGGAAGATCCGCCGGGTACGCGCGCCGGTGCCTTTGGATTGATCGGTATCCCGAAATGCGGATTCATTCCGAACATGCCGCAGGCGAGTTCGTCGGTGTGCGTCTTTCCAACGAGGTGCGCGCCAGCCATCAACGGGGCCAGCACGGCCGGCGCGGTCGTGACGGCCGGATCGGAGTCCCGCAGCCGATCCGGATTTCCCCACGCCGTCTTGTATCCGGCGACATCCATCAGATCCTTGGCCGCAAAAGACAGGTCCGAGAGCGGTCCATGCTGGACCAGCCTGAGCGAAGAGGGGCCATGCTCCACGAATGCCAGACGCCTGATCTCTTCCATGCTGACCATCGATCGCACTGCCCGGCTACTCTGCGGCATCCGAAAGCTTCAAATCGCCTTTCGGCAGATCATAGGAACTCATGAACCGGTCGACGGGGCCCTTGACACTATCCCAGTCGAAAAACCGGAAGCTGTTTCCGCGCGTCACGAACGGCGCGCCGGAATAGAACATTTCATATTGCAGATGGCGCGAGCCGAATTCGGAGCCGACCGCATCCCAGGCAAGCTTCATCAGCTTGACGCGCTGCTCCGACGTCGTGATGGGCGAACGCTGCGTCTTGTGAATGATGGCATTGGTTTCAGGGGTTACGAAATCGGCATAGGACGAAGGTACCATGATCAAGCCGCCGCCCGAGAGCGAACGGATCGCTTCCACGATCTCCGGATAGGTGTTCTGCGCGATGACCTGGGCCGTGCAGAGCAGGGAGCGGTCCGGCACGTAGAACTCGCCGAAAGTCTCGCCCTTCATCTCCATCGCGATCACGAGCGCTTCGATGTTGCTGATCTTTGCGGCCATCAGGCCCAAAGTCTCGCGCACCTGCGGAAAGTTGATGATGTTGTTGGTCTCGGCGATCTTGCGCGCCACTCCCAGCAGGAACCGCAGCTTCACCATCAGGCGGACCATGCATTGATAGTTCTGGAAGACATGCGCGCGGGTGTCGTGCCACTGGGCCTGGGCCATCTTCAGGTCCTTGAACACGAAGACGCGGTCCCAGGGTATCTTGACGTCGTCGAAATGGACGACGGCGTCATTCTCGTCGAACCTGGAAGAGAGTGGATAGTCGAACGTCGAAGTGGCATTCTGCTCGTAGCTGCGGCGGGACATCAGCGTCAATCCCTTGATGCCCAATGGCACGACAGCCGTGAAAGCGTAGGCTTCGTCGCCGGCCTGCAGTGCCTGAAAGCCCGAGATCAGAAGCTCGTTCGCCATCACGCCGCTGGTCGCCAGCATCTTGGCGCCACGGATGGTGATGCCTCCGCTGTCCTCGTCGACGATGGAAGCCACGAGATGTGGATCCGGCTGCTCGCCTGCTGATTTTCCTTTGTCCGATTGTGGATTGATGATGACGTAGGACAGGAAAAGATCGTTGTCCCGGGCGTGCTGGAAATAGGATTCCAGTGCGGCTGCGCGGGCGGGATGATGATCGCGGAAGGCGGCAAGTCCCATCCGGAAGCCTGCGAGCGTGGACGCCACGTGGTCGGGCGATCGGCCGATCATGCCGCACGACAGTGTCGACCAAGTCTCGATGGCGTGTCGCCGCCTCACGAGGTCGCCATAGGTCTTCGGAAGCTGCCACGCCAGATTCACCCGCTCGCCGCTGGTCGGTGACTGGAACGTCATCAGATCAAGGTTTTCCGGCGCGGCCTGGAAATCGTACAGTCCGGCGACGGTCTCGATGACGTTACGAAAGCTGGGGTCGGTCGTGATATCCGCGACCTTTCGTCCGTCGATGTAGATCGAGCGATCGTCGCGCAAACTAGAAAGATAGGCGTTTCCGTCTTTGGCCATGCAAGGACTCCGCAAAATTGTGCTGGAATCCGACGCCAGGCATTTACCCATTGCAGCCGGAAGCGTCGTTGACACTAGTGTTCGCGAAGATCGGTGGTCAAGCTGAACGGTTGGGCAGTGCGATAGCCGACTCTTCCAGAGTTTTTCGCGCGCTAGCGAATGGAGTGGTCAGGAATTGAGCATGAAGACGCGAAATTGTGTGCAGTTGCATGCGGCCGGTCCCTTCATGCGTCGCTATTCGGCAGCTAGATGCTGGTCAGAAATGCCGCCGCAGCCCTGCCATGCTCGTATCTCAGCTGAGCGATATCGATCCCGACCGGTGCTCCGTCCGTGACGCGCCATTTGCCCTTGATCATGACGCGATCCGCCCGATGCGCGCCGCAGAGAACCAGAGCCGCGATCGGGTCGCCGGCTCCTGAAAATCTCAGTTCTTCGAGCGTGAAGCAGGCAAGGTCGGCCTGACGGCCAACTTCGATCTTGCCGATATCACTGCGTCCAAGGCATCGGGCGGAGCCTTCCGTCGCCCACCTGAATGCATCGAGGTGAGTGACCTCGGATGCGTCGTAGGCGAGCCGTCCAAGCAGGAATGCGTGGCGTACCGATTCCATCAGGTTCGAACTGTCGTTCGAGGCAGAACCGTCGACGCCGAGGCCGACGGTCGCGCCCGCAGCTTCCAGATCCCTGGTCCGGCAGATGCCTGATGACAGCACCATGTTGGAGGTCGGGCAGTGACAGATGCCCATGGCGTGTGCGCCCAGTCGCGAGATTTCGGCGTCATTGAAGTGGATGCCGTGTGCGAGCCAGACGCGTTCGTTCATCCAGCCGACCTGTTCGAGATAATCGAGCGGACGGCAGCCATAATGGTGGAGGCAGTAATCATCCTCATCATGCGTTTCGCCGAGATGAGTATGGAGCAGGCAGTGATGCTTCGAAGCAAGTGCTGCCGTGTCGATCATCATCTGGCGCGTAACGTTGAACGGCGCACACGGCGCCAACGCAACGCCCAGCAGGGAGCCTTCGCGAGGATCGTGATACTTCGCCAGCACCCGCTCACAATCGGCGATCGCCGTATCGTGATCCTGCATCAATCGTTCGTCGGCAATGCCCCCTTTCGCAAAGCCGAGATTGATGGCGCCGCGCGTCAGCGTCATCCGCATTCCAAGCCGGGAGGCTTCTTCGGCTTCGATGTCGACGGCGTCAGCCATGTCTTGTGGGAAAACGAACAGATGGTCGGACGCGGTGGTGCAGCCGGACATCAACAGTTCGGTCAGCGCCACACGAACCGCGAGCCGGAAGCGGTCGCGGTCGAGATAGGACCCCCAGATCGGGTAGAGCTGCTTCAGCCAGGGAAACAGCGGCTTGTTGATCGCCTGAGGATGGGCGCGCGTCAGTGTCTGGAAGAAGTGGTGGTGCGCATTGACGAGGCCAGGAATGATCACGTGCCGGCGTGCATCGAATATCTCATCGCATGGCGTTGTCGGGCCGTCCGGTCCGACCAGCTCGATGATCTTTCCGTCCTCAATGACAAGCCCGCGCTTGCCGCCATCCGCCAGCATGGCAATCGGATCGCGAATCCAGGTCTTCATCGGATGAGCACCGCTAGACCGGCTTCTTGTGCGCGAGCGAGCGGTTTGATTCCGTTGCAAGAAACAGCTCGGCGTTCGACACAGGGCATTCTTGAACTCCGCAAAATCCGATCGGTCGGAGAGCAAGACGGATGCCAGACACTATCGAGCTCATTCCGCGGTAAGGCACCGCCGCGACATCGCTCAGCGAAGTGCGGTGCCCGGCCGTCAACCTCGCGGCGGTGGCAGGTAAGCGAGGCGCCTGTCGGTTGTCGATCCGCCGTTCTCCGGACTGCGCCTTGCGGCGACTTGGCGCGCGGCTTGCTTGTGCTCACTAGGAGCGCGGCCACCCCCGTGCTTTTACCGGATCGAGGCTCATTGGAGACATGGACCAGTCTGGATTTGCCGATCTGAAGCCGCGTCTGGTGCTGACTGGTATCACCAAGCGCTATCCCAGTGTCGTCGCCAACGACGATGTCTCGCTAAGCATCCGTCCCGGCGAGATCCACGCCGTGCTCGGCGAGAACGGTGCCGGTAAAAGCACGCTCATGAAGATGATCTACGGCGTCACCAAGCCGGACGCCGGCACCATCATGTGGAACGGGCAGTATGAAGCCATCGCCGCGCCGGCACAGGCGCGGCGGATGGGCATCGGCATGGTGTTCCAGCATTTCTCGCTGTTCGAGACGCTGACGGTCTGGGAAAACATCGCGCTTGCGCTGGATGAGCCCGTTCCGACCGCGAAGCTGGCATCGCAGATAACAGAAGTATCGGAGAAATACGGACTGCCCATCGACCCCTACCGGCTGGTTCATAGCATGTCGGTGGGCGAAAGACAGCGGGTTGAGATCGTTCGCTGCCTGCTTCAGGAGCCGAAGCTCCTGATCATGGACGAGCCGACTTCAGTGTTGACGCCGCAGGCCGTCCTCATCCTGTTCAAGACGCTTCGCCGTCTGGCGGCGGAAGGATGCAGCATTCTCTATATCAGCCATAAGCTCGATGAAATCCGCGCCCTCTGTGACACCGCAACTGTGCTGCGCGGCGGACGGGTCAGCGGCACGGCCATTCCGCGCAACGAGACCAATGAAAGCTTGGCGCGAATGATGATCGGCGGCGAACTGGCGGAATGTCGCCTTGCGCCGCGCGAAGCCAAAGAAGAAAGGCTGAAGGTCGAACGTCTGTCGCTGACTTCGCCGGATCCATTCGGGACGTCGCTCAAGGATGTCAGCCTGACGGTGCGCAGCGGTGAGATCCTCGGGATCGCGGGTGTCTCGGGCAACGGCCAGAAGGAATTGATGACGGCGCTCTCGGGCGAGCGCTTGAGCCCGGCTTCCATGATCAAGCTGTTGGGGCAGCCGGCCGGCAACCTCAATCCGGCGCAGCGGCGCGCGGTTGGTCTGACCTTTGTTCCGGAAGAGCGGCTTGGACGTGGCGCTGTGCCTCCGATGAGCTTGGCTCAGAACGCGCTCCTGACCGGAGCGCGAAAGGGCATGGTGCAGAGGGGCATCATCCATCCGTCGGTCATGAAGACTTTTTCAAAGAACGTGATCGAGCGTTTCAAGGTCAAATGCGGCGGCGACCAATCGGTCGCCTCCAGCCTGTCCGGCGGCAATCTGCAGAAGTTCATCGTCGGCAGGGAGACGATGCTGCAGCCCAGGATGATGATCGTGGCGCAACCGACCTGGGGCGTGGATGTCGGCGCGGCGCAATTGATCAGGCAGGCCCTGATCGATCTGCGCGATCAGGGCGTGGCGATTCTGGTGATTTCAGAAGAACTCGACGAGCTCTTCGCCATTAGCGACCGCCTCGCGGTGATCGCCGACGGACGTCTTTCGCCGTCGGTCAAGCCTGCGGAGACATCGATCGAGCAGATCGGGACATGGATGAGCGGCAAGTTCGGCGATCGGGCGGACGACCGCGCGGCTTCCGCAAACGCACATCTGGAGACGGCCAATGCTCAAGCTTGAGCGGCGCGCGACGCCGTCGTCCATCATGAGCGTCGCTTCGCCGCTGCTGGCGGCGGTCGGTATGCTCATAACCGGATTCGTGCTGTTCAAGGTGTTAGGCAAGGATCCGGTGGAGGCATTCTATCTGTTCTTCGTCAAGCCGGTGTCGACCACCTACGGCATCGGGGAATTGCTCCTGAAAACGACGCCCTTGCTGCTCTGCGGATTGGGCCTCGCCTTGGGCTTCAGGGCCAATGTCTGGAACATCGGCGCCGAAGGACAGCTCACCATGGGGGCGATCGCCGGCGGCGGCGTCGCGCTCTGGTTCGGCGGCAACGAATCTGCGTTTGCGTTGCCATTGATGCTACTGGCCGGAGTGTTCGGCGGGATGGCCTGGGCCGCGATTCCCGCCTTTCTTCGAACCCGGTTCAACACCAACGAAATTCTCGTCACGTTGATGCTGGTCTACATTTCCCAGTTGGTGCTGTCGTGGCTCGTGCACGGGCCATGGCGCGATCCGCAGGGGCTGAACTATCCGCAATCGCAAGGCTTCGGCGATGCCGAGACGATGTCGATCCTCATCAGCGGAACGCGGGTGACCTGGGGCATTGTCTATGCGCTCGGGCTGGCACTGGTGGCCTGGATATTCTCGCAGAAGACCTTTGCCGGTTTCCGCATGCAGGTCGCGGGGCTGGCTCCTGCCGCGGCGGCCTATGCCGGCTTCTCGGAAAAGCGCAACATCTGGATTGCGCTGATGATCTGTGGCGCCACCGCCGGGCTCGCCGGCGTGTGCGAAGTCGCCGGTCCCATCGGCCGGCTGCAACAGCAGATATCGCCCGGCTACGGCTTCGCCGCCATCATCGTGGCCTGGATCGGCCGGCTGCATCCGATCGGCGTTGTGTTCGGCGCGTTGCTCATGTCGCTGCTTTATCTCGGCGGCGAGGCGGCACAGATGGGCATGGGCTTGCCGTCCGCGATCACCGGGCTGTTCCAAGGCTTGTTGCTGTTCTACCTCCTGGCCGCCGATTTGTTCATCACGTTCCGGCTGAAACGCGTTGCGCCGGTCGAGGTCAATACCTTGAAACCACCGGTACAGGCGGAGACCGCCGCATGAATCCCATTGTCCCGATGATCGCCAGCACCGTGGTCGCGGCCACGCCGCTGATCTACGCGGCTCTTGGCGAAACCGTCGTCGAACGGTCCGGCGTCCTCAATCTCGGCATCGAGGGCATGATGCTGATCGGTGCGGTGACCGGCTTCGCCACGACATATGCGACCGGCAGCGCTGCGCTTGGTTTCCTCGCTGCGGCCTGCGCCGCTGTCGCGTTGTCCCTGCTTTTCGGCTTTCTCACGCTCAACCTGCAGACCAATCAGGTCGCTACCGGCCTCGCGCTCACCTTGTTCGGCATCGGCCTGTCGGCCTTCGTTGGTTACAACTACGCCGGCCTGCCGGTGAACCGGCTGACGCCGATCACCATTCCCGGGCTGACCGCCATCCCCGTGGTGGGCGATCTCCTGTTTCACTACGACATCATGGTCTATCTCTCCATTGCACTGTTCGTGGGCGTGCAGTGGTTTCTGACGAAATCGCGCACCGGCCTGACGCTGCGGGCGATCGGCGAGTCGCCGAGTGTCGCGCATTCGATCGGCAAGTCCGTCCTGAAGACTCGCTACCTAGCTGTGATGTTCGGCGGGGCGATGGCTGGCATCGCGGGTGCGTATCTGTCGCTGGTCCAGACCCCGATGTGGGTCGAGGGCATGTCCGCCGGCAAGGGCTGGATCGCGCTTGCGCTCGTGGTTTTCGGCACGTGGAAGCCGACACGCATCGTTGTCGGTGCGTATCTCTTTGGTGGTGTCACGCAATTCCAACTGTTCGCGCAGGGCTTCGGTCTGCCGATCCCGACCGAGTTCCTGTCGATGCTGCCTTACGCGGCGACGATCATCGTGCTGGTGATCATCTGCCGCGATCCCAAGACCATCTTGTTGAACCAACCGGCTTCCCTTGGCCGGAGTTTCCATTCGGCCGCGTGATCAGGGGCCTCGCGGTGCGGTTTCAACAATTCAAGCTCCAGACATAGGTAGGCGTTATGCAACGAAGAACGTTTCTGAAAGTGTGGTCCATGTCGATCGCGGTGGGCTTGGGAGTGGCCGCACCGGCCGCGGCTCCTGCTGCCGAGCCGCTGAAGGTCGCTTTCGTCTATTTGGGACCGCGTAGCGACGGAGGCTGGACGCAGCAACACGATCTGGCCCGGCTGGCGCTTGAGAAGGCGATGGGTTCTGCGATCAAGACCACCTTCGTGGAAAACGTGCCGGAAACCGCGGATTCCGAACGCGTCTTCCGTCAACTCGCAGCCGACGGCTACAAGCTGATCTTTGCGACTTCGTTCGGCTACATGGAGCCGCTTCAGAAGGTCGCCAAGCTGTTTCCGGACGTCAAGTTCGAGCACGTCAACGGCTTCAAGACGGCGGCCAATATCACGGTCTACGAGCCGCGCTTCGAGGAAGGCTTCTACCTGATCGGCACGATCGCCGGGCTGATGACGAAGACGAACACGCTTGGCTTCATCGGTTCGTTCCCGATCCCGAGCGTCATGCGCAATATCAACGCGATGGCCCTTGGTGCTCAAGCCGTGAATCCGAAGATCAAGGTGAAGCCGATCTGGGTCAACACCTGGTATGATCCCGGCAAGGAGCGCCAGGCGGCAGACACGTTGATTGCGCAGGGTGCGGACAACGTTGCCCAGAACACGGACTCGCCGGCCTCGATCCAGGCGGCGCAGGAGAAGGGCACCTATGCGTTCAGCATCGATGCCGATATGTCGAGCTTCGGCAAGAAAGCCCAGCTCTCTGGTTCGACGGAGGACTGGAGCGGTTATTACATCGACGAGACCAAGAAGGTGCTCGATGGCACCTGGACCGGTAATCGGCGCATCCGTTGGGGACTCAAGGAAGGATTGGTGGTGATGGCTCCGCTCAATCCCGATATCCCGCCAGACGTCGTCAAGGTGTTTGAGGAAAAGAAGGCGGCGATCATCGCGGGCACGCTTAATCCATTTGCCGGACCGATCAAGGACAACACCGGCAAGGAGATGGTTCCAGCCGGCGGCAAGATGTCCGAGGCCACTTTCAGCTCGCTCAATTGGTACGTTGAAGGGGTCGAGGGTACCGTTCCAAAATAAGGCCTTAACCATCGGTCGGGCGAGAGGTCAGCGAACGAAGTGCGGGTGTCTCGCGGCGAGACCACCTGCACTTTGCGCTGTAGGGCGGCCGATAGGGCCAACTCGTCCTTGATGGGCCGGCATAGACCAGCTTTCATCCGCTCGCCTCGCGCATCATCGTCTTGAGCAATTCCGCCAGCACGCTTGCGATCGCGCTGCTTCCCCGTTCGTGACCGATCAGCATCAAGGTCTGGGACTCATGCGACAGTTCGCGGACCGGCAGGTAGACGAGCCGTCCCGCCCGCCGCTCAAACTCGATATCGAACGGCGTGAGAAAGGTAATCCCGTTGTCGACCATCGCGGAGTGCCTCATGATCTCGATGGCATTGGTCTCGATGATCGGCTGCAGATCCAGTGAGACGCGCGTAAACGCGGTGTTCAAGTAAGGCCTGATCGCGCTCGTGTCGTCGGCAACGACAAGTGGATAGTCGATGCAGTCGCTCAGCCGGATGCCGGTTCGCTTCGCAAGCGGATGGTTCGGCGCCATGACGGCACCGAGCTTGGCGCCGGCGCGCGCCAGGACCTTCAGATTGCCGTCCTTGGTAAAGTCGAACCCGATGCCGAGATCGGCTTCGCCGTTGGCGACAGCGAACTGAATCTCCTCGCCCGTGTTGAACAGCGTCAGGTTGAGCTTGACCCTTGGATTGGCGATCCGGAACGCCTTTACCGTTCCAGGGACCAGGTTCGACGCGAGCCCGCTCATCATCGCAAGGGTGATCTCGCCGCGCCGCAGCCCCTTGAGCTCCTCGATCTTGGTCTGTGCGCGCGTCAGTTCTTTCAGGGTCTGCCTGACATGGCCGATCAGAACTTCTCCAGCAGCGGTCAGGACCAGCTTCTTTGGGAGCCGTTGAAAAATTGGCGTGCCCAATTGGCTTTCCAGCGCCAGGATCTGGCGGCTGATGGCGGAAGCGGCGACGTTCAGATGGCTGGCGGCCTTTCGGATCGAGCCCGTCCGCGCAACCTCGTCGATATAGTTCAACAGCCGACCGTGAAGCATTTCCCTTCTACTCGGTTGTGCCTTCGGAGCAGATGATCTCGCGTTGCCCAAAAGGCAACGGACTTGCCGAATTAAAGCGCTTTCAAGTGATGGTGGAGCGTGCACAATCGCAAGCCTGAATAGCAGGCAAACGGCGCCGGACTCTTTTGCAGGCCTCCGGCGCAATCAGCCGTTGGAGCCGAATGAAAGAATGGAGCTGAAGTCGCATTGGTGGTGGGATCTGAGCACGAAGGATTTCGCCGAGCTCGACGCGGAGAGGGTGGTTGCGATCCTGCCCGTCGGCGCCGTCGAGCAGCATGGGCCGCATCTGCCCGTCAGGGTCGATGCCGCCATCAATGCGGGCATCGTGGCCCGAACCGTTGAACTGATGCCGCCGGATTTGATGGCACTGGTGTTGCCGATGATGCCGGTCGGCAAGTCCGACGAGCATCTGGCATTTCCGGGCACGCTGACATTGTCGCACGAAACACTCGGGCGCGTCTGGTACGAACTGGGCGAGTGCGTCCATCGCGCTGGCGCCCGCAAGATTCTGTTCGTGAATTCGCACGGCGGGCAGCCGCAGCTACTCGAGATCGTCTGCCGCGATCTGCGCGTCAAGCTCGGCATGTTCGCCGTCAGCGTGATGTGGCCGCGGCTGATCGATCTGGATGCGTTGTTTCCGCCCGAGGAAAATCGGCATGGCATTCATGGCGGTCAGAGCGAGACCAGTGTGATGCTGCATCTGCACCCCGAGCTCGTGGAGATGCATCACGCTGAGAACTTCGTCCCGCTGTCGGTCGAGATCGAACGCGAGTCACAAATGCTCGGTCCGGAAGCCGGCGCCAGGTTCGGCTGGCAGGCGCAGGATCTGCATCCAAAGGGCGCCTGCGGCGACGCCACCAAGGCGACTGCCGAGCTTGGCCGGCTCGCCGTCGAGCGCTCTGCCGCGCGGCTTATCAAGCTGATCGAGGAGATCAGCCGCTATCCATTGTCGCGCATCGCGACCCACACGGCGTTCGATGGATCGCGGCGCGGATGACGATAAGGAGCTCTAACATATGGCATTCAGTGCCGTAGACCTTGCGCAGGCGAAAGCTTTCCGGATTTCGCCGAAGGACACCAATTATTTCGTGATGCTGTTCGATCAGGAGACCGACCGGATCGACAACATTTTCGTCATCGAGATATTCAAGGTCGGTGGAGCGACGCCGCCGAACGAGCACAGCCGGGCGCACGAATTCTTCCACGTCCTGCACGGGGAGGGCGTCGCGTATTGCGACGGCAAGAGGCTGCCGATCAAGAAGGGCGACTCGCTGCTGCTGCATCCGGGCTCCGAGCACGTGATCGAGAACACCGGCGCCGGCAAGCTGTACACGCTCACGGTGATGACCCCGAACGAGGGCTTCGCCGAACTGATCCGTGGCGGCGAGCGCGTTGCGCTCGCGCCCGACGATATCTGCATTCTGCAGGGGCAATAGCCGATGAGTTCGGTGCCACGCCACACCGGCGAGGACGACGCGCTTTGGCCGCTCGGATCGAGCGCGCGCAATCGCTGGCGCGTGTCAGCGGCCCGCGCCGACCTGGTGCGCGATCCGATACCGCCAGAGCCGGTCACCCTGCAGGCAGACGGCAAGCTGATCACTATCGATCTCGCTCGCACGGCGATGATCGTGATCGATATGCAGAACGACTTCTGCCATCCGAACGGCTGGCTCGCACATGTTGGCGTGGATGTCGCGCCGGCACGGCGGCCGATCGCCCCGCTGCGCCGGCTGCTCCCACTGCTGCGCAAACATGATGTGCCGGTGATCTGGGTCAACTGGGGCAACCGGCCCGACCGGCTCAATCTCAGCCCCGCGCTTCTCCACGTCTATAACCCCGATGGTCGCAGCATCGGTCTCGGCGATCCCTTGCCCGGTTCGGCCGCAAAGGTGCTCGAGCGTGGGAGCTGGTCGGCCGCGATCGTCGACGAGCTCGAGGCCGATCCGTCCGACATCCAGGTTGCCAAGTATCGGATGTCAGGTTTCCAGGACACCGAGCTTGACAGCATCCTGCGCAATCTCGGCGTCACCACGCTGATGTTCGCCGGCGTCAACATCGATCAGTGCGTGTTGTGCACGCTGCAGGATGCCAATTTCCGCGGCTATGATTGCCTGCTGCTCGAGGATTGCGCCGCCACCACCTCACCGGACTATTGCCTCGCGGCGACCCTCTACAATGTGCGCCAATGCTTCGGCTTTGTCATGAGTTCGCAGACGATCGTCGCTCGGCTCGGCGAAGGCGGGCAGCAAGCAGCGAAGATCATGCCATGAACGAGCTTGCGTCCGATATCCTCGCACGGCTCCTCGACGATTTGGGCGACGTTCCTGTCGTTACCGATCCCAAGGTCGTGCGCCGGCGCTCGCGCGATTTCTTCTGGTACAGCCCGGTGCTGAACGAGCAGTTGAACGGCATGTCGGCCGATCTCGTCGCCTCGCCGCGGGACGAAGCCGACGTCATCCGCGTTGCCGCCGCCTGCGCGCGTCATCGCGTGCCGATCACAGTGCGCGCGGGTGGTACCGGCAATTACGGCCAGGCCGTGCCGCTGCGCGGCGGCGTGCTGCTGGACGTTCTGGCGCTCGACAGTACCAAATGGGTCAAGCCCGGCCTGATCCGGGTCGGTGTCGGCGCGAAGCTGAACACGATAGATGCCGAGCTGCAGCCCCGCGGCTGGGAGCTGCGCATGCACCCCTCCACCAAGCGCACGGCGACGATCGGCGGCTTCGTGGCGGGCGGATCGGGCGGCATCGGCTCGGTCGTTCATGGCGGCCTGCGCGAGCCCGGCAATATCCTCGCCGCGCGCGTGGTCACGGTCGAGGAAGAGCCGCGCATCATCGAGTTGCGTGGCGATGCGGCGCAGAAGATCAATCGTGCCTACGGCACCACCGGCATCATCACCGAACTCGAAATGCCGCTCGCGCCAGCCTGGCGATGGATCGATGTCGTGGTGGCGTTCGACGATTTCGTCGACGCCGCCGCGTTCGGCTACGAGGCCGCGCTGGCAGACGGGATCGTCAAGAAATTGCTGTCGCCGATCACCGCACCGCTGCCGTCCTATTTCGGTGCGCTGAAGCCTTACTGTCCCGACGGCAAGAGCATCCTGATCGCGATGATCGCAGAGCCCTCGCTCGAGAGTTTCAAGTCGCTGCTGGCCGGCCGCGGCACCATCACGCTGGAGACGCCGACCGACGAGAGCCCGGGCCAGGTGCCGCTCTACGAATACACCTGGAACCACACCACGCTGCAGGTCCTGAAGACCGACCGTTCGGTCACCTATCTACAGTGTCTCTATCCGCATGACCGGCTGATGGAGAAGGTGGCCGAGATGCGCAAGTTGTTTCCGGACGAGGTATTGCAGCACCTGGAGTTCATTCGATTCGGCGGCCGCGTCACCTGCAGCGGGCTGCCCGTCGTGCGCTATACCAATGCAGACAGGCTGAACGAGATCATCAGCCTGCACGAGGCGCATGGCGTCCATATCGCCAATCCGCATGTCTTCACTGTGGAGGACGGCAGCCGCTATAAGCGCGCCGATGCCGATCAGCTCGGCTTTAAGCACGAGGTCGATCCGTACGGCCTGCTCAACCCCGGCAAGATGCGCAGCTTCGTGCCGGAGCGGCCGTGAGATGCGGGTGCTCTATGTCTATTGCCATCCGCTGAGCGAAAGCTTTCACGCCGCGATCCGGAAAGAGGCGCTGGCCGGGCTGGCTGAGGCGGGCCACGCCGTCGACCTGCTCGACCTCTATGCTGAGGGCTTTGATCCGGTACTGACGGCCGAGCGTCGGCGCGACTATCACGACCCCGCGCGCAACCGCGCCAACAACGAGGCCTATGCCGCCCGCCTGATGACCGCGGACGCGCTGGTCGTGCAATTCCCCACCTGGTCCTTCGGGCCGCCGGCGATGCTGAAGGGCTGGTTCGACCGGATGTTCGGTCCCGGCATCGCGCTCGATCTGTCAGATCCGTCGCATGCCAAGCCGACGCTCATGCATCTCCGCCGTATCACGGGCATCTCGACCTATGGCCGCCCACGCTGGCAGGCGATCGGCATGGCCGACCCGCCGCGCCGGATCATCAAGCGCTACCTGCGCTGGTTCACCGGCTCGAAAGCGTCGGTGAGCTACTACGCGCTCTATCACATGAATGTCGCGACGGATGCACAGCGCGGCCGCTTCCTCGCCAAGATACGGCGTGAGATGGCGCGGTTTTAACCGCGCTCGGGCGCCGCGGCCATCGCCTCGATCTCGACGAAGAATTCCGGACGCGTGAAGCCGGACACGATCACCAGCGTTGAAGCCGGCGGGGTTCCCTGAAAGTGCCGGTCGCGTGAGCGCATATAGCCCTGCATATGCTCGCGGGCAGTCACGTAAGCATTGAGCCGAATGACATTTGCGAGCGTCATGCCGTCTTCGGCGAGGATGGCGGCGATAATGGCAAAGCACAGATCGGCCTGCTGCTCGCATTGCTCGGGGATCGTTTCATCGGCAGCGATGCCGAGCTGCCCCGAGGTCACGACGAGCCGGTGATTCGCCGGAACCGCGATGCCGTGGCTGTAGCGCGCAAAGGGCGCCCTGATCGAAGCTGGAGAAAGCGCACGCAACGTCACCCCCGATGACTGATTTGAAAACGCAAAACGTAACGCCGATCGCCCGCCACTTCCACTACACACACTGGAAAAATTCGGATCGCTGCTGTTGCTTCAAAGGCAACGGATTGCTCGAATAAAAATGCTTTCAGGCGACAAGGCGGCTGTGCATCCTTGGTGCTACTGGGGACGAATTGTCACGTTGCAATTCCGTTCCCGGATTGTGGGGCCGGGCGCAACGCCGGCCATAACGGGGAAGCCGCAATGGCCACGAAATTCCTGCCGCGAACGATCGCGGTGACCCTGGTCAGCGTCGGTGCGCTGCTCTGTTCGATAGTGTCGACGTTCGCTGCCGATAAGGTGACGTTCCTGACGAGCTGGTTCGCGCAGGCCGAACATGGCGGCTTCTATGAGGCAAAGGCGACTGGCCTGTACGAGAAGGCCGGCCTCGACGTGACCATCAAGATGGGTGGTCCGCAGGTCAACGGCTCGCAGCTCCTGCTCGCCGGCGAGACCGATTTCCTGATGGGCTACGACATCCAGGTGCTGAAGGGGCGGGAGCAGAACCTGCCGCTGGTGACCGTCGCCTCGTCCTTTCAATTCGACCTCCAGGGACTGATGACGCATGACGATGTCGCCAACATCGCGGCGCTCAAGGGCAGGCCGATCCTGATCGCAGGTTCCTCCCGCGTTACGTTCTGGCCCTGGCTCAAGGCCAAATACGGATTCACCGACGACCAGATCCGACCTTACACGTTCAACCTGCAGCCTTTCTTCGCCGACAAGAGCATGGCCCAGCAGGCCTATCCGTCCTCCGAGCCCTACCAGGCCGAGCAGCAGCACGAGAAGGTGAAGTTCTTCCTGCTCGCCGACGGCGGCTATCCGCCCTATGGTTCGACAATCGTCACCACCGAGAAGATGATCGCCGAGAAGCCCGACGTCGTGGCGCGCTTCGTCAAGGCCTCGCTCGAGGGCTGGCGCGACTATCTGAAGAATCCGGCGCCGGCCAATGCGCTGATCAAGGCCGACAACCCGAAGATGACTGACGGACAGATCGCGTTCGCGATCGAGAAGCTGAAGGAGAGCAAGGCGATCGACGGCGGTGACGCCGCAAAGCGCGGCATCGGCGTGATCACGGAGGATCGCTACAAGCAGATCTACGACTTCCTGGTCGCGGGTGGTCTGCTCGATCCGAAGGTGAACTGGCACAAGGCCTACGATGATCGCTTCGTCAAGGACCTGAAGATCGGAGTGCAATAGCGGGCCGATGAACGCTCTCTTGCCGGGCACCCCGCTTGATGAAGGCGGACAGCGGATGGTGACGGGCGGCGAACGTCCGCCGGCGGTCGAAGTGCTGTCGGCCGAGAAAGTGTTCTCGAACGGCACGCGCGGACTGGCGCCGATCAATCTGTCGATCGCCGACGGCGAGTTCCTGACACTGATCGGTCCGTCCGGCTGCGGCAAGAGCACGCTGCTGAAACTGATCGCGAACCTGATCGAGCCATCGGACGGCCGGCTGTTGTGGTGGCGTGGAGATTTCTCGCAGGTCGGGCAGGAGGGCAGGCGGTTCGCCTTTGTCTTTCAGGAGCCGACCTTGATGCCCTGGGCGCGGGTCGAGGCCAATGTTCGGCTTCCGCTGGAGCTGTCCAACATTGCCAAGACCAAGGCTGCGCCGCGGGTGGCCGAGGCACTCGAACAGGTGGGCCTATCCGCTTTCAGCAAGCATTTCCCGCGCCAGCTCTCCGGCGGCATGAAGATGCGGGTCTCGATCGCGCGTGCGCTGGTGACGAAGCCAAATCTGCTGCTGATGGATGAACCGTTCGGCGCACTGGACGAGTTCACGCGCAACAAGCTCGACGCCGACCTGATCCGCCTGTGGTGGGAAGGCAAGTTGACGACGGTGTTCGTCACCCACTCGATCTATGAAGCCGTGTTCCTGTCGACGCGTATCATCGTGATGGCGGCAAACCCAGGCCGCATCTTTCGCACCATGACCATCGACGAGCCGCAGCCGCGCGGCGAGGGCTTTCGCGACAGCCCGAAATTTGCGGCGTATTGTCGGGAGCTTTCGACCTGGCTCGCGGAGGCGTCGCTGCCTTCCGCATCGGCAGGTGTCTCATGAAGCCGTTGCTGCACTCGGAGGCCTTTGTCCGGATCGCCGCTCCGCTTGGTGTGGGGATCGCGTTGTTCGTATTGTGGGAGGTCGGTTTTCGGCTGGCCGCGGTGCCGGTCTATCTGTTTCCGAAGCCGAGCGACATCTTCACAAGCTTCGTCAACAATGGACCGTCGCTGTTCCGCGCATTGCTGGTCACGTTGCGCGTGACATTGCAGGCGTTTGCCGCGGCGGTCATCATCGGAACGCTGGTTGCGTTCATGTTCGTGCAAAGCCGCGCGATCGAGATCAGCCTCTTTCCCTATGCGGTGCTGCTGCAGGTGACACCGGTCGTCGCGATCGCGCCGCTCGTTATCATTCTCGTCAAGAACACGCAGCTCTCGCTGACGATCTGCGCCACGCTGGTGGCGCTGTTCCCGATCATCTCCAATACCACGCTCGGCCTGCGCAGCGTCGATCCAGGGCTCGCCAATTATTTCCGGATGAACCGCGCGAGCCGGCTCAAGACCCTGGTCAAGCTGCGAATCCCCGGGGCCTTGCCCTATTTCTTTGGCGGGCTGCGGATTTCCAGCGGGCTCGCCTTGATCGGTGCTGTGGTCGCCGAGTTCGTCGCCGGCACCGGCGGCCGCTCGTCGGGTCTCGCCTATGAGATCCTCGACGCCGGCTTCACGCTCGATATTCCCCGCATGTTCGCGGCGCTGTTCCTGATCACGCTGACCGGCGTCGTGCTGTTCGCCGCGATGGTGGTGCTCTCCAGGCTCGCTTTGTCGAACTGGCACGAAAGCGAAATAAGGACCGAGACATGACTGCGACGCTGATCGAGAACGCCGTCGGGATCTTCACCGGCCTGCCGGGTGCCGCCATGCGCGCGACGGGCGCCATCCGCATCCGCGACGGCGTCATTGCCGAGATCGGCGCGCTCGAGCCGCAGCCGGATGAGCAGCGGATCGACGCGCGCGGTTGCGTCATCTATCCGGGCCTGATCTCCACCCATCATCACATGTTCCAGAGCGTGATGAAGGGCGTCACCGCCGGCATCAACCTTCCGCTCGCGGGCTGGCTGCGCGCGGCGCCTTACAGGCTCTGGTCGAAGCTTGACGAGGAGGCGCTGGCGGTTGCCGCAAGAATTGCGCTGTCCGAACTGCTGCTGTCGGGAACGACGACGGCCGCCGATCACCACTATCTCTTCAGCGACACCTTCAGGTTCGATCCCGCCCATGTGATCTTCGAGGTTGCGCGCAGCCTGGGCATCCGCCTGGTGTTCTGCCGCGGCGGCGCCACCAAGGACCGTCACATGAACGCTGACGACTTTCCGCCGATGCCGGTGGAAACGCTCGACTCCATGCTGAAGTCGGTCGAGGCCTGCGCGCAGCGCTTCCATGATCCGTCGCCAAGAAGCCTGACACGTGTTGCGCTGGCGCCGACCACGCCGACCTGGTCGCTCGACCCCGGCGAGTTGAGGGAAGTGATCGCGGCAGCGCGGCGGATGAAGCTCAGGCTGCACAGTCATCTCTCCGAGACCGCTGACTATGTCGATTTCTGCCTCTCGGTCCACGGCAAGCGACCGGTGGAATGGCTCGCCGACCACGACTGGCTCGGGCCCGACATCTGGTTTGCGCATCTCGTCCATCTCGATCCGGGGGAGGTCGAGATACTCGCAAGCACGGGTACCGGCATGGCGCATTGCCCGCAATCCAACTGCCGCCTCGGCTCCGGTGTCGCGCCGGCCGATCACATGGCGCGACTCGGCGGCGCGGTGTCGCTCGGTGTCGACGGCGCGGCCTCCAACGAGGCGGCTGACATGATCAGCGAGATGCATAGCTGCTGGCACACCCATCGCGCCGTAAAGGGCGCGCATGCGGTGACAGCCGAAGACGTCGTGCACTGGGCAACGGCCGGCGGTGCCCGCGTTCTCGGTTTCCCCGAGATCGGCACGCTTGCGCCTGGACAGCAGGCCGACATCGCGATCTTCGACCTGAACCAGCCGCGGCACTTCGGCATGCACGATCCGCTGATCGCGCCGGTCACATGCGCCGGCAGCGTGCATTTGCGCTACCTTTTGGTCGGCGGTCGCATCGTGGTCGAGGACGGCGCTATTCCGGGCCTCGATATAGCAAAACTCAGATCCGATGCCCTCCGCGTGGTCGAGCGGATGGCGGCCTGACAGCGGAGGAAATCGTGCTTAGCACCAAACAACCGGTACTTCGCCGCTTCTGGTATGCGACCGTGCCGCTCGAGCATCTGAAGGATGGTCCAAGACCATTCACCCTGCTCGGTGAACCGATCGTGCTGTTCCTCGATGCAGAGGGACAGCCGGCGGCGCTCGAAGACCGCTGCTGTCATCGCACCGCGAAGCTGTCGAAGGGCTGGTGCAACAACGGCAACATCGTCTGCGGCTATCATGGTTGGGAGTATGATCGTGATGGCAAGCTCGTGATGATCCCGCAATTTCCGTTCGAGCAGCCCGTGCCCGACGCCAAGGCGCGGTCATTCCGGGCCCAGGCCAAATACGGCTATGTCTGGGTCGCGCTCGACGAACCATTGCGCGACATCCCGGAAATTCCCGAGGAGACCCGGCCGGGCTATCGCCGTATCCATCAATTCTACGAAAAATGGAACACAGCCGCGCTCAGGTTAATGGAAAACTCGTTCGATAACGCCCATTTCGCCTTCGTGCATAAGGGTACTTTCGGCGACATCAATCAGCCGAAGCCGGAGAAATACGAGATCGTCGAGACCGACGACGGTTTCGACGCCGAGACCATCATCACCGTCCGCAATCCGCCGAATGCCTATCGGATCAGCGGCACGACCGATCCGAGCACGAAGCGGCACCAGCGCAACAAATGGTTCATGCCGTTCTGTCGGCGGCTCGACATGGAGTATCCATCAGGCATCCGGCATATCATCTTTAATTGCGCGACGCCGATCTCCGACGGCCAAATACAGGTCATTCAGATCCTCTTCCGTAACGATACCGAGAGCGACTGCTCAACCCAGGAATTGATCGACTGGGACGCCGCGATCATCGCCGAGGACCGCGACATGCTCGAATCGACCGACCCCGACGCTATCGTGGACATGAGCCGGAAGATCGAGATGCACATGCCGTCAGACCGGCCGGGCATGATCATGCGCAAGCGACTACTTGAACTCCTCCGCGCGCATGATGAGGAGGAGCAGCCCAAGACCCAACTGTCTTAGAGCAAGACTCGGAAGACACGGGTATTTACCGCTGTCCGTGCATGACATAAGTGCCGGGCTCCCCATCGCTACGACGGGCTTAGACTAGCGGCCAGCTCATGTTTGTCAGGCGTCAGCAGCGACCTTCAGGGCCTCGGTGCGTATCTCTTCCACGAGCCGTTCCTTCAGTCTAATGAATTCGGGCGTGGTTTTGATCTTGTAGGAACGCGGGTGGGGCAGGTCGATCGCAATCGCGGCCTTGATGCGGCCGGGACGCGCGCTCATGACGATGACTCGACTGCCGAGAAAGATCGCCTCCTCGATATCGTGCGTGACAAACAGCACGGTCTTCTGGTCGCGTTCCCAAATCGCAAGCAGCATCTCCTGCATCAGCGCCCGGGTCTGGTTGTCCAGGGCGCCGAACGGCTCATCCAGCAACAGGATCTTCGGATCGTTGGCAAGGGCGCGCGCGATCGCCGTGCGCTGTTGCATGCCGCCGGAGAGCTGTTTCGGCCAATGATTTTCGAAGCCCGATAATCCGACTCGGTGGATGAAACCGTCCGCGATCTTGTACCGATCCGCTTGAGAAATTCCGCGCTCGCGCAGGCCGAATGCGATGTTCTCCCGCACCGTCAGCCAGGGAAAGAGCGTATAGGACTGGAACACCATGCCGCGATCCGCGCCAGGTCCGGTGACCTCGCACCCGTCGAGCATGACGCGCCCGCTGGTCGGCCGATCGAGCCCGGCGATGATGCGGAGCAGGGTGGACTTTCCGCAGCCCGAGGGACCAAGGATGGTGACAAAATCATTGTCGCCGACACTGAGATCGGTCGGTTCGAGAGCCTGCGTCGGCGCATGGCCCGGGCGCGCAGGAAAGATACGTGAAACCTGATCGATCTTCAGCGCGGTCATGCCAATTTCCAGGGAAACAGCCATGCGTTGAAGGCCTTGAAGAGGAAATCGGAGATCAGGCCGATGAGCCCGATAACGATGATGCCGAAGATGATCTGGCCCGTGTTGAGCAAGGCCTGGCTGTCCGTAATCATGTGGCCGATCCCTGACGAGGACCCGATGAGTTCGGCGACGATGACGTAGGTCCATGCCCACCCTAGAACCAATCGAAGAATTTCGGCGATCTCGGGAGCGGAAGAGGGCAGCAGCACGCGGCGGATGATGCCGCCGTCGCCGGCTCCCAGCGTATACGCCGCTTCGACGAGATCGCGCCTCGTGCTCCCTACGGTCACAGCGACCATCAGAATGATCTGGAACACCGAGCCGATGAAGATCACCATGAGCTTCTGCAACTCGCCGATACCGGCCCACAGGATCAAAAGGGGAATGAAGGCAGAGGCTGGGAGATAACGCGCGAACGAAACGAATGGTTCGAGAAAGGCTTCAATCGGCTTGTAAGCGCCCATGAGAACGCCTAGCGGCACGGCAACGAGAGCCGCCAGCACGAAGCCGCCGACAACACGCCAGATCGTCATGCCGATATCAAACAGAAATCCATGCCTGGTGAGCAGCTCGAAGCCTTCCTGCACCATGATCAGTGGGTTGGCGAGAAATGTCTTCGAAACATAGCCGCCGAAGGTCGCCCAGGCCCACAGGGCAACGAACAGCACGAAGAATGCCAGGCCATAGGCCACGCGTTGCTTCGACGTTACAGGACTTAGGGGACGCATCACGGCGGTATTTCCAGGCGACGTGTCGATCCTGCGCCAGTTTTGCTCCACAAGCGGCGAAGCGGAACTGGCGCGGGCGCGCAGCGGTTCTATTTGATGAAGCTCGCGTCAAAAAGATCTTCGATCTTCGGGGCAGACTTGATGATGCCGATCTCGAGCAGCAGGTCTGCCGCCTCTTTGTTGAAGGTCAGGAACTCGCCCGTGAAGAATTTCTGGTTCGCTGCTTTGTCCTGCCAGCGCAGATATTTTGCCGAGTTGCCGAACTGCTCACCCGATTGTTTCACGTCGGCCCCCATGATCTCGTACGCCTTCGCTTGATCCCTTGCGATCATGTCGAGGGCTTCGAAATAGCTGTCGGCCAGGGCCTGCGCGGCTTTCGGATTGTCGGTCAGGAATTTCGGTGTGCAGCCGAAGGTGTCCATCACCATCGGGTAGTCGAGAGTGGTGGCGATGATCTTGCCCTTGTCCGGTGCGCCACGCACGGTCGAGAGGTAAGGTTCATAGGTCATTGCCGCATCGTTCTGGCCGGAAACGAACGCCTGTGCCGCCGCGGCTGGCTCCAGATTCACGATCGTGACGTCCTTAACCGAGAGGCCGTTCTTTCGAAGCATCCAGGCCAGTGCGAAGTAGGGTGAGGTGCCCGGCGCGGACGCCGCGACTGTCTTGCCTTTCAGATCCTTAATCGAGGCAATCTCGTTGCGCACGGCCATGCCGTCGGCGCCAAAGCTCTTGTCAAGCTGAAAGATCTGCTTGGTCGCGACGCCGTTCGCATTCCAGGAGATCCAGGTCTCGACTGTGGTCGCCGCACATTGAATGTCACCGGACGCGATGGCGAGATGCCGATCCTTCTGCGGAATTTTCCTCAGCGTGACGTCGAGCCCGTTTTTCTTGAAAATGCCGGCCTGGCTTGCAAGCGTGAGCGGTGCAAAGCCGGTCCATCCCGAGATGCCGATGCCGACCTTCACATCGTCGGCAACCGCCGGTGCGGACACCAGCAGGGCAAAAACTGCTGTGAATGCTCTTAAACTACGCATGATGCTCTTCCCTCCTGCCGTACTATGGATTGCGTCCCATTGGTTGCTTCAGGTCCGCTGCGACGAGCTCCCGCACGAGTCACGTGTGCATCGCGTTGCATGAATTGTGCCGTGCCGGACATTCTTTCAGCCACCCTTGAAACGGGCTACCAGCCGATGGGTATCCCCCGGATAGAGCAGGCGCACGGCGGTGACCGTTCGTGCGCTGCGCCATGTGTATCGATCGATCACTAAGCAGGGCGCGCCGACGGCAATGTCTAGTTCGGCTGCGGTGCCCTTATCGGCCACCGTGGCGCTGATGGTGTGCTCGGCTTCGGTCCAAGGAACATGGTGCAACAGCCATGAGCCGGGTGGCTCGGTCGTAAAGTCCGCCGCGGCGGCTTCCGGCACCGTGTCGAGATCGATTAGCCTGTCTTCAATGGCAAACGGCACGTCGTCGGCGCTGTGACGACAAGCGATCGCGATTACCTTGCCGGTCCTACGGACGCCAAGACGCGCGCGATCGGCGGTGTTCGCGGCGCGGCGGGAGCAATGGATGAGCTGATAAGCATAGCTGCGGCCAAGCGCGGTAATCTCCGCGCGAATGTCGGCGATCTTGAGCACCGCCGACAGATGCTGCGGGCGACGTACAAATGTGCCGGCCCGCCGTCTTCGCTCGATCAGATCGGCTTGCGCCAATTCCGATAGCGCCTTGTTCACGGTCATTCGCGAACAGCGATAACGCGCCATCAGCTCGTGCTCGAAGGGAATGCGATGACCCGGAGGCCATTCACCAGTCAGGATCCGACGTTCTATATCGTGTCGGATCTGCTTGTAGAGCGTTAGCTTGTCCGCGGCCGGAAGCTCGTTGTTGTAAGCGTGGAGACTCATGCCAGAAGCCTCCGGACGGTCGCGTTGAACTGTGCGCGGGCTCGCTCGCGGAGCCGATGACGCCCGCCCTCGACGACCTTGTTTCCCCCCGCCCAGACACAATCGATGGCTCCGCCGCCGGTCGCAAAAATCCAGCCGTCGAGGATGGCATCGCCGCGGCGTCCGGCCAGAGATGGATGCGTGATGTCGAGGGTCACGATATCGGCGCGCGCGCCTCGTTCTATTCCCGCGCCGGTCTGCGCCAGCGCCTGTGCACCGCCCGCGAGCGCGCTCTCGAATAACGCACGGCCAGTCGAGTTGCCGAGTCCGCCGGAGAGCACATTGCGTTCGCGGTGCTTCAGGCGCTGACCATATTCGAGCTGGCGCAATTCATCGGTAACGCCAACCAGGACATTGGAATCGGTGCCGACGCCGAACCGGCCCCCGGAATCGACAAATTCGCGCGCGGGGAAAATGCCGTCGCCGAGGCTCGCTTCGGTCACCGGGCAGAGGCCGGCGACTGCGCCGGTGCTCGCGAGCGAACCGACTTCCGCCGGCGATGTGTGGGTCGCATGGATCAGGCACCAGCGTTGATCGACGGGCGCATGGTCAAGCAGCCACTCGACCGGCCGCTGGCCCGACCAGGCAACACAATCCTCGACCTCCCTGACCTGTTCGGCGGCATGGATATGGATCGGCGCGCCTTGGGCCATCGGCACGATCGCAGATAGTTCGTTCGGGGTCACTGCGCGCAGGCTGTGCGGGGCGATACCGACATTGGCTCCGGGTAACGTACTGACCGCCTTGCGCGTGGCGTCAATCAGCGTAGCAAACTGGTCGATTGAACAGATGAATCGGCGCTGGCCTCCATGCGGCGCGGCGCCGCCAAAGGCGCTGTGCGCATAGAAACTCGGCAAGAGCGTGAGGCCGATGCCTGCGCCCTCGGCAGCCTGAGCAATTCGTGTCGCCATCTCGGAGAGGTCGGCATAGGGCGTGCCGTCACGATCATGATGAAGATAGTGGAACTCACCGACCCGCGTATAGCCCTGCTCGAGCATCTCGACATAAAGCAGGGTCGCGACGCTCTCGACGTCTTCCGGAGTCATTTCGAGCGCAAAGCGATACATCGTCTCGCGCCATGTCCAGAAGGTATCCGCCGTGTTGCCACGCGTCTCGGCAACGCCCGCCATGGCGCGCTGGAACGCGTGACTGTGCAGGCTCGCTATCCCCGGAACTGCCACCCGATGCTGCTCATCCCGCGCTCCCGGCGCCACGCCGACCGCAATCTTGGCGACGAGCCCATCCGTGATGACCACCTGCACGTCATCGGCCCAGCCCGACGGCAGCAGCGCGGATGCGAAGTGCAGATTTGTCATGTTTCGTGCCGACTGGACAGAGCGTCAACACGATTATATGTCTAGACATATATGTCAAGCTTCCGGCACCCGGGGGAAGGCACATGGCAGAGCGCTACGATCGTATCTGGGACAATGCGCGGCTCGCCACGATGCGCGAGGATCTGCCGGATCTCGGCGTCATCGAGCACGGCCTGATCGCGGCTCGCGATGGCCGGATCGTCTATGCCGGCACGCAATCCGATTTCCCGCGTGATGCCGACGCGACCGAGCGGATCGACTGCGCCGGTCGATGGATCACGCCGGGGTTGGTGGATTGTCACACCCACCTCGTTTTTGGCGGCAACCGCGCACACGAATTCGAGCTGCGGCTTAAGGGCGCAAGCTATGAAGAGATCGCGCGTGCCGGCGGCGGCATCGTGTCCACCGTGGCGGCGACTCGCAACGCGAGCGAGGCCGAGCTTGTCGCCGGTGCGCTGCCGAGGCTCGACGCGCTGATCCGCGAGGGTGTCACGACGATCGAAATCAAGTCCGGCTACGGCCTCAACACCGAGACCGAGATGCGGCAGCTTTTGGCCGCGCGTGCGCTTGGCCGTGTCCGACCGATCGCGGTCCGGACGTCTTTTCTTGGTGCACATGCACTTCCGCCGGAAGCTTCCGGCGATAAGGATCGTTACATCGATCTCGTGTGCCAGGAAATGCTGCCTGCGGTGGCGGAGGCGGGGCTTGCAGACGCCGTGGATGCTTTCATGGAAGGCATTGCGTTCTCGCGGGATCAAACAGCGCGCGTGTTCCAGGTGGCGAAGGCCCTGGGTTTGCCGGTCAAGCTTCACGCCGATCAATTGTCGAATCTCGGCGGTGCATCGCTTGCGGCCGAGTATTCAGCTATGTCCGCCGATCATCTGGAGCACACCGACGAGGCCGGGGCTCAGGAGATGGCGGCGGCAGGGACGGTCGCGGTCCTGTTGCCAGGCGCGTTCTATTTTATTCGCGAGACGACGAAACCGCCGGTCGAGCTTTTCCGTGCCCACGGAGTCAAAATGGCCTTGGCGACCGATTGCAATCCCGGCAGCTCGCCGCTGACGTCGCTCCTGCTCACGATGAACATGGGTGCGACGCTGTTCCGGATGACCGTTGCCGAATGTCTTGCCGGCGTGACGCGGGAGGGAGCGCGCGCGCTGCACATCCTGGGTGAAACAGGCACGCTCGAGGCTGGCAAATGGTGTGATCTCGCGATCTGGGACATCGAACGGCCTGCCGAGCTCGTCTACCGGATCGGCTTCAACCCGCTGCATGGCCGGGTCTGGAGGGGGCGATGAGCGATCCGGCTGCGCCGATCGTCGTTACGCCCGGAAAGGTCACGCTCGATGATTGCGCAGAGGTGCTCGCAGGTTCCGCAGTCGTGCTCGAGCCATCGTTCTGGGCGCGGGTCGAAGCAGCGTCCGCTATTGTTGCGCGGGCCGCTCACGCGGACGTGCCGGCGTACGGCATCAACACCGGATTTGGAAAACTGGCATCGACACGCATTGCGCCCGAGCAGACCGCGCTGCTTCAGCGCAATCTCATTGTCTCTCATTGTTGCGGGGTAGGGCGTCCCTCGCCCGAGCCGATCGTGCGGCTGATGATGGCCTTGAAGATCGTCTCACTCGGGCGAGGCGCTTCGGGCGTGCGCCGCGAGGTCATCGAGCAACTGCAGATGATGCTGGCGCGCGGCGTTTGTCCGCTGGTGCCGCAGCAGGGTTCGGTCGGCGCATCGGGCGATCTGGCGCCACTTGCGCATATGACGGCCGTCATGATCGGGGAGGGGCAGGCGATCCTCGATGGACGGCTTGTTCCGGGCCGCGACGCGCTCGCCGCCGCCGGTCTTGCGCCGTTGACGCTCGGACCGAAGGAGGGGCTCGCCCTCATCAACGGCACCCAGTTCTCGACGGCCTACGCCATCTCCGGCGTGCTGCGCGCCCATCGCCTGGCCTGCGCGGCTTTGGTGACAGGCGCTCTTTCGGTCGATGCCGCCATGGCCTCGACCGCGCCGTTCCGGCCGGAGGTGCAGCAGTTGCGCGGACATGCCGGCCAAACTGCTGCCGGCGCCGCCCTGACGGCGCTGCTTGCCGGCAGCGACATTCGCCAGTCGCATCTCGAGGGCGATGAGCGGGTGCAGGATCCCTATTGTCTGCGCTGTCAGCCGCAGGTTGCCGGCGCCGCGCTCGACTTGCTTACGCAAGCGGCGCGAACGTTGGAGATCGAGGCCAATGCCGTCACCGACAATCCGTTGGTATTGGTCGAGACTGGCGAGATCGTCTCGGGCGGCAACTTCCACGCCGAACCAGTGGCTTTCGCCGCGGACCAGATTGCGCTTGCGCTTTCGGAGATCGGTGCGATCAGCGAAAGGCGGATCGCGACGCTGGTCGATCCCGCGCTGAATTTCGGCTTGCCGCCGTTCCTCACGCCGGAGCCGGGTATCAACTCCGGCTTCATGATCGCCGAAGTGACGGCGGCCGCGCTCTATGCCGAGAACAAGCAGCGTGCGTCGGCCTGCTCGATCGACTCAACCCCCACCAGCGCCAATCAGGAAGATCACGTCTCGATGGCTGCGCACGCCGCGCGCCGGCTGTCCGATATGGCGGACAATTTGGCGACGATCTTAGGTATCGAGCTCTCGGTCGCAGCGCAAGGCATCACGCTTCGCACGCCGCATTCGACCAGCGCCCCGCTCGCAGCGGTCATTGCTGAATTGCGCGCGCATGTGCCGGCTTTGAGCGCTGATCGTTACATGGCCAATGATCTTGCGAAGGCGACCGCGCTGGTCGAATCCGGTGCGTTGCCGGCTGCGGCGCTCTCCGCGCTGCCGGACATCCCGTTCCCGATCCTTGTTTCGAATCTTGCCGATAAGGGCGATCTGTCATGAGCCGTCGAGTAGACAACGACCGTACGATCCGCGCGCCCCGGGGCGGCGAGATCAGTGCCAAGAGCTGGTTGACGGAGGCACCGCTCCGCATGCTCATGAACAATCTCGATCCGGAAGTCGCGGAACGTCCAAGCGAACTCGTCGTCTATGGCGGAATCGGTCGTGCCGCGCGCGACTGGGATAGCTTCGACCGGATCGTCACCTCCTTGCGCAAGCTGGAAGCCGACCAGACCTTGCTGGTTCAGTCGGGCAAGCCGGTCGGGATCTTCCGCACGCATCCGGACGCGCCGCGCGTTCTGATCGCGAACTCGAACCTGGTGCCGCATTGGGCGACGCTCGATCACTTCAACGCGCTCGACCGGCAAGGCCTGATGATGTTCGGGCAAATGACCGCCGGGTCCTGGATCTATATCGGCAGCCAGGGCATCGTGCAGGGAACCTATGAGACGTTTGTCGAGGTCGGACGACGACACTACGGCGGCAGTCTTGCAGGCAAGTGGATCCTTACGGCGGGGCTCGGCGGCATGGGCGGCGCGCAGCCGCTCGCCGCGACCATGGCGGGCGCCTCGCTGCTGGCGATCGAATGCCAGCCGAGCCGCATCGAGATGCGGCTGCGCACGGGTTATCTTGATCGACAAGCGAACACGCTTGATGAGGCACTTTCGATCGTGGCGGCGAGCGCGCAGGGTAATAAGCCGGTCTCGGTCGGCTTGCTCGGCAACGCGGCTGAGATTTTTCCGGAACTGGTGCGGCGTGGCGTGAGGCCGGACATCGTCACCGACCAGACCAGCGCGCACGATCCCATCAATGGCTACCTGCCCAAGGGGTGGTCGCTTGCCGAGTGGGAGACAAGACGCGCCAGCGATCCGAAGGCGGTTGAAGCCGCGGCCAAGACGTCGATGGTCGATCACGTTCAGGCCATGCTGGATTTCCACGCCCAGGGTATTCCCACGCTGGACTATGGCAACAACATTCGCCAGATGGCGAAAGATATGGGACTGCATAACGCATTCGATTTTCCGGGCTTCGTCCCTGCCTATATCCGTCCACTGTTTTGCAGAGGCGTTGGGCCGTTTCGGTGGGCCGCGCTGTCAGGCGATCCGGATGACATCTTCAGGACGGATGCCAAAGTCAAGGAGCTGATGCCCAACGATAAACACCTGCACAACTGGCTCGATATGGCGAGAGCCCGGATCAAGTTTCAGGGGCTGCCGGCGCGGATTTGCTGGGTAGGTCTCGGCGACCGCCACCGGCTGGGTCTCGCCTTCAACGAGATGGTGGCGCGCGGCGAACTGAAGGCGCCGATCGTGATCGGCCGCGACCATCTCGACAGCGGCTCGGTTGCGAGTCCGAACCGCGAAACGGAAGCTATGCGCGACGGTTCCGATGCGGTGTCAGACTGGCCGCTGCTCAATGCGCTTCTAAATTGTGCCAGCGGCGCGACATGGGTCTCGCTGCATCACGGCGGGGGCGTCGGCATCGGTTATTCGCAACACGCCGGAATGGTGATTGTTGCAGACGGAACCCCGCAGGCCGCCCGCCGCATTGAACGCGTGCTCTGGAACGATCCGGCGAGCGGCGTCATGCGGCACGCGGACGCGGGCTATGAGAGCGCGATTGCATGTGCCCGCTCGAATGGGCTCGATCTGCCGAGCGTGACGCCATAAGGGCATCATCGGTGCTGACTGAACAGTCAGCGCGACCGCAGCCGTCGTGCACCTCACGCTAGGTGGCAAATCCGCTTGCCTGCGCCGTAGGCGAACCGCTCACCAAGAGGCAGTATCTCGTCCAGGCTCATCGCAGCCGAGACGTATCTGCTGTCAAATCGGTCAAAATCCACACATGGATAGTCAAAAATAGCTCGAAAAGCGCATGGCACGCCTTCTGCATGACCGTTGTGACCGGTTTGTCGGTTCGTGTGGAAAAGGGGAATGTCGATGCATCCGAAATTTGACCGTCGCCACTTTCTAAAGGGGGCGGCGGGAGCTGCGGTCGCCGCAGGCTACATGCAGATCAATCCAGACTTTTTCATCTCACAGGCCCACGCGCAGGCCGGGAAGACCATGACCTTCCTGTCGGCCGAGAACATCACGGGCAATTGGGATCCGACCGCTCACACCACGCTTTCGCAGAAAAACATCGAAGGCTTCGTGATGGGTTTTCTGACCCGCACACCGATGAAGCTCGATAGCCCGAGCGAGGTCGTCTATGAACTGGCAACCGACATCAAGCTGCTCGATCCGAACCGCCTGCAAATCAAGCTGCGTCAAGGCGTCGTCTTCCATGATGGCAAACCGTTCAAGGCGGAGGACGTCAAGGCCACTTTCGAATATGGATCCAAGCCGGATCGCCCCGCACAATGGTATCCTGGCCCCACCGAAACGCTGAAGATCGAGACGCCTGATGACTACACGGTGATCGTCGATACGTCGAAAGGCGGTTACCCGGCGCACCTCTTCATGTTCCTTGCGGCGTTCCTGCCGATCATGTCGGCAAAGGATATCGCGGGCGGACCTGGGGGCGTGCTCTCGCAGCGGCTGAATGGCACTGGTCCCTTCAAATTCGTCGAGCAGCGCGGCAACGACACCGTGATGAAGGCGTTCGATGGCTACTTCAAGGGCAAGCCGGCCATTGCGGGGATCAATTTCACCTTCACCGGCGACTCTACGACGCGCATGCTCTCCCTCATGAATGGTCAGGCTTCGATCGTCGAACGCCTTGAGCCAGAGCAGGTGGATGCGGTCAAGGGCAATCCCAACATCCGCATCAACCAGGTCGTTTCGGTCGAGAACAAGTATCTTTGGTTTCGCTGTTCGAAGCCGCCGTTCAATGATCCCCGTATCCGCCTCGCCGCCTGTCACGCCATCAACCGTGACGTCATCCTCGAAGTGCTGGGATCCGCGGGGCACGCGTCGTCCAACTTCGTGTCGCCGGTCAAGTTCGGTTACATCGATCTCGAGAATTATCCGAAGTTCGACCCAAAGAAGTGCCAGGCGTTGCTCGCCGAGGCCGGCTTCCCGAACGGCAAGGGGTTGCCGCCGCTCGAATACATCACGTCCGTGGGCTTCTATCCCAAGACCAAGGAATACGGCGAGATCATCACCGCGATGCTCAACGAGCAGGGCTTCAATGTCAGCCTGACCGTGCTCGAGCCAGCCGCCTGGAATGAACGCCTGTACCATCGTCCCGGCGGCGGACCCGGTCATATGGTGGACTGCGGATGGTCGACCGGCTCGCCCGAGCCCGATTTGATTCTGCGCACGCATTTCCACTCCTCGTCGCATCGCATTTGCGGCATCGAGGATACCGCGATCGACGCAAGTCTCGACAAGGAGCGTAGCGCACCGACGCTTGAGGAACGGAAGAATATCCTCCAGACCGAGACGATGCCCCTGATCGCCTCCAAGATGCCGGCGCTCTCGCTCTTCACGTCCGTCATGATTCACGCGATGCAGAAGAATTTCGAAGGTCTCTATATCTATCCGGATGGTTCGATGGATGCTTCGAGGCCCGTTGCCTGACCATGGACGGTCACCGCGCGCCGCGAGCAGGCGGTGCGCGGTCCGACATGTCCTCCGACGCGGAGCTGAAGAATGTTCGTCCTGAACTTCCTGATGCGGCGCCTGATTCAAGGCGTCATCATCATATTCCTTGTCTCGCTGCTGATCTTCACCTTGCTGAGGGTCGTGCCGGGAGATCCGGTGCGACTGATGGCCGGCGGCATGGCTCCCGAGGCCCTGATCGAGAAGATCGCGACCGACATGGGGTTGCGAGACCCGATCATCGTTCAGTTCGGTCGCTATATGAGCAGCGTCGTTCGGGGCAATCTCGGGCAGTCCTTCGTTCGTCCCGCGAACGGCGCTGCGACAGGCGGCGCGAACTTCAACGATACGACGCGCGGTGAACGGGCCAAGGTGCTAAGCCTGATCCTCGAAGCCTTGCCTATGACGCTGCAGCTTGCCGCAGTGACGTTGGCGATTGCCCTCGTTTTCTCCGGGATCATAGGGATTGCCGGCGGCCTCGCGGTCGGGCGTTGGCCGGACAAGTTGGCATTCTACACCTCGTCGGTGTTCATATCGTTGCCGAATTTCTGGCTGGGAATCGTTCTCGCGCTGCTGTTTTCAGTCAAGCTCGGTTGGCTGCCGGCGATCGGATATCAGGGGTTTGCCTACACGATTCTCCCAGCCATCGTGCTTGCGGTCGAATTGTCGCCGGTCCTGATCCGGACGCTCGTCAGTTCCGTCTCGGCGCAGATGATGGAGCCTTACGTGGCGGTGGGGCATGTCCGTGGCCTCGGCCGCAGCCGCATCATTGCAAACCATGCCCTTCGCAATGCCTCGGTGCCGCTGCTCAATCTGCTCGGGGTGCAGTTTTCGAGCCTGCTCGGCGGGGTGATCATCGTCGAATACATCTTCGACTATCCCGGGCTTGGTCTGTTGACCATCAACGCGGTGTTGCAGCGCGACTTCCCGTTGATTCAAGGGATCGCCATCGTAACCAGCGCCATCTTTGTGCTGATCAACATCATTGTCGATCTTATTGCCACCACGATGGATCCAAGGCTCGAATATTGATGTCTATCGCCACCGCCACCGGCGCACCAATGGCGCACACGCCGGCCCAACGCTCCGTCATCCGACGCATCTTCGACAAGGCTGCATCGACGCCGGGATTTCGCGTCGGCCTCGGACTGTTCGTTGTCCTTGCCCTGGCGACCGCCTTCTATCCTGAACTGAGCGGCATCGACCCGACGAAGATGGACGTCAAGGCGCGCCTTCTGCCACCGCTGTTTCTGGGCGGAAACTGGAGCTGGGCGCACCCGCTCGGCACGGATCAGATCGGCCGCGACATGCTCGTCCGCTCACTGGTCGGTCTGCGTTACTCCTTCCTGATCGGCGTCGCCTCCGTCATCGTCATGTTGGCGATCGGATGCGCGCTTGGCACGATTTCGGGCTACTTCGGCGGACGAACCGATGCCATCGTCATGAGGCTGACGGATGCCCAGCTATCGATCCCGATGATTATCCTCGCCATTTCCGTGCTCGGCGTTTCGCGGCCGACCATCCCCGCGATCGTTTTGGTGCTCGGAGTTTCGAACTGGCCGGTCTATGCCCGCATCATGCGCAGCATCGTGATGACCGAGCGGCAGCGCGAATATGTCCGCGCCGCAAAGATCGGCGGTTCGACCGATCTTCGGATCATCCTCGCGCTGCTGCTGCCGTTGCTGCTGCCGCCGGTCCTGTTCACGTCGGTGCTCGACGTTGCGCGCATGATGATCTTCGAATCCACGCTCGGTTTCCTAGGGCTCGGCGTGCAGCCACCGACGCCGACGTTCGGCAATATCATAGCGGACGGACGGAAATATCTGCTGAACGCGTGGTGGATCGCCACCATGCCGGGTCTCTTCCTCGGCCTGACACTCACCAGCGTCAACCTGATCGGCGCTTCCCTCGAACGTGCACGGAATGCGATTCACGGAGGCTCCGAAGCATGACGCAGCCGCTTCTTGACCTCAAGAACCTGACGGTCGCCGCGGGTAACGGCGGCACGGCCAAAGTCATTCTCGACAATGTGTCCCTCAGCCTCGCTCCTCGCGAGATCGTCGGCGTGGTGGGCGCCAGCGGTTCCGGAAAGACCGTACTTTCCAAGGCCGTGGTCAACTGGCTCGAGCCGCCGCTCACGAAGCGATCGGGTCAGGTGCTGTTCGAGGGACGCGACATCTATGCCATGCGCGGCGCGGAGATGCGCCTGTTGCGCCAGCGGATATCCTATGTCGGCGCCAATCCCATGGGTGCGCTCGATCCAACCCTGCCGGTCGGCGCCCAGATTGTCGAGAAGATGCGGGCCGTCGTGCCCAGAACATTACGTCGGGATGCCGAACGTCGTGTCATCGAACTCCTCGATGCGGTTCGCATCCCATCGGCGCGAAATCGCTTTCACGACTATCCCTCCCAGTTCTCGGGCGGCATGATGCAGCGAGCGCTGATCGTGGATGCATTGGTGACCAATCCCGCACTTCTGGTCGCCGACAACGTCACGCAGCCGCTCGATGTGACGGTCGCTGCTCAGGTGATCCGGCTGATGAAGGAGCTGACGGTCACCTTCAACACCGCGGTGCTGTTCGTCTCATCGTCCCTGCCAGTGGCGCGTGAAGCCTGCTCGCGGATCCTGGTGATGGATGAAGGGCGCATCGTCGAGGAGCAGTCGACAGAAGATCTGATCAGCAGGCCCGTATATCCCTATACACGCGAACTGGTGCGCCAGACCCCGAAAATATGGGTCGAGGCGGCCGCAACGCCCCGCCTTGACGACCAGCGGGAGGTGGTTCTCAGCTTGCGCGACGCCTCGCAGACCTACAAGGTTAGAAAGAAAAGCGGTTTTGGTGGCTTCAACCTGGTTCGCGCCGTTCGCAACGTCACCTTCGACGTGCGCCGCGGCGACAGCTTTGCCATTGTCGGCGAGTCCGGCTGCGGAAAGTCGACCCTGATGCGGCTTCTGTCGAGGCTTGAACTGCCGAGCTCAGGACAAATCCTCTGCGCGGACAAGGACATCGCAACGCTCAAGGGGAGGGCTCTGCTCGAGTTCCGAAGTAAGCTGCAGATGGTGCTACAGGATCCGTTCGGCTCGCTGCCGCCCCGGACCTCGATCGGGAGGATGCTGGAGGATCCGCTGCGTACGCATGGCTGGCGCGACAAAGGCAGGATTCGCGAACGCGTCCTGAAGGTGATGGGCGAAGTGGGGGTGCCGGCCGAACTTTACGAGGAACTTCCGCTCGGATTGAGCGCCGGACAGCGACAGCGCGTTAATGTCGCTCGGGCGCTGGTGCTGGAGCCGGAAATTCTCATCATGGACGAAACGCTGTCCGCGCTTGATCAAACCGAGCAGTTCAAGCTGCTCGACTTGTTCCAGAAGCTCCAGAAGGAATACGATCTGACCTACATCTTCATCTCGCACGATCTGGCGATGGTGAGGAAAGCCTGCAATCGCGTGGCGGTGATGTATCTCGGCGAGGTCTTCGAGCTCGCTGACAATGAGCGACTATTCTTCGACCCGGGACACCCGTACACGAGGGCACTTCTGAGCGCCATGCCGACGCTTGAGCGGCGTCGCTATCAGCCGGACGAGTGCCTGCTGGAGGGGGAGCCGCCAAGCCCGCTCGACGTTCCCGCGGGCTGCAGCTTTAGGTCGCGCTGTCCGCAGGCCATCGACAAATGCAGCCGCCTTCATCCGAGCCTGACGGTGCGGGAGCGGCAGGACTTCGCTGCGTGTCATCTGGTGATGCCGTCGGTCGCGTTCTCCGGCGCTTCCGAAGGGATGCACGCCAGCGTGTGATGAGGGGGTCGTGAACAACAAGTCGGCTTTGGAAGCGGCCAGCAGTGCCGTGGGAATCGGGGAACGTTCATGAGCTTCACGGAGCATCGTCTTGAATTGATCCGCGACATGCTGCGGCAGAAGCAGCGGGTCCACGTCAGGGAATTGGTCGATCATCTCAAGGTCAGTCAGGAGTCGATACGGCGGGATCTCCGGGAGCTCGAGACGCAAGGTTTCGCCCGCCGTGTCTATGGCGGTGCGGTGATCGACCGGCAGGAGAGCGATCAGCCTTTTGCCGAGCGTTTGCGCGTTGGCGCGAGGGAGAAGGCGCGGATCGGTGAAGCAGCCGCGGCTCTGGTCAAGGATGGCATGAAGATCTTTGTTGACGAGGGGACGACGGCCCTTGCCTGCGTGAAGCACCTTGAGGCTCGCAAGGATCTTACGATTGTGAGCAATTCGCTCGCGGTAGCGGCGCACTTCTATTATCTGTCAACGCCCAGCGTGCGCGTGCTTGGAGGACGGCTGCGCCCTGATTATCAGGCGACGTTTGGGCCAGAAACCGTGACTGCGATGAAGGAGCACTTTTTCGATCTCGCGATCATCGCAATCAGCGCCGTCCATGTCGAACGCGGTTTTATGGATTATGGCGAGGACGAAGCGATCGCGCGGCGCGTTGCGCGCGCACAGGCTAAGCGATCGGTAATCGTCGCCGACAGCTCCAAATTCGGCCGCCTCGGTTCGATCCATACATTCGGGTTGGGCGACGTACATGCTGTCATCACCGGGGCCGTCCTGACCAAGGACTTTTCCGACCAATTCCTCAAATCCAACTTGGAAATCATCTATGCCTGACGTTGTCTCCAAGCACACTCCCATCAATCCATCGCGTCTTCAGGCAATGATGGAGGAATTGTCGGCGTTCGGCGGTGGGCCGGATGGATCCATGAACCGCTTGACCCTCTCGAAAGAGGACGGCGCAGCGCGTAATTGGCTTGGCCGCTGGTTCGCGAGCAACGGGTTTGTCCAGGCCGTCGACGCCATAGGCAATCAGTTCGGCAGCTTGTCGCTTGCCGGCGCGAATGCGCCGGTCATCATGGTCGGCTCACATGTCGACAGCCAGCCCAATGGTGGTCGCTTCGACGGCGCTCTCGGTGTCGTCTCGGCCTGTGAGGCCGTGCTTGCCGTCTCAGAGCGTCTGAAGGCAGAGAACAAGCTATCGGCCTGCAATTTTCGGGTGGTGAACTGGACCAACGAGGAGGGCGCGCGTTTCCAGCCAAGCCTGTTGGGCAGCAGCGTGTTCGCCGGAGCGGCCGAGCTTGAATGGGCGCTCGACCGGGCGGATGGAGATGGCGTCACCGTTCGCCAGTCGCTTGAGCAGATCGGTTATGCGGGCGGAGATAAAATTGCGCTGCCCGACGCTCTTATCGAACTTCATATCGAAGGCGACAAGGTGCTGTTTGAGGCGAGTGAAAAATTCGGCATCTTCACCCGTTTCTGGGGCGCAACGAAGTACCGTCTCGCTTTCCTCGGCCGTCAGGCGCATACGGGGCCTACACCGATGGCTGAGCGCAGGGACGCGCTGCTCGGCGCCGCCTATCTGATCGCCGATTTGAAGGAGATCGCCGGCGAGCACGGGTCGGATTTGCACACATCGGTCGGTCGGCTGGAGGTCTTTCCCAACTCCCCAAACACCGTTCCATCGGAAGCCGTTCTCTTCATCGAGTTGCGTTCGGGCTTGCCCGACGTCCTCGCCGAGGCTGAGCGGATGATGAAGATCAGGATGGAGGCGGCGGCCAAGAAGGCCGGTGTGACCTATGAAATCAGGGCGATTGATCGGCGCAAGGCGGGCCGCTTCTTCCCGGGACTGATTTCGCTGGCCGAACGAATGGTCGCGAATTACGGCGAAACGGCGCGCCATCTGGATACGATCGGTGGCCATGATGCAGTGGCAATGTCCAGTGTCTGCCCCTCAATTGTCCTGGCAGTGCGTTCGCGCGACGGCGTGATCCATCATCCGACCGAGTTCACCAGCGCCGAGGATCAGGCTTTTGGGACGCAGGTGCTGGCGGACATGCTCTACGCGATTGCCAGCGAAGGGCTGCAGGCGGCTAATCCAAAAGGAGCTGCCGCATGAAAGCGCTCGGGAAGCCGCAGACGGCCCTGGAGGCGCGCGCCGAGCGAGCCATCCAGAGCTTTCCGATAATCGATGCCGCGAGCGCGACCTATGCAGCATCTGCGGCGCCGGTTGCATCGCCGTCCTATCACGCGGTCGAATCGACCTCGTTCGACGTAGCCCCTGATGGCCAGGAGGCAAGCTTCTTTCTTCGGCTGGGAGGTGACGAGGTCGCAGAGCTGGTCGACGACGACGCGGCGTTTGCAGCGGCGCGTCGTCTTCACAGACTCGGTCTGTCGCCGGAGCCTATCGCACGAGTGCTGGACGAAAGGGCCGTGCTGTTCGCGCGGCTCGGCGAAGGCTGGCGAACTGCCAAGATCGACGACCTGATGCACGAGAGCGCGGCTGCCCGTCTCATCGAGATGCAGAAGACGATCGCCACAGGCGAGCCATTCGGGCGGCGTTGGTCTGTCTTCGATGGCATCGATCGGCTTTGGCCGCTGGTTTCGGAGGCCGGCAACATGCTGCCGGGCGATGTGGAATGGATGCTGGCATGGATGGCTCCGATGCGTGACGCGATCGCTGCGGCGGGCGTCGAACTAAAACCAGCGCACGGAGACCCCCATTCGTCCAATGTCATGCTCGGTCCGAACGAAGCGATGATGTTGGTCGACTTCGACATGGCCGGTGACATCGATCCCTACTACCAGCTCGGCGTGCAGATGAATGAGCTCTACCAGTTCGAAAGCCAGATGAAGCCACTTTTGGAGATGCATGACGGCAACTTCAGTGAGAGGGCATTCAACCGGTGCAGGATCTACGCCGCTGCCGACGACTTTTATTGGGCGCTCCGCAGCCTGCTGCAGGATGCACGGTCACCCCGCCAGGGTCTCGAATTCCTGAAATATGCGGGATGGCGTTTCCTGCGCTGCCGGATGCTGCTCGGGCACCCCGGCTTCGAGGAACGGGTCCGATCTCTCTAGAGCGTTTTCGAGCCAGAGAAAGTGAGACAAGGTTATGCTTGAAATCGGTGCGGCTAGGTCAGATGCCGAGCGAACGCTCGAGGCGGCCATTGTTCAGGTGGAGGCCTGGAAGCCCTGCCGCCTGTCCTATCAGCCGGTATCCGGCGGCATCAGCAACACCAATTTCCTCGTGAGGGTCGATGGCGACCCTGTCGGATACTTTGTGAAGATACCGGGGCGCGGTACCGAGATGTTCATCGATCGCAGCGCGGCGCGGGCGGCAAGCAAACAGGCCGAGGCAATGGATGTCGGGCCGAGGACGTTTGACTTTCTCGACCACCTGGACATCGAGATTTCCGAATTCCTTGATGACCGGCGAGCCTCCACCCATCGCGACTTTGTCGATCCCGCCTTTCGCGCCACCGTGGTGAGCATGTATCGCCGCTTGCACGAGGCGCCGCCACTTCCGCTGACCAAGACCGTATTCGACATGATCGAGGAGCACTATGAGCAGGTGAAGCAGCTCGGCGGCTACTGGCCCGAAGATCATGCCTGGCTCTACCGTCAGTATAAGCAGGCCCGGGCGGCTCTTGAGGCGTCCGGGCTCGATCTCGTGCCTTGCTTCAACGATCCAATGCCGGGGAATTTCCTGGTCGGGGACGACAAGTCGATCAAGCTAATCGACTTCGAATATGCATCCAACAACGAACGGCTTTATGACCTGGCCATCTGGAGCAGCGAGCACTTCTTCTCGGAGGATGTCGAGCAGGAAATCATCGAGGAGTATTTCGGCCGTTATGACAAGCGATGGCACGCGCGCTTCATCGTCCACAAGGCGCTCGCCGACATCAAGTGGAGCACCTGGGCGCTGGTGCAGAACCGGATCTCGACGTTGGATTTTGATTTCTACAAATATGGCATATGGAAGCACATGCGCGCGCGTTCCATCATCTATGACCCCCGCTGGCCGTCATTCCTGAAGGCGCTGTGATGGTCAAACTTGCCGTGGCGGTAGACGATGCGGATGTCTACCTTTCCTTCGCCGCCGAGCTCGCTGATGCGGTCAGGCCCATCGTGCTGTCCTATTTCCGCACGCCGCTGGATGTTATTTCCAAGCCCGATGCGAGTCCGGTGACGATTGCCGATCGAACCGTCGAACTGCACCTCAGGGAACGGATCGAGGCGCGTTATCCCGACCACGGCATCATCGGTGAGGAGATTGGAGTCAAGCGCGGCAACGCCTTCACGTGGGTCATCGATCCGATCGACGGCACCAAGAGCTTCATCACTGGCTTTCCCTTGTTCGGTACGCTGATCTCGCTGACTTATGAGGGGCAGCCCTTCTGTGGTTTGATCGACACGCCGGCCACCGGCGAGCGGTGGATGGCGAAGCCCGGTCTGACGTTGTTCGGCGGCAGATTGGTTCGGACGAGCGCCTGCGAAGCCATCGCAGATGCCCGTTTCTATACGACGTCACCCGATATGTTCGCGAACGAGGACGCAGAAGTGTTCGAGCGGCTTTCGAGATGCGCCAAGCTGCGGCGTTTTGGGGGCGATTGCTACATCTATGGTCTGCTCGCGTCGGGACATTGTGACATCGTTCTGGAAACGGGACTGCAGCCATATGACTATATGGCCCTGGTTCCGATCGTGCAGGGGGCGGGAGGATGCATCACTGACTGGAAGGGAAGCCCGCTTTCAATTCATTCCGAGGGGCGCGTGTTGGCGTCTGCCACGCCGAAACTTCACGCGGAAGCGCTGGCCCTCATCAACCGATAGCAAGCGATCATGCCCTACAAGACGACGATCGAGCAGACGGTCTTCAGTTTCGCTGACCTCAAGGATCTCTTGGCCAAGGCGACGCCCGAGCGATCGGGCGACCAGCTTGCCGGCATCGCTGCGGACGGACCGGTCGAGCGGCTTGCCGCGCAGATGACGCTGGCGGACGTTCCCCTCAAGACATTCCTCGCCGAGGAATTGATCCCCGCCGAAACGGACGAGGTCTCGCGCCTGATTGTCGATCGCCATGACCCGGCGGCTTTCGAGATCATCTCGTCGCTGACCGTTGGTGAATTCCGCGAATGGCTTCTCAAGCCGGAAACGGGCCAGCGGCAGCTTGAGGCGGTGACGTTCGGCCTGACGCCCGAGATGGTGGCCGCGGTCTCGAAGATCATGCGCTTGCAGGATCTGATCTCAGTGGCGTCCAAGCGGGAGGTCGTCACCCGCTTCCGGTCGACAATTGGACTGAAGGGGCGGCTTTCGACGCGCAATCAGCCAAACCATCCGACCGATGACTCCTACGGCATTGCCGCCTCCGCAATCGATGGGCTCCTGATGGGGTCGGGGGATGCGGTGATCGGGGTAAATCCGGCAACCGACACCATGGATGACTATGTGCGCATTGTCTCGCTCCTCGACGAACTGCGCGTGCGCCTTTCGATTCCGACGCAAACATGCTGCCTGGGTCACGTGACGACTGCCATCAAGGCAATCGCTGCGAAGGCTCCGGTGGATCTCGTGTTCCAGTCGATCGCCGGATCGCAGAAGGCAAATGACGGTTTCGGCGTCAGTTTGGCGCTGCTCAAGGAGGCACATGAGGCTGTACGTGACCTCGGGCGCGGTGCGATCGATGCGAATTTGATGTACTTCGAGACCGGACAGGGGGCGGCACTTTCGGCCGAGGCGAACTTCGGCGTCGATCAGCAGACCATGGAAGCCCGCGCCTATGCGGTTGCGCGCGAATTCAGACCCTTGCTCGTGAACACCGTGGTTGGATTCATTGGCCCGGAATATCTCTTCAATGGAAAGCAGATCATTCGTGCCGGCCTGGAAGATCATTTTTGCGGTAAGCTGCTCGGCTTACCGATGGGAGTGGACGTCTGCTACACCAACCACGCCGACGCCGATCAGGAAGACATGGACGCGCTGCTGACCCTGCTTTGCGCGGCCAACGTCAACTTCGTCATCACCGTTCCCGGCGCGGACGATGTGATGCTGAACTACCAGTCACTCGCGCATCATGACGCGGTCTATTGCCGAGAAATCCTGAAGCGTCCGCCGGCACCGGAGTTCGAGCGATGGCTGGTGGATATCGGGTTGACCGACATGGCCGGCCGCCTCTTGGACGCCCCGCCGAGGCTCGCTGATCGCATTGCGGATGCCAGGCTGCTCGGAGCGTGACGTGAAGGATGATCTGGCAAAGGAAACGGCAGGGTCGGTCGACTTGCGGCAGATGACGGAAGCGCGCGTGCTTCTGGGTCGATTTGGTGCCGGGCTGCCAACGCGCGCCGCGCAGTTGTTTCTACTCGATCATGCACGCGCGCGTCAGGCCGTCTGGTCTGCAGTCGATTGGGCTTCACTTCGAGCCAAGCTTGCTGATCTAAGTCCGGAAACGGTCGATGTCGAAAGCCAGGCCGGCGATCGCGGCACCTATATCCGACGCCCTGATCTGGGCCGAAAACTTTCTCCGGAGTCCGCGGAGCGCCTCGCAGGTATCCATCCGGGTTGTGATGTCGTGATCGTGGTGGCGGATGGATTGTCGGCCAGCGCCATCAACATCAATGCCGTGCCGCTGGTGCAAGCGATCGTCGAACGTCTTTCATCTCGGCAGCTTTCCATCGCACCGTTGATTTTGGCATCGCTCGCGCGCGTCGCGCTCGGTGATCCCGTGGCGGAAATCATCCGTGCTCGGGTTTCGATTGTGCTCATCGGAGAGCGACCCGGCCTTTCCTCAGCGGATAGTCTAGGCGCCTACATGACATGCTTGCCGAAGGCGGGTACGCCCGATTCAAGGAGGAACTGCATCTCGAATATTCGTAACGGCGGGCTGAGCGCCGACAACGCCGCGGATGCCGTCGTGTCGCTGGTTTTGGATATGCTGAAGGCAGGTACCAGCGGAGTCGCCTTGAAGGATGCCGTGGCGCGCTTGCCGACCAGCTAACGCCGACGGGCTTGCCGTGCGGATTTGGTTGCGTGTGTGTACCGAAAACCTTATCCGAGTTGATGACGTGATCGAATCGTCTAGGCGCCTACGACCTCTACCTCGCCAGCTTCCGCAATCCGGCGCATCTTCCCAACGAGAACGACTACGAGCCGAGCCGGATCTATGCTCGCTCGGGTTCGATCATCGGCCCGGTTGCCACCACGACGACATCTCGAAGCGCGACGATGTGGGCCAACGAGCAGACCTGGCTACGTGCCGGCAAGGACATCCGCAATGTCACGCTGAACCTGCGCAACCTTCACCGAACCGACACGACATGGCTGGAGGCCGGCAACGACATCATCAATGCCGACCTCTCGGTGGAGCGGCCCGGCTCGGTGCTGCTGACCGCCGGACGCGACGTCTACAATCCGCGAACGGTGAGCATCGGCAATCGCCGGTTCGACAGCAGCAACCGCCCGATCACGGGAACGGACATCCGCGGCCTTCCCGCCGACCGCGCCTCGATCGACGTGATCGCCGGCCTGAACGGCACCAACGCCAACGCGGTGACCCGCGCGATCGAGAGGGCGGACATGAGCGGATCGGGCATCGGCACCGTCGAAGCCTTTACCGGTGTCCAGCCCGGCGCAGTCAACCTGATCGCGCCGGTCGGCACCGTGAACTTCGGAGACGCCGGTGTTCGCGTGTCGGGCAACTTCAACGTCGCCGCGCGGTTCGTCGTCAACATCGACAATCTCGCCGTGAAGGGAGAGGTGAAGGGGGTCCCAAAGGACGACGTCAAGATCGCGCCACTGACCCTCGATACTAAGGACAAGGCGGCAGCGGACGCGGTCAAGGATGCGACCCAGCAAATGCCCTCGGATCGGCCTTCGGTGATCATTGTTGAGTTTCTCGGCTACGGCGGCGGTGACGGCGAGCCGCGGCAGGACGATGACAAGAGGTCGCGTCGGGCGCCCGAACGCAGCGGTCAGTCGCCGGCTTACGATCCTGGAAATCCGGTTCAATTCGTCGGCATCGGGAAGCTCACTGCAGATCAGGCGCAAAAGCTGACGCCGAATGAGCGGCGCGCGCTCGAGGCGCAGTAGATGAAAGAGCGGGCAAGTTGAACGAGATCTTGACCGTTGAGACGCGATCGGGCCCGGGTCTCTCAGGTTGCCAGCTCGACGCGCTGATGTGCCGCGCGGTCTTTTGGCGTACCGCCATGCGAACAAACTGGCGGCTCGCGAGTTATCCTCCATCACTGGCATGACACTACGCATGGTGGGCGCCGGTGGTCGAAAGACCGATCGCGCTCCCGCCTGCGTACGAGGGAGTTGCGCCATGTTAAAGCGGCGTCGTTTTAAGAACACCACCTTGGAAGAGTTGCTCGCGGGCGAGGTGCAGCATCCGCGGAAAATGGCCGAAAGCAGGCCAGCTGGCAGCGAGAGAGAGCAGCTTATTCGCAAAGCTCGGCAAGCTGAAATAGCGTCTGACCTGATGCTGCGCCGATATCGCCGGCTCTCCTAGCTGGCATCGCGCGCGGAGCGAGCAGCGCTAATTTTTCTTCCAATGATGTTGTGGGTGCCCGGGGGCAAAGCCAGTTGAGCGGCTCGCCGGGATCGTCAGTGCGGTCAGCGGCGTACTCCGTCGGCATCAACTTCTCGGCCTCTACCAAGGGCGACTACAATCCTCCATTGAGGGCGTCACTCCCAGAATGGGAGCTCAACACACCCGCGTTGCGCCCGTTCCTGAGAGCATCCGCGCGGCTGGCCAATGGCGCTGGGCTTGAAGAACATGACAACGACAGGTGATCCGGGATCCCCGCCGCGATGCGGTTTTTGCCCAGAAACTACGGCGCGGATCGGTCCTAGTTTACGCCGGATCATTCGTCGTCGAAATGGCCTGCCGTGCCGTCGCAAATAGCTCCAGCTCCCGGGAACGATCGCCGCTTTGCGGGTTTGAGCGTGGAGCCCAGTATGGGAGGATATCTCATGAGAACCTCGATTTTCGCGCTAGTCGTCGGTTTGGGAGCCGTGGTCGCGCTGCCGACCATGGCGCAGCAGCAGACCGTGCCGAACCCGCAGATGCAGGAGGAGGCGGACAAGGGCGCCAAGACCCGTCAGTCCGGCGAATCAGGCTATGTCGGTGAGCAGGAGAAGCCGGGTGCTTCCGCCCACGCCCCTGGACGACCCGCCGACCAGCCGACGACGGGATCCACCAGTAGCACGAGCCGCACTTCGCCCTCCGGAACGGGCGAAAAATCTCGCTAACCAAGTCCTCGAAAAAGCAGCGCTGTCTTCACCTGCGACGGCCGCAAAGCGCCATCTCGAGATTCGTGCGCTGCTCTTCTCAGAGTCAGCAACACTCCACCCATTAGGAACCTACGGAATTTACAAGTCTTGGTGTTCGGAGCGCCTGACCTTGCGAATACGGCAGGCCGTGGGGCGCCCTCGACTTCGGCTGTGTCCCTCGGTGGGTAAGCTGAAGAATGGTATGATGTATCTTGTTGGTCGGGATAGTGAGTGTGAGCGCGCTTGATCTTCTTCTCGGACGACGCTTGGCCAACCGGGAGTTCAAGGAGCGCAAGATCGGGGCCTTTGAGGGCCTTCCGGCAATGGGACTCGATGGACTTGGCTCATCCGCCTACGGTCCTGAAGCGGCCCTCACCATCCTCATTCCGCTCGGAGCAGCCGCGACGTCCTTTATCGGCTGGGTCATGGCGCCGATCGTGGTCCTCCTTGCGATCTTGTTTGCCTCGTACTGGCAAACCATCCGAGCCTACCCGAACAACGGTGGTGCGTATGTCGTTGCCAAGGACAACCTCGGTACCAATCCTAGTCTGCTCGCCGCGGCGGCTCTGATGGTCGACTACGTCTTGAACGTTGCCGTCGGCATCGCGGCGGGAGTTGGCGCGCTGGTTTCGGCGGTGCCGATCTTGCACGCCTACATTCTCCCGCTGTGTCTCGGTATTCTCGCGCTCGTGACGATTGTGAACCTCCGCGGCACGCTCGATGCTGGCCGGATGTTTGCTTTGCCTACTTATCTGTTCGTGGCCACCTTCGGCATCATTCTCGCTGTCGGAGCGTATAAAGTCATGATCTCCAGCGGATCGCCCCAGCCGGCTGTCCCGCCGCCCCCGTTGGGACACGCAATCGAAACCGCGAGTCTTTGGCTACTGCTGCGCGCCTTCGCAAGCGGCTGCACGGCGATGACGGGAGTGGAGGCTGTGTCCAACGGCATGACCGCCTTTCGTGAGCCGACGATTAAGTACGGTCACCGTACGTTGACGGCGATCGTCGTCATCCTCGGCACGCTACTGATCGGCATCGCCTTTCTCACTCGCGCCTATGGCATCGGCGCTATGGATCAGGAGCAGGAGGGCTACCGCAGTGTTCTGTCCCAGCTTGCGGCCGCCATTGTGGGTAACGGCGCGCTCTATTATGTCGCGATCGGTTCACTGCTGTGCGTGCTGGCTCTTTCGGCCAATACGAGCTTCGTGGATTTCCCTCGCCTTTGCCGCGTAGTCGCCCAGGACGGCTTCCTGCCCAAATCCTTCGCAGTTGCGGGCCGACGATTGGTCTTCGACGTCGGCGTCCTGTATCTGGCGTTCACATCGGGATTTCTCCTGACGGTCTTTGGCGGCATAACTGACAGGCTCATCCCACTGTTTGCGATCGGTGCATTTCTCACCTTCACCATCTCGCAAACTGGCATGGTATGGCATTGGCGCCGAGCCATTGCCGAGGAGGAGGCATCCAAGAAGGAACTGAAAGCCCATCTCGTGATCAATGCGATCGGCGCGATCACGACAGGTACTGCTCTCATCGTGATCATCGCCGCCAAGTTCATGGAGGGAGCTTGGATCACCATTTTGGTGCTTCCGCTCGTCATCGTTCTGCTCAAAACGATACGCGCCTACTATGACGAGCTTGCCACCCAGCTCCGCGATCCCGCCCCTTTGGATCTCAGCGGATTGGCTCCGCCTATTGTCGTTGTCGCGTTCGAGCGTTGGAACAGGCTGAGCGACAACGCTTTGAAATTTGCGTTGAGCATCTCGCCGGAAGTCGTCGCCGTTCATCTCCTACAGCTATCAGGTCCAGAGGTCGCGGATGAACAGCGAATTCTTCGCGACCAATGGCGAAGAGATGTCGAGGTGCCGGCAGAGCAAGCGGGACTCCTGCCTCCACGCCTGGTCGTTCTCCAGGCGCAATACCGCGCGATTCAGCAGCCGATGTTGAGGGTGATCGATGAGATCAGAGACAAATTTCCCGGTAGGCGACTCGCGGTGCTGATCCCAGAAGTGGTTAAACGGCGTTGGTATCAACACCTGCTGCATACGCATCGCGCCCTCCGGCTGCGCTCTCGACTCATCGGACTCGGACAGCCTGATGTGACCGTGATCAACCTTCCGTGGCGGTTCGACCTGGACAATGAGCCCGGCAAGGATCGAAGCGCCGGCAGAGGTGATAGGTGATCGGTCCGCTCGAGCATGCGGCAAGCCAGGCGCTTTTCGTTCGCACTCTTACGGCAGATGTGATGCTCGTTCCGATCGATGACAATGGGCTGGCGACGAAGCTGAGCGAGGCGGATGCTTGCTTTGTGTTGGCTGTCGTTGGCGTCGCATTGTTCTACAACGGCAAGGATAGCGCCACGTCATCCGACCCGAACAAGGGCACCGCACGAGGACACTGACGCATTGCTCAGGATCGGAGTCATCTCGGATACCCACGGCCTGCTGCGTCCCGAGGTTGAGCCACGGCTCGCGGGGGTGGCGCATATCATTCATGCCGGAGATATCGGTCGCCCGGACGTGATCGCCCGGCTCCGCCGGATTGCGCCTGTGACCGCGATCAGAGGGAACGTCGATACCGGCGACTGGGCGGAGCACTATCCTGACACCCAGACGGTAAGGCTCGGCGGGCGGTCCATCTACATCCTGCACAACCTCCAGGAACTACGGTTCGATCCCGGTTTGTGCGGAATTGACGTGGTCGTTTGCGGCCACTCGCATCGACCGCAGATCGAGACCATTGACGGAGTGCTTTATCTCAATCCCGGAAGCGCTGGGCCGCGGCGCTTTAAGTTGCCTGTTACTCTGGCCATTCTTGAGCTAACCGCAAGCGGCCTTCGGCCGGTGATTCACCGTCTCGATCGCGCGGACTGATCGCGGGCGCGCGGCGTCCTTTCGGGCATGGACATGGGATGAAAATCCGGACAACCGCGGAGTGTTCCTGAACGTCAGTCGGACTGCTGATCTTGCTCAGCTCTGGACGAGCTCAAAGGATAGATCGGCACCCGAGTGGTCTTGGGACAATGCTGTTGTCACTTACGGCGGCTCAACGGAGCATCAGGCCGATCGTGTGCTCAACCATCCTCAACGTGATCCTCCCCGCGATCGCACTCATAGGAACGAAAGGGCCGGCGACGAGTAAGGTCGTTCGTTCTCTCGGCTTCCTTGTTGTCGAGAGTCCCTCCGACCAGACAGTCTCGGCTACCCTGCTGGGACTGCTTGGAGAGAGCGAGCTGGTCAATGTCTTTTGCTCGTACCGCGGCATTTGCCAATCGATCGGCGCTTCGCTCGCGACGAGATAAAGCTGCTAATTGAGGAACCAACGCGGTGAATACAGGTTCGGCTTCCAGATGAATTTAGGTGTACAAACATGACTCAAACTGACACGCGTTCGCTTCAGCAGATCAGGCGGGAGACCGAGCAGACCCGGGCCGGTCTTACGCAGACGGTCGAACAGCTTCGCCATAGTGTCACGGACACGGCTCAGGACATACGGGAGCGCATTAGTCCGGCCGCTATCAAAGCCGACGTTTCCGGCTTCGTCCGTTCCCGCGGTGAGCAATTGCTCGGCGATATCACCACCGCGGCACGGGAGAACCCGATGCAGGCAGTCGCCGTAGGCGCCAGTCTTGCTTATCCGTTGTTTCGCCTCGCTCGAACCGTGCCGTTCCCGGTGTGGATGATCGGCGCCGGCCTCTACCTGGCGAGTTCCAACAGCGGCAAGGCAGCGACGCAGAAGGCTTCCGCCATCGCCGCTGATTTGTCTGACGACGTTGTCCGTCGCGCACGCCGCTTCGGCGACCAAATCGGCGACGCCACTAATAGCGCTAAAGAAGCCGTCATAGGCGATCTTGATCGGGTAACCTCCGCCGAAGCCGACCACGCACGCGAGGCGGGCAGCACCGCTCAGGCCTCGCTGATGTCGGACTCTGAGCAGCTACGCGGGGCAGCAGAATCGACCACCGCCTCGGTCAGGAGCGGCGGAGCCGAACTGAGAGATCAGATCGCCGGAAAGGTTGGTGCTGCTGCTGGTTCCGTGAGGGACATTGCAGACGGCGTAACCTCGACAGGCCAGAGGCTTGCAGGGGCGGCCAAGGATTCGGCAAGCGAGACGTTGAGATCGGGACGGGAGACCGCCTCCGATTTGGGAGATCGCGTAACCAAAACGTTCCGCGAGACGATTGAGCAGAATCCGCTTCTGGTCGCTGGCATCGGGCTGCTCATCGGCGGCGTGATCGCCAGCGCGCTTCCGCGAACGGAGCTGGAGGACGACATGCTCGGTGAGACCAGCAGCTCGGTCAAGCGTCGCGCACAAACCGCTGCTTCCCGCGGTTTCGAAGCCGCAAAAGATGCTGCCGGAGAAGCTGCCCGGCGCGCGGCGGAGCAGGCCGAAGCGGAGGGGCTCAGCGCGGAAGGCGTGCGTGAGGGAGCGAATGACCTGGGGCAACGTGTCCGCCGAGTGGCAGAGGCTGCCGTGACCACAGCCTTCGAGCCGCCAGAGGACAATCAATCATCAGATTTCCACGGAGAAGATAGTCATGGCTGACCAGGTTTTCATCGAAAAGAGTTCCGATCCCGCGGAACAGGATTTCCAGGAAGCAGGCCGCGCCGCAAAAGGCGCGGGCGAGCAAACTGCCTCTGCCGGGCGCGACCTCAAGGATCGGGCGGCGGAGATGGCAAGTTCCTCGGCGGATGCCATCAAGGACCAGGCCTCGGAGTTTGTCGACGCCGCCAAGGACTTGGGATCGCAGGCTGCCGATCGGGTCAAGGAAAAGGTCGACGATCGGAAAGATGCCGGCGCCCAATACATCAGCAGCATTGCCGAAGCGATGCGAAGGGCCGCCAGCGAATTTGACGGCGACCTGCCGGTTGCCGGCACTTACATGCGCAAGGCGGCGTCGCAGGTCGAAACCGTGTCGGCCTCGCTGAGGAACGGCGATTTCGATGATCTCCTGCGCAACGCGAGGACTTTTGCACGCCGGCAGCCGACGGCGTTCCTCGGCATAGCCGCGCTCGCGGGGTTCGGCGTGGTGCGGTTTCTGAAAAGCTCAGCCGAACATTCAGGGGACACCGGCCCCCGCGTAATGTCCGGCATTGGTCAACGGGATGGAATAAGCCGCCAGTCCGAAGCTCGAGGGTACGGCGATGGCATCTCAAGCTAGCCGTTCGATTCCAGATCTTGTCGGTGATGCCGTCAGCCAGCTTGCAAAGTTGATCGGCAATGAGTTCGAGCTTGCCCGGGCTGAATTCTCGGAAAAAATTAGCCAGGCGGGTCGGGCAGGAGCGATGATCGGCGCCGGAGCGGTCATTTTCATTCCAGCCCTGGTCTTGCTGCTGATGTCAGCAGCTGCTGGCCTGATGCATGCCGGGCTTTCCGACCCGATTGCCTATCTCCTCGTCGGAGGCGTCTCAGCTTTAGTCTCGGCGGGGCTAGTCTGGATTGGGCTGAGCAGGCTCTCGGGTGATGCCCTCAAGCCAACGGTCACGATAGAGCAGGTTCAACGGGACAAGGCGGCAGCGAAGGAGATGATGCGATGAGGGACGTTTCAAAGACACGATCGGATTTTCTGCGCGACCTCGGCGACGCGGCGAGCCGGAACCCGCTCTCGGCTGCGCTGATCGGCATGGGTGTGGTATGGCTATTCAGCCGCAGTGAAGTGGGTCGTGCGACGGACGCAGTGCGTTCGGGTTTTGATCGTGCCACGGATACTGCACAAGGTGTGCTGGAAGGCGCCGGGTCGACCGTTAGGTCCAGCGTCGGCTCGGCCGCTGAAACGCTTCAGGACAGTGCTGCCGGAGTGATCGATCGCACCGCGCAACTGGGCCGCCGGCAGGCCGACACGCTTTCCGGATATGCGAAGACGGTTCCTGATGGGGCGGCTGGGACAATCGAAAGCGTGGGGTCCGCCCTGGCTGATCTGTTTCGAAGACAACCACTTGCGCTTGGGGCTGTCGGTATTGCCGCGGGCGCGTGCATCGCTTCAGCGTTCCCGACAACGAAGGCCGAAGCGGAGTACCTCGGCGAAGCGAGCGAGGCGGTGAAGGAAAAAGCTCACGAGTTCACGGCCGAGCAGGTAGCTCGAGCGGGTGAAGCAGCCGGAAAGGCAGTTCACGCTGCGGCTGACGAGGCGCGCAAGCAGGGTCTTACGATCGAGGGAGCCAGGTCGGCGGCAAACGAGATGGCCGCGAAGTTCGAGCGCGTGGTCGACGCAGCGGAGCAGGGGGCATCCGCGAAGGCTGACGCGACGCGCGAGGATCTAGGAGACGCGGGCGGCCGAGAGCGGGTGGTCGCTGAACTCGCCCGTGCACGGGCGCCGAGACCGTAACGACTAGGAGATTGCCAGCGATGGTCGTAGGTTCCTAGCAACGAGGCGTCCGCTGCTACGCAGATGTCAGCTCGTCTTTTGTTCTCCCACCGTGTCCGCCATGCGTGCGCCTCGCGCGCCGAGCGGCTTGCCTGAACCATCGGTGCTGTCTCGTGCCGTCTGATGTTCGACTTCAGCGTTGAGCTCTGCGCTCACCAGTATGACGATGGCCGACATCCACATCCACATCATCAAGCCAATCGCTGCCCCCAGCGAGCCGTAGGTCGCGCCGTAGTTGGCATAATTTGCAAGATAGAAGGAAAAGGCCGCAGATCCGGCCAGCCAGCTCAACGTCGCGAAGACGCTTCCGACCGTCAGCCACCGCCATTGTGGGGAACGCCGGCTTGGCCCATACCGATATAGTATAGCCAGTCCGAATAGCATGGCCAGGACGAGGACAGGCCAGCGGCCAATGCGTAGTAGGTTATCGACAACCGAGCTCGCCCCGAATGTCCCGAGGATGATAGGCAGAGCTACCACGCCGCTGATGGCAACAAGTGCGGCGATGATGCCGCCGAAGGTGAACGCCAACGAGACGGCGTTCAGCTTGAAGAAGCCGCGCTTCTCGTCCTCCTCATACACGACGTTGAGCGCATCGATGACCGCCTTCATGCCCCCGTTTGCACTCCACACCGCGAGAAGGAAGCTGAACGCAAAGGCAAACCCAAGCTTGGTATCCCCCTTCGCAACTACGCGATCGACCTGATCTCGCACGATGTCCAAGGCGCCCTGAGGTAGGAGGCCGGCCAACGCGGCCAGATGGTCATTGATGGTCGTTGGCGAAGAAAACAGCGCATAGGAGGATACGATTGCCGTGATCGCGGGGAAGAGCGCAAGCAGTCCGTAGAACACGACGCCCGCCGCGACGGCGAGAACCCTGTCCTTGTTGATCTGTTCGTAGGTCCTGAGCAGGATGTCCTTCCATCCCGCCCACGGAATTTGCCAGGGAGATGTCGCGCCGCGGCCGCGATGATCCTGTTCCGCCGACGGCCCTCCGAGCCGATCGCGGGCTTCTCGTGCTTGACCTGCCTTGTCTCTCGGCCGATCTGGAAAGCGAATACTGGACATGGCGCATCAGAACGTTTCCGATTCAATCGCGGCGGACCGACATCGTTCCTGAACGCCTATTCTGGTGGAAGAGCCGAGAGGTAGACGACCGCCAACATCATCGGAAAGGTGATTGGCGCCGTCCAGAAAGGCGTAGCGCAACTTGCGCTCCGGCGCTCGGCGTAGGTGCCGATGGCGGAGCAGTCGCAGTCGGCCGCTGCTGTGATGATTCCTATCCCAACGTGCGCGTCAGCCGAGGTCCGGTCTTCGGTATTGCTCCCCGGCCGTTGCCGTCCACCTGTTCAAGCTGCCGTCGGCGTTACTGCTGGGCAGCGATGGTCAATCGAGCGCGCGCTGCACGCGATATGTTCCGCGAGGCATTTGCCGGCACCAGCACTGGCATCGCCGTCGCAACACGCAACGCAAAATAGGCGATGGTTGCCTGCAGGCCTTCTTTCAGCGCGATACGCGGACGCCAGCCTAGCGACCGCTCGGCAGTGTCGATCACCGGCCTGCGCCGTTTGGGATCATCCTTCGGCAGCGGCTCAAAACGCAGCGGTGAGGCCGAATTGGTATAGGCGAGAACTTCACGCGCCACGGACTCGATGGTGATTTCTTGCGGGTTGCCGAGGTTGCAAGGCCCGCTGATGGAGGGCGGGCTCTCCATCAGCAATTCGAGCCCGCGAATGAGATCGTCGACAAAGCAGAAGCTTCGTGTCTGCGTTCCCTTTCCATAGATCGTGATCGGTTCGCCGCGCAGGGCCTGCACGATGAAATTCGACACCACGCGCCCGTCGTTCTCCAGCATGCGCGGCCCATAGGTGTTGAAGATGCGGGCGACTTTCACCTCGAGGCCATGGGTCCGTTGATAATCGAACATCAACGTCTCCGCAGCACGCTTTCCCTCATCATAGCAGGCACGCGGACCGATCGTGTTGACGTGGCCGACATAGGATTCGGGTTGCGGGTGCACCTCGGGATCGCCATAGACCTCGCTGGTCGAGGCCTGGAGGACGCGGGCCGATTTCTTCCGCGCGAGTTCCAGCACGTTCATGGTGCCGACGACGCAGGTCTTCATCGTACCGATCGGATCCGCCTGATAGTGACGCGGTGAAGCCGGACAGGCAAGGCTATAGATCTGATCGATGTCGTCATTGATACTAAGCGGATCGCGCACGTCACATTCGACGAACCGAAAGTTCGGATGATTGAGCAATGGGCGGATATTGTCGACCGTGCCGGTGAGCAGATTGTCGACGCAGATCACAGTCGCGCCCCGCTGCAACAGCGAATCACAGAGATGCGAACCGATGAAGCCGGCGCCCCCGGCGATCAGCACGGTTTTGGTGTGGCGGGAAGGCCGAAGGCGGACCTGAAACGTCATGGCATCTCCTCTCTCATATCTCGGTGACCTGCATCTGCGGGCTGATGGACGGCCGGGTCGATTTGCGGCAGCGCCGCGCAGTTGCCTCGAGATAATGGGCTTCCAACTGACGGGCGCGATGTTCGGGCGTGTGATCGGCCAGGATGCGCCTGCGCGCGTTTTCGGCGATCGTCCGCCGGCGTTCTTCAGGCATCTCGCGAAGGATCTGGACCACCTCGCGCGTTTCGGAGACCAGGAGGATTTCCGTCGATGGCATGAAAATCGTTTCGATGCCGGGCCATCGATCGGAGATAACCGGCGTTCCGCAGGTGGCGGCTTCGAATAGCCGCACGCTCGGTGAAAAACCGAGCGTGCGCATGTCAGCGCGGGTGGCGTTCAAGGCGAAGCGCTGCTCCGAATAAAATTGTGCGTGCAGGGTCGGCGCGAGATGCTCGATCCGTTCGACATTTTCACGCCAGGCGAGATGCTCTGGATATTGCGGTCCCGCGACTGCGAATCGTTGATCCGGCAGTATTCCGGCAGGCGCAAGCAGCAGTCGCTCCAGCAGCGGCTGCCGGTCTTCGCTATAGGTGCCGAGGTAACCCAGCGACCACTTTATTTGCGCCTCCCGCGGGCGGTAGAGGCTCGTATCGGCGCTGCAATAGAGGACGCGGGCGAGCGGACTGCCAAAGTCATCCTCGATCATTTTCGGCACCGGTCCACCGCTAAAGGACAAATAGAGATCAAAGCGCGGGATCATGGCGCCGGAGATGTAGCCTAGTCCTCGATCGAGTCCAGCGAGCGTGACCGGCGTATCGATGTCGTAAAAGGCCGTTATTCCCCGCGCATGCGTCGTCACCCATTCGGAGATCGCGATTCCGTCCGGCACGTAGGAGCCGATGATCACCAGATTGGCATCGCGGATCAGCTTGCCGAACCGTCGGGGAAGCTCCGGCAGCGACTGGTAGAGCTTGACGGTCCATGTCGACGGCTTTGCAAGGTCGCGATGATCGCGGTACCATGGTGTATCCCGCTCGAGGAATGTGACGCGGTGGCCGCGCTTCGCGATGGCGTCGATTAAGGCACGGTAGGTGGTGGCATGACCGTTGCCCCAGGAAGACGTGACCGAGAGCCCGATGACCACAATGTTGAGATTCATTCTGCTGCCTCGATTCTCTTGTCCATTCCCGCGAAAAGGTCATCGAATTGGCGCGCCCGGTGGCGGTAGGTATGAAGGCTGAGAATACGTGCCCTTGCGCGCTCCGCGATCGCATGTGCGCGTTCCGGGCTCAGTGAATTCAGGTGCTCTGCCACCTCGGCGCCGTTGGCTGCCACCAGCACTTCACGATTCGGTTCGAGAAAATGGTCGATGCCTTCCCAGTCGTCGGTGATCAGGCACGCGCCAGCGCCGATCGCTTCGAACACACGGGTGGGCGGCGAGAACCCGTAACGGGCCATGCTGTTGCGGTTGACGTTCAGCGTCGCAAGAGCAGAGCCGAAGAACGCGTTGTGATCGCTGGTGCCGACGTGCCCGACCTTGCGAACGTTGGACGGTGCCTCCTTGCTCTCCCAGCCGGATCCCCCCAGAGTAAAGGTCTTGCCGGGCGTCCGGGTCGCGACATCGAGGAAAAATTGATCGATGCGCTGCTCGCGGTCGGGCAGGCGGTTGGCAAGCAGACCGAGATCGCATTCGAATTTGGTGTCGGCCGGCGCCGGAAAATGCGTCGCCGGATCCAGCGCATTGTAGATAGGAACGCAGTCCCGGGCGCCCATCGCGCGATAAGCTGCCGCGACGCAATCCCCGCCGCCGTAGGTGAGTACGATGTCATAACGCGGGATCGCTTTGCGCAGATGATGGCGTGGATGGCTCGACATCGCATCCAGCGTGGCTGGCGCGTCGACATCCCAGTAGATGCGGATCGCGCTTGATGGAATCTCAACAATCGCCTTTTCCAATTCGACGTCAAACACGCCGACGCCACTCGCCTTGATCAGCAGGTCCGCGGAACGAGCGGCGACCTCCAGGGAGCGCTGCCATCCCTCCGGCGTCGCCGGATAGACGACTACCTTGGCCCACGATGGATCGTCGATATCGCGATGAGCCTGTCGCTCGAATGCATCGGGCTCGAAGAAGGTGATGTCATGCCCGAGCGCTGCGATTTCCTTCAGCATGCCGCGGTAGTAGGTCGCGGCGCCGTTCCAGTAGGACGAGACGAGGCTCGAACCGAAGAAGCAGATCTTCATGCGATGGCTCCCTCGTGTTCGGCGGGCTGCGATGACGGACGCGCGCCTTGAATCTCATCGACGATGTTGAGAAGCTGCATAGCGCGATGGCCGCAGGTGTGACGGCTTTGGATCACTCGGAGACCGATTTCGGCGGTTTCAGCCGCGAACGCCTGGTCGTTCAGAAGCGTCGCCAGCACGCGGGTCATCTGCGCTCCGTTCTCGGCTCGCAGATAGGCGTTCTGCGGGAACATATTCTCAATGTCGTCCCAAGGGGCCGAGACGATGGGAATGCCGCAGGCCATGGCTTCGAACATCCGGATCGTTGGAATGCCTGGCAGCGATCGTGCATAGGGGCCACGCGGCACATGCACGGTGGAACGCGCGGTAGCTAAGGCCGCAGCCGCGCGATGCGCCGGAAGCCAGCCGCGGTATTCGATGCCGGCTTGCTCAATCGCGCGGTGCGCGGCTTCCGAATAGCGGACGCCGTAGATCCGTGTCTGGGCGCTCAACTCCAATACTGGCCGAACCAGAAACTCGTTGAGTTCGGCAGCGCGCTCGCCATCGCCCCAATTGCCGATCCAGACCACGTCATGGGTTCGCGTGATATGCGGCAGCGGGCGATAGAGCTTTGTATCAGCCGCTTCATGCCAGGTGAATGCACGCTCGGCCCATCCGAGCCGCAGATAGATCTGACGAAGCGCTTCGCCGAAGGCGAGTACGCCGTCGAATCCATTGAGGTCGAACCGCGCAAGCTCGTCGGGGGCGGTGACGGCGCGATGATGGGTATCATGGAACAGAAGCGCGTAGGGTGCGCCGAGCGCACGGCGGCGGCCGATCGCTTCGATCAGCTCCGGCGGATTCCATTCATGGACGATCACAAGCCCAGCGCCATCCAGCGCCTCGTCGAGGTCGAGTGAGGCGTCATATTGGCGGATATCGATGCTGGGAAAAAGATCCGCTACCTCGTGAAGGGTATTCGAACCACTGTCACGGATCGCATTCGTCCGGCTCCAGCCGTCAGCAGGTTCATAGACCACGACCCCGTGACCGAGCGCGCCGAGCTCGCGGGCGATGCCGCGGAGGAAATGGGCATTGCCATTGTTCCAGCAGGATGTGAACGCATGACAGAAGAGGATGCATTTCATGCGTGCATCTCCAGCTCATGCCTTGAAACGGGCCGCCGCGCGTTGGCCACGAGATTCGTGTACAGTTGCAGATAGGCGCTCGCCGTCCTCGCCAGGGAGTAGCGCTGCGAGCGCGCCCAGGCGTCGCGTTGCAATTGTGCTCTCTTGTCGTCGTCCGCGCATAACGCATCGAGGGCGCGACGTAGGCCTTTTCTGCTCGTTGGATCAACGAATACGGCAGCGCCGCTCCATAGCTCGCGGAAGGTTGGAATGTCGGATAGGATCAGTGCGCATCCTGCGGAGGCAGCTTCCAGGACCGAAAGGCCGAACGGCTCGTAGAGCGCCGGACTTGCGAAGATCGCCGCACGTTGCATGCGGGCGCGCAACTCGTCGTGGGAAAGATGGCCTAGCCAAGAAACGCTGGCTGAGGCGGCATCATCGGCGGGGCCCGCGATGTTTAGCGGCCAACGGACGCCTTTCGCGGCGTCGGTCAGCGTCGCGATGTTCTTGGCGCGATCCCATAGCCGGCCCGCCGCAAGGATGTAGTCTTCCTTCTTGTCTGGTGGAGAAGCAGGTGCGATGCCGTTCCGAATCACCAAGCCGGGCGCGCTGGGGTGGTACAGATCGGAAATGACGTCATAGAACGCACAGCTCGGGCTGACCCACGCTTGCGCCCGGCTCAGGCCCGCGGCGATAGCGGCCGTGTAACGTCGCCAGGCCGGCCCGTCGAGCCATGCGGTATCGTGGCAGGCGAGACCCCATGACTTCACGCAGGAGTGCGCCACCACGAGCACCGGCGCATGCCACTCAAACGCCGCCTCACGGAAGCTGTTGAGATGAACGACGTCAGGCCGGACCTCTTCCTCCAGCTCGGCAAAGGCGCGCTGGGCGACCGTTCGATCGCTGTCTTCCGGATCCTGCCATTCGAGTGCAAGGTCGGTCTCGATCAGGTGCACGCGATCATCCTTCAGCATTGCGCGCTGGTCCACTCTCGCGCGCGGCCCCATCGTCACAAGATGAACCTCGGCGCCGGAAGCGGCGAGCGCTGTCGCAAGCGCGGAAGCATAGGTCCACACGCCGCCGACGGTATCCGACGTCATCAGAATCCTGAGATTCGCGGATCGGCTCATGATGCAACCTGCAGCTCGAGCGCGGCGAGTGGAACGGGACGTTCCTCCTGGACGTCGCTGAATTGGTCGAACATCGCAAGGTAGTGCTGGTGGGCACGCTCCCAGGCGAAATCATCAGGCTCGCCCCAAAGCTTCCGGTAATCCGGCGAACCGGGATATGGATAGAGCGGCACCGGATCGTTGGCCCACACGCCGGCATCCTGCATCCGGCGGCGCCAGCGCTGGACGACGGGATCCTCGTCCTCCGGCATCTCGATCAGGTTGGCTTGCACGAACGGCACATGCCGGCGCGCTTCGACCAGCTGATCGGCAAGCTGGTCGGTGGTCATCTTGCAGTTCTTTGCCAGCGCTGCCCGTCCTTCCGGCGTCAGGCTCTCGACGCCCGCCTCGATCGACACGCAGCCGGCACGGCCGAGCAGCTCCAGCATTTCGGGACGCCACAGATCGATCCGTGTCTGCACGCCGAATTTGAGCCCGCGGCTAGTCAGGCCCTGCAGTAATTCGGCATTCGGCAGGAAGATCTCGTCGATGAAATAGAGATACTCGATGCCCTGGCTTCGCAAGCGGTCGATCTCTTCCAGAACGACGGCGGCAGGGCGCTTGCGATAGGCGTTGCGGAAATTTTCCTTGGCGCAGAACGTGCAGTTATACGGACAGCCGCGCGATGCCTCTACCTCGGCGCCGGGGCCGGTCGGCTCCGCCTCGAAGCGATGATGGTGATGATGATGCCGTCGGATCATTTCGGTCGGCCAGCGCAGCGACGGCTGGTCCTTGAAGTTGACCGCCTGAGGTCCGCCGTTGATGCGGATTGAAGTGCCGTCAGTGAAGCACAGCCCAGCGAAATCGCGCTCACCATTGGCGAGCCGCAGAAGCGAGTGCTCGCACTCGCCCATCACGACGACGTCGACGCCAAGCTTCTTCAGCGCCGCCCTCGGCGTGATCGAGCCGTGCGGCCCGACGGCGACCAACTTCGGTGCAAGTCCCCGCAGTGAAAGTGTAAGCTCCTGCGGAACGCGCAGTTCGGGCGGCGCGCAGCGCCAGAACAGATACGTTGGCGCCGTGGTGACCACGACTATATCCGGCTTGAACGCCTGGAGTTCGGCCTCGATTCCCGTGAGCGAAAGGCCGAACATGTGCGCGTCGAGCAATAGCGTCGGATGCCCGGCTTCGCGCAGATAGTGCTCGGAGATCCCGAGTTCCAGGGGCAGGTGCGGAGAGCGGCAACCGAAATAGATGCTGCCGTCGAAATTCCAGTTTGGATTGATCAGGGCGACACGCCTCATGCTGAGGCCTCCCTGTTCGGCATCGATTGTCCAAAACGGCTGTCAAGCCATGCGTGCAGGGTGTACAGCCCTTGCTGTAGGGAGATCTTCGGCATCCAGCCAAGCGCGGTGGAGAGCGCTCGCGTATCGGTGACGTACCAGGGCTGGTCACCAGGTCGCCAATCCGCAAATGTGTATTTCGTCTTGCGACCGGTCAGTTGCGTGATGTGATCGATCAGCTCAAGCAGGCTCACTGAGTTGCACGGCCCTCCCCCCAGATTAAACACGCGGCCGCGCACCAGTGAGATCCGGTCCAGCGCCGTCAGCCAAGCATCGGCGGCATCCGAGACGTGCAGCGCGTCGCGGACCTGAAGGCCATCGCCATAGATTGTCAGCGGGGTGCCGCGGATGGCGCTCAGGAGGAAATGCGCGATCCAGCCCTGGTCCTCGGTCCCGAACTGTCGCGGTCCGTAGATGCAGCTCATGCGCATGACGACAGCCTGCAGGCCGAACACGCGGGCATAGTCGCGGACATATTGATCGGCCGTTCCCTTGGAGCAACCATAGGGGCTATAAAAGTCGAGCGGAGCGTTTTCGGATATTCCGTCCGAGAGCGTTTTGCTGACGGGCGCATAGCGGGCGCCGGTTCGCATGATCTGTGTGTCGTCGATCAGCCGGCCATACACCTTGTTCGTCGACGCAAAGAGCATCGGCGCGGATTTGTTGTGAAGGCGCACGGCCTCGAGCACATTGATGGTGCCGCGGGCGTTGATCTCGAAATCTCCGACCGGATCCGCCACGCTGTCGGTGACGGCGACCTGGGCCGCAAGGTGAAGCACGGCACGAGCTTCCCTCACGGCATCGATGACAGGAATAGGATCGCGGACATCGGCGACGACGATGTTGACCCGGTCGCCGTGTCTGGACTTGAGCCACTGCGCATTCTCGCGGACGCCGGCGCGGGCGAGATTGTCCAGGATGAGGACACTATTACCGCGGTCAGCGAGCCGGTCGACGAGATTGCAGCCGATAAAGCCGCACCCGCCGGTAATCAGCACAGGCCTGTTGTCTCTGTTCGTCATGCGACCAATCCTCGTCGCGACAGTTCCGCCGCGGCTTGCTCGGCTTGGTCATCGGCAATCTGGTCCGCCAGATAATCAGCCAACTCCGCAAGGCCGTCTTCAAATCTGACGCTTGGCTCAAAGCCGAGCAGAGCGCGGCTCTTGGCTATATCTGCAAAGCAGTGCCGGATATCGCCGGCGCGATATTTGCCGGTGATCTCTGGCGCAATGTCCGAGCGTTCCATGACCCGGGCGAGATCCCGCGCGACCGAGACGATCGTGCGGCTTTGGCCCGAGCCGACGTTGAACACGTCATTCATCCGATCGGTCTCGATCGCGATCCGGCAGGCGCGGGCGACATCCTTCACATGAACAAAATCGCGCCGTTGCAAACCATCCTCGAACACCAGCGGACGGCGGCCATTGAGCAGGCGTGCGGCAAAGATCGCCAGCACGCCTGTATACGGATTCGACAATGCCTGGCGCGGGCCGAACACATTGAAGAAGCGCAGAGCGATGGTCGGAATGCCATAGGCATTGCCTGTAATAAGGCACATGCGTTCCTGCGCATATTTGTTCAGCGCATAGATCGAGCTCAAGGAGGGCGGCTTGGTTTCGGGCGTCGGCACGGGATCGAGGATGTGGCCTGCGGCGTCGCGTAATTCCCATTCACCGTTTCGGAGCTGGTCAATCGGCCGTTCATCCGGCGCCAGCTCGGCATGATGATCTACGGCGCGGTAAAGGCCTTCGCCATAGATGCTCATGGAGGAGGCGACGACGAGACGTTCGACCGGACGTCTCGACAAGGCTTGCAGCAAGGTCGCGGTGCCGAGTTCGTTGGTCCGCACATAGGAGTCGATGTCATACATGCTCTGGCCAACACCGACTGCCGAGGCCAGGTGCAGGACTATATCGGCGCCGCGCAAGGCACGTTCGACGGCAAGCGCGTCGGTGATGTCTCCGACGAGAAGTTCAGCCTCCCGATGGAGATAGGAGGGACGCTCGCGTTGCGCACCATGAATCTGGGGCGAGAGGTTGTCGAACAGTCTGACCTCGTAACCAGCGACAAGCAGCGCGTCCGCCGCGTGGGAGCCGATGAAGCCAGCGCCACCGGTAATCAATACTCGTGTCATTCGCCTTCGCTTCCTTGCCAAATGTCAGACTGGGTCTTGCGACCAGCCAGGGATGAAAGTGGGTGCGCGCTCCGATGGCCGATCGACCGACGCGCCAGTCACATTTGGAGTCAGAAGCGGTGCAACGAATGTTCGTTCCTCAAAAATGTACAAACAATGTTTTCTCTAACTTCGATCAATAACATGAGTGAAAATCGTGGGCGGATTGCTCAAAACGGAAGGCCATGCCGAAGCGGAGCTAGCCCGAGATGCGCCGCGACCGTTGCGCCGATATCGGAAAAGCCGACGCGCTTGCCGATCGGTGATCTTTGGGTGCTGCTGTGGAGCAGGATAGGCACCTGCTCGCGCGTGTGATCGGTGCCGCTCCAGGTTGGATCGCAGCCATGGTCCGCGGTGATCACGAGCAGGTCGTCGCTCTTCAGCCGCGCCGTCAGCTCGGGCAGCCGGGCATCGAATGCCTCGAGCGCCGCCGCGTAGCCGGCGACATCGCGTCGGTGCCCGTAGACGGTGTCGAAATCGACAAAATTGGCAACAGAAGCCCGCCGTCCGCAAGGCTGTTCAAGCTGTCCAACGTGCAAGAGAACAGCGCGTCGTTGTTGTCGCCGCGTTTATTCCGGCCGGTGCCGCGGTGGGCAAAGATGTCGTCGATCTTGCCGATCGAGACGATATCACGGCCATCTGCTACACAGGCGTCGAGAAGGGTCGGTTCGGGAGGGGGAACCGAGAAATCCCGCCGATGCGGCGTTCGCCTGAAGTCGCCTTTCGACGTGCCGACAAAGGGGCGCGCGATCACGCGGCCGATGTTCAGGGGATCGAGCAGCCGACGCGCAATCGCGCACACCTCGTAGAGCCGCTGGACTCCAAAGGATCCTTCATGGGCTGCGATCTGGAAGACGCTGTCGCCGGAAGTGTAGCAGATCGCTTCGCCGGTCTGCATGTGCTGGACGCCGAGCGAATCGATGATCTCGGTCCCGGAGGCGTGTCGGTTTCCAATGATGCCGGGCAGGGCCGCTTCCTCGCACAGACGTTCGACGAGATCTGAAGGAAAGCAGGGGATGGTCCTTGGAAAATATCCCCAGTCGAACGGCACCGGTACGCCGGCGATCTCCCAGTGGCCGGAGGGCGTGTCCTTGCCCTTAGACAGTTCGCTGGCGCAGCCAAACTGCCGAGGCGAAGCGTCGATGCCATCGAGCCCAGGCGGCACACGGCCGGTCGCAAGACGGCATGCCTCCCCGAGCCCGAGATCGACGAGGTTGGGTATGCGAAGGGGGCCTTCGCGTCGGTCGTTATCGGCGTGACCAAGTGCACAGGCGTGTGCGATATGGCCGACTGTATCGGCTCCTTCGTCTCCGTAAAGGCTCGCATCCGGAGCGGCACCGATCCCGGCGGAGTCCATCACGAGGATCAGGGCACGCATGTCTGCTCTCTTGCTTCGATGAGTGCCGGAGAAGCCATGAGCCCTGTCTTGAGCCCCGTCTTGGCCGCATAGCGCTCGACCATTCCAGCGCAGAAGTCGGCAAATTCGTTTGGGTCAAGTGGCGGGCTGGTATGGTGCGGGGCGATGCCGCGGTGTTGCGGCGTGAAGCAGAAGGTAAGGGTGACGTCAAACTCTGCCAGCGCGTCCATCTGGCAATCGAACCAGTCAGTCGCGTTGGGCCGAAAGCTGTCAGCCCAGGACAGGCCGGTCCGCAGATGCCTGACGCCGAGCCGGCGCATCCAGCGCACCGCGTCATGGAGGCGATGATCGTTGAAGTGAAACCATTGGCATAGTCCCATCGCATGCGAATAGTCGGCGAACAGCTCCAGTCCTGCCTTCGGCGTGCCGTCCTCGCGCAGCAACCCCATGTGGAAATGCCGGTAATAAGAAGAGCCTTCGGCTTCCCTGTGCCGCGTCGTCGCCTCCCAGGTGGAGGGCAGATCGTAGAGGCTGTACCAGTGGATCCGCGGCGCGCGGCCGATCAGTAGTTCCGCGGTGCGCTTGAGCCCCCAGGCTTGCACCTCCTCGGCTCCAAACGAGGAGACGCCGACTTCCGTCACCCACACTGGCAGCGAGACGATTGCCTTGATTTCGGCAAGCTTATTCGGCCATTCGTCGATCTGCCACAGGTTCCAGTCAAGCGGAAAGCCGTGTACGGCGACCGCCTCGAAATGCTCAAGTACGCCGCGCGTCTGCATGTTGCGCATAAAGGAGGGGTCGATCGGCGAAATGCCGCCGAGCACCCGCGGCAGTACCGGATGAACGGCGCGGATCGCCTTACCCGCAGCGACAGCGAGCTCGGCGAACTTCACCCAGTCTGGATCGATCAGGATATCCCAATGCGACTTGTTATTCGGCTCGTTCCAGATCTTCGCCGCTTCAATCATCGGATTGCGCCCTGCGATGGATAGACTGGACCCTCGTCCTGGGGCCGTGTCGCCCTCCGGCAGAAATAGACCTCATCTTCGGGATGGGCTACAATGACGAACCCGGTGCTGCGCAGCATCGCCTCGACGCAAGCGCGGTTCGGCACCCACCAATTGGTTGGATCATCAGCGTAGCTGTTCTCGATGAAGTGCAATTTCGGATACCCCGAACGATCGAACTGGTCCGCTGTCCAGAAATCGTAGTTCTTGTCCACGGGATCGATCCGATTGTCGCCGCGTAGCATCGATTGGAACAGCATAAGATCCTTAGCGACATGCTCATGGATCAGGTCCAGCGCGAGCAGCGGATGGCGAAGGTGATAGAGCACGCCCATGAAAATCACGAGGTCGAATCTCTCCCGGAGCAGGCCGACGTCATAGGCAGATAGTTGGCGAAACTCGATCTTGAGCCCATTTACTTCCGCGGCAAACCGGGCTTGCGCCAGATATTCCTCGTCGGTATCGAGCCCGAGCACGCGATCGGCGCCGCGTCGCTTCATCTCCATGGCATAGAAGCCGGCGTTACAGCCGATATCGAGTACGGTCTTTCCTTCGAGGTTTTCCGGTATGACGCGGGAGAATCGTCGCCATTTCACAGCGGGGTAATCGCCGAGGAAATGCGCCGGCGCCGTGCTGATGCCCTTTAGGTCAAGGTTGTGAAACCACGGGCCAAGCGCGTCGACGCGGCGCCGGATTTCCTCTTGAGAGAGCGTGTCGCTGGTCATAAGACCCCTTCACTGTTCGCGTTTACGTATGATCGAACGGCATCGTTCGGTGAACCGGCCGATAGTTTCGATCGGCCGTCGCCCCCGTCGCCGTTTGCCAGCAATGCCATCGCGGCGCGGTAGCCGTTCACAGTGCCGACATCGACGTAGGACTCTCCCGATCTAACGCCGATGCCGTGCCCGCCGGCATCGAGATAGGCGTTCACCAGTGTCCCAAAATATTCGTCGCGGCAGCTCCGCTGCTTCCAGAGCAGCCGAAGATCGCGAAATCCGGTAGCTGACATCTTGAATGCACCCCAGATCCAGTTCGAAGTCGCGTCGGCTTGCTTGACCTGAATCTGCCGTACGTTGTCGCCGTCGAGCACCACCGCGTCGAAGAATTCGGGACATTCGACCGGGAACAGCAGGAAGGACAGATCGACATCCGGCAGCGTCTTCAGCGCCCCTTTCGGAAACCACACGGTGTCGGGCAGCCCGACCATGACACTGTCATGATGTCCGATGACGGTGCTCGCCCTGAACACCGCGTCGCAAAGTCCCGAAGCTTCCGGCTGCACGACGTAGGCGAGCTGAGCGGTGTCGTAATGGTCGCCGAAATATTCAAGGATGTCGGATTTGCCGGGGGAGATGACGAAGCAGATCTTGTCGGCCCCGCCGAGGATCAGGCGCTCGATCAGATATTCGGAGACGGCGCAGGGGCGGTCGGCGCCGTTGTCGCGCCGGCTCCCGACCGGCAGCAACTCCTTCGAAAACGCCAGTGGCTGAATGCGACTGCCGCGGCCGGCGGCCGGAACGATGCCCCACATCTCAGGTCTCCTCGGCTTCCGTTTGGCGTGCGCCTCGGCGCCCCGTTTGCTCCAGTAGCGCAATGAGTTCGCTGGCGCGTTTCCCGGAGCTATGCTGGTCCAACGCCCGCTCGCGTGCGCGCTTGGCGATGCGCAGGAGTTCCGCGTCGTCCGCCTCGAGCGCGGCAACGGTGTCGCGTTCATCATGCGCTATCAGGATTTCCTCGCCCGGAGCGAAGAATGCCTCGAAACCGTCCCAGCTATCGCTGAGCAGAGGTACGCCACACGCCGCCGCTTCGAACAAGCGGCCTGACGGACACCAGCCCATTTCAGCCATGGCGCGGCGTGTGACGTTGAGCGTCAGCCGAGACGAGGCAAAGAACGGCGCGTGCTCGGACGGCGGCAGGTGCCGAACGAAGTAGATGTTGGGTGACCACGGAAAATTGTCCGGATATTGCGCGCCGCCAATCAGGAATCGAAGGTCCTGCCTTGCGCGTGCCGGTTCGACGAACAGGGTTTCTAGCGCGAGCTGGCGATCTTCCGAATAGGTCCCGAGATAGGAGAGGGCGGCGCGATAATGCGGTTGCGGCGGCACTGGCCGATGCACGTCGGCGTCGACGTGCCCATAGAGCGGCTGTACATTGCGCGCGCCTAGCTTGTGGCGGAACTCCTCCAATACACGGGGTCCGCCTGTGAAGCTCAGGACAAGCTCAAATCTACCGAGATCACCCGGACCGATATAAGGTACCGCCTCTCCCGCCTGCAGCTTGGAGAGCGTGACGGGCGTATCGAGATCATAGAACACTGGAATAGCGTGGCTCTGATCCAGGATCAGCTCGGTCGCCGAGATGGCATCGGGACAATAGGAGGTGACGATCGCCGCATCGGCGCAAAGGATATGGTCACGCGCCTTGGCACGGATATCGTCCCACGCCGAGAACAGCTCCAGGTGCCCGCCCGGCAACTCGAACATGTCTCTTGCGCCGGCATAATAAGGGACGTCGCGCTCGAAGAACACGATCGTGTGGCCGGATCGCACAAGATGCTTGCAAAGGCCACGCCACAGCGTGGCATGGCCATTGCCCCAGGACGATGAGATCGTCAGGCCGAAAATCACGATCTTCACGCCGGCACCCGTTGATTGATTTGCGCGATGCGGATTCCCGCCTTGTCGACGACCAGGGTGCTGACGCTGGCAGGATCGACCTCGATCGCGAGAAAGTTATCGAGCGGAGTTCCCGAATAATGCAGGAGTGCGGCGCGGATCGGTTCGGCGTGGCTGACGATGACAACCGTGCCGTCGGTCCGGTCGCGACCGAGCTGTTCCACATGCTCGACGACCCGCTGCTGCATGATATGCATGCTTTCGCCGTTTGGCGGACAGCTTGCACCTCGTTTCTCATTCCACCGCGCCCAGCCCGGATCGTTTTTGAGTGACGCGAATGGTTGACCGGTCCAGTCGCCACAGTCGATCTCGTCGACCGCCGGTACGATCTCGACCGGCAGGCAGAAACGCCAGGCTAGAATAGCCGCTGATTGTCGCGCGCGCGGCTGCGGGCTCGCCTGAACCGCGGAAGGGGCGTGCCGGATCAGCTCGGCGCAGCACGCCATCTGCCGACAGCCGAAGTCATCGAGCTCAACGCCGGCCATCCGGCCACAAAGCACTTGCCCGAGCAGCGCATGATGACCGTGGCGAACAAGGTGAATGGTCTGCACCATTGGCTCACGCCTTGTCATCGATGAAAGTACGCGTCTGGCGGCGTGCTTCCTCGTCGGTGAACTGGCAGGGGGGAGATTTCATGAAATAGCTCGACGGTCCGGTCAGTGCCCCCGAGAGGCCGCGGTCCATTGCGAGCTTGACGCAGCGGACGGCGTCGATCACCACTCCAGCGGAGTTGGGCGAATCCCAGACTTCAAGCTTGACCTCGGCGGTCAACGGAACACCGCCAAAAGTCGTGCCTTCCAGACGGATAAAGGCGAGCTTGCGATCCGTGAGCCACGGAACATGATCGCTTGGCCCCACATGCACATTGTCGGCATCCATTGGCACCTCGAACTGGCTGGTGACCGCCTGTGTCTTCGAGATCTTCTTCGAGGTCAGGCGTTCTCGCTCGAGCATGTTCTTGAAATCAGTATTGCCGCCGACGTTGAGCTGATAGGTGCGATCCAGCCGCACGCCGCGGTCCCGGAATAGGTTGGCCAACACGCGATGCAGGATTGTGGCGCCCACCTGGCTTTTGATGTCGTCACCAATGATCGGCAGACCCGCTTCCTCGAAGCGGCGCTGCCAGATGCTGTCGGACGCGATGAAGACGGGAATGCAGTTGACGAAACCGCAGCCGGCATTGATAGCGCGCTCCGCGTACCACTCGCTCGCCGCTTGCGAGCCGACCGGCAGATAGGAGACCAGAACATCCGTGCGCGATCTCGCGAGAACGTCGGCGACATCGGCCACAGGCGTGTCGGCGATCGGAATATCATCTTCCAGGTAGCGGCCGACGCCGTCGAGCACGGGACCGCGCTGCACGATAACGCCGGTTCTTGCAACATCCGAAAAGCGGTGGGTGTTGTTTGGCATTGCCAGGATGGCGTCTGACACATCGCGTCCGACTTTGTTAGCGTTGACATCGAAGGCTGAAGAAATCTCGATATCGCTGACGTGATAGCCGCCGACATCTGCGTTCATCAGTCCGGGGACCGGCTCGTTCGACTTGGCATGCCGGTAGTAGTTCAGACCCTGGACGAAGGAACTTGCGCAATTTCCAACTCCCACGAGACCGACGCGAACGCGCCGCCTGTCTTGAAGACGTGAATGCATGGATCGCGATCCTCCGGGGAGCAAGCCGCTACGTGGCGCGGACGTAAGCAGGTCGGCGAACGTGTGAAAGGTATGTTCGTTCCTGCCGCAAAGCTGTCGGTGCGACACGAGCACGGTTTCGGTCAAACAAAATCGAGAAAGCTTAACCCAGATTAGGATCGCGCAGGAACGAAGCGTATCCTGGATGAAGATGAAGAAGATGATCCTGAGACATCGTCCGCGATGAGCCGCAGTCGCGTACTCGGAAGAACCAATCCGCGATCGGAGAGTTCATGGCGAACAGCCTGATGCGGAAGCCGGCCCTGTCCGCCGGGTTCGACAAATGAGGAGCTGCCAATGACTACAAGCCATACCAGGACGGCGGAAGGAAAAGCGCGTACGACCACAGATCACGAGGTGATCCGTGACTGGGCGGAAGAGCGAGGTGGCCATCCGGCGACGGTCAAGGCGACCGAAGAGGACGGGCACGCCGGCATCTTGCGTATCGATTTCGCCCCTAAGGATGAGGGGCTCGACGAGATCAGCTGGGACGAGTTCTTCCGCAAGTTCGACGAGTCCGAACTGGCGTTCCTGTACCAGGACGAGACCAGCGACGGCAAGCCGAGCCGGTTTCATAAATTCGTGCGGCGCTCCTCCGCCGGATGAGTTCTGCATCCGCAGCGTCAATTGATGCGGCCGGTTCATTGCCCGCGGACATGGCGCAAGGCAGCTGGATCGAGGCGATGCGAGCGGCCGATTTCAAACGTGCCTGGGCGATCAACGATCGCGACTTGGCGCGCTTCTGCCAGATCTGGCCCGAGAAGCATACCGGGCCGCGCCATCTGCAACGGATCTGGCGCGGCGAGCAGCTGTGCGGCAAGCGGGTGCTGGTTCGCTGCTACCACGGTCTCGGCGATACCATCCAGTTCGTTCGCTTCATGCCGGCGCTTCGCGCCGTTGCGCGTGAAGTGACGCTCTGGTGCCAGCCCGAGCTGCTGACACTGTTGGAGCGCATGGACGGCGTCGACCGCGCCATGCCGCTCAATGATGGAACACCCGATGCCGAGTTCGACGTCGACATCGAGATCATGGAAGTGCCCCATGCCATCAGGGCTGAATATGACTCGATCGCGATGCGGAGGCCCTATCTGACGTCGGATGGCCGTGATAGCCGAGCGATATCCCGGACCGGCGACCGACTGGCGGTTGGCTTGGTCTGGGAAGTTGGCGAGTGGGACAAGCGGCGTGCGATCCCAGCCACCTTGCTACAGCGTCTCAATGGGAACGGCGTGAACCTCTATTCGCTGCAGCAAGGTCCGGCGGCCGCGCAGGCCGCGGGCATCAGTGCAGTGGACATCAGTACACCGGATATCGGCATGCTTGGCCGAACGATCGAGCAATTGGACCTGGTCGTCTGCGTCGACACCATGATTGCTCACCTCGCGGGGGCGCTTGGCTGCGACGCCTGGGTGCTGCTGCACCGCGATTGCGACTGGCGATGGCCTGCCTTCGGCAAAAAGACGTTCTGGTATCCGAGCCTTCGGTTGTTTCACCAGTCGGCTCCCGGAGAATGGTCCGGCGTCATCGAAGAGGTCGGGCTCGCGCTCGCCGATCTGGCAAGCGCGAAGGAACGAAACCGGCCGTACTTGGCCAATCCCCGAGCTTAGGTCATTAACGTGTCGGTCCCGATGCGGTCCATGGCAACGGTCGGTGCCGACTGCTGCTCGATGCTGTCGTAGTCGCGTAGCCGTAGATAATCCGGATCGAAGCTGGCCAGACGAACAAGGCCGTTCCAGTCAGTGACCGTGATCGTCTTGGAATGCCATTGCAGGAGATTGCTTCGGCGCAGTTCTTGAACGATCCGGTTGGCATGAACGGCGGAAATGCCGCAGGCTGTGGCCAGATCCGATTGCGTGAAGGGCGAAGGAATTCGGAAGTCTTTTGCCAGACCGACCGCGCGGAGGCGGATTGTGATCTCGCAAAGCAGGTGCGCGACCCGCGTCAGTGCGTCACGGCTGCCCAGATTGACGATCCAGTTCCGCAAACAAGAGGCATCAGTGACCAGCAGACGCAGCAGCGCCTGCGACAGCGACGATGATAGCGCAGATATCTCTCGAAAATACCTGTGAGACACGGATGCGACAACGGCCGGGCCAAGCGTGAGCAGCTCGCGATCGACCCGGCCGTCATAGATGGTGTGAAGGTCGGGTACGTCACCGGGCACGTAGATCGACGTGATCTGGCCATCGGGGCTCTCGAGATCCCGCCAGCAAAGATAGCCTTGCAGAAGCAGATGGCAGTGGCCGGGCTGATAGTCCCTGTGGACCAGATGATGGCGGGGGCCAAGATGGCTAATGCTGCTCGGCATTCTCGCCAGCAAGTCGAGATCATCGGGTGACAGTTCGACAATGCTCGCAAGGCGGTCGACTAATTTCGAAAATGAAAATCCGGTTTGCATATGACTACCGCGTTCCGCACCGGCTCGTGGCTGACTGGATAACCTGTGATGCCCGAAGGTGAACAACGAGTCCGTTGCAAAGCGACTCGTGATGAAGATCAAAGTTCCTATTTTCCATCGGGACCAACGACATCGGACGCGCCGCGCCCCTTCGCTGATCAGCCCAGGTGGCACATTTTCGCGCCTAAGGGGTATTTACATAGTTGAATGTACCTTGCCGCCCTGGCGAATGGTTTCGCTATAGGCGGGGTCAAGCGCAGGCGCAATCGCGCAAAACAGACTATTTGCGCCGAACTGCCGAATGGCGGCGACCACACCAGCCGGAAATATATCGCCGAGCAGCTTATCCAGGCTGCGCGCGGCGGCAAGACGACGCTCGGAGCGCCAACGTACGTGAGGCGTCGCGCTCTCGTTCACCTCAGGAGTAAGCTCAAATCAGCCTAGTCAGCCCGTTGCCGCTGGGGAGGGCACCCGCCACCGGCTCCGGATAGTCTCCGGATCTGTGCCGTTGTCACTTGACCGGATTTTGCTCCGCAGAACGACGCTTGTTGATCTCAGTCGTGATCGTCGTCTTTGATCATGCTGGCCTCGAAGCCCTCCGGCATCTCAGGCCTGCTAGCGTCATCGCTCGAATTGCAAGCCGGGCAGGGCGCACCAGGGCCGCCGCAGTTGCACGCCAGTCGACCGAGCCACGGCTTCATCGGATGGTTCTCGCAAATCCAGTGGCAATTGCAGCAACGAGCGCACCATCTCATATCGGAGATCCTCTCGCAGCCTCTTGAAGAAGCAATGGCGCAAAGGGGACGCAACAAACTTCCGGCTGCGATTGACTCAAACTCGTCCGGATCGAGTAGTTCCGCGGCGTTGAGTGTGGGCCTAAAGGAACTATCGAGCCTAACTTATGTGGTGGTGGCCTCCGCCGCGCGGCGGGGGCTTTTTTCTTCAGCAAAAGCTGTGGAATGCGGCTCGATCGCGGGATCGATGTTTCATCACCCAACAAATGATAATGCGTGGCTTAGCGGAGCAGGCCAGGTTGCTCGGTCTGGTCTTATCCAAGGCTAGGCACACGAGAGCGCCGTGTTGGGGCCCCAGCTCCTGAGCTGGGGCCTTTCGCGCCCGATTGTCGAGGCTGTCGATGCCGTCGCTCGCAAAGTCTCGCGCTCTCGTCTTTGCTTGTTCCCTCCAGGGTAGCGTTCCCGCTAGAATTGATTGACGGTTCGCAGCAGGAGCGGGATAGCTGGGAATGGCGAAGTCATCCAAACTTGTTGCGACCAGGCGCGGCCGCGTTCTCCTGGTCAGGCGTCGGTCCGATGGTTTGTGGATGTTTCCCGGTGGGCGTAAGCGGCCGCGCGAAACCGAAAGAGGATGCCTGCGCCGGGAGATCAAGGAGGAGCTTCCGGGTCTCAAAGTCGGCAGATTGCGGCTCTGGAAAGAACTGAAGGCCAAGAACAAGCGGTCTGGCCGGAGGATGAGCGACGCAATCTTTATTGCCAAGAACGCGAAAGGCAAGCTGACGATCGGCGACAAGAAGGAAATCGATCGAGTGGCGTGGCTCAAGCCGGGAGCCGCCCGCTTGACGCCGACCTCGCGCTATGTTCGCGACATACTTTTTCCGAAGTGGATTGAATAGACGGGCGAGTTGGTCAATCCCATGGCATCTTTGGACCGATACCTGCGGCCAAATCCTTCCCGGCCCCCATTCGGAACCTTCGGATTCCAACTCATGTTAAGATTGATGCAGTTCCCCGGAGCTCGCGATTGAAAGAACGATGATAAGTTAAAGACTCGCTTTCATAACCAGCGTTAGTCGGAGATCGGCCGGGACCGCCGCCGCGGCAGCTGCGCTCAGGCACCGCCCAGAGACAGGTTTAGCGTGCACCTGGTTTGACATCCTTTTCGCTGGACAGATTGATGATGGCACCAGTAGCGACCGCGCTCCTCACGAAGTTGACAACCTCCAACGTGTTGGATGGGGAGGACATCCAGGCGATTCAGAGATTGCCGATTCGCTTCCGGGAGCTTGATGCTCGTCAGATCATCGTCGCCGATGGCGAGCGTCCGGCAGAATGCTGCCTGCTCGCTGAAGGTTTTACATTTCGCTCGAAAACGACTTTCGACGGGCTACGGCAGATCCTGTCATTGCATGTTCCCGGTGAGATTCCCGATCTCCAGAGCCTCCACCTCAAGGTCATGGACCATGATCTCGTAACGCTCACGCCTTGTGAGCTCGGCTTCATTCCGCATGATGCTTTGAGGCAATTGAACCGAGAGCGCCCGAACGTGGCGTCGGCGCTTTGGCGGGAAACATTGATCGACGCGGCAATCTTCCGGGAATGGATCGTCAACGTCGGGCGCAGATCGGCGACTGCCAGAATGGCGCACTTCTTTATTGAGCTTTTCCGGCGCCTCGAGGCTGTAGGCCGGACCCGAGACGGAGGATTTGAGCTTCCGATTACGCAGGTAGAGCTGGCCGATTGCCTCGGCATCTCGACCGTGCATGTCAACCGGGTGCTTCAGGATCTGCGGAAAGAGGGGCTTCTCACTGTCAACCGGGCCAATTTCCATCTCCTAGAACGGAAGAAATTGGAGCAGCTCGCTGGGTTCGACCCAACCTATCTGCATCAACACCCCGATCTTTAACTTGGATCAAGATCAGTCCTGCGCGCGGATACATGGATTTGAAAGATCGACCTGTCTTCGCGCTTGACTTCAACGGACCAGACGTTCGCGCCATCGAGATCCAAATTCACCTCGATATCCCGCACGGTCCTCAGCGCTTCTTGCCAAGCGGCATTGTCGTCCGGCAGCTCTTCGCCTGATGTGTCTTTGAATGGATGACCATTCGAAATATGAAAGAAGTAGTGCGGCATGACGAGAGCGTGAACGCGCATATGGACCTGCCGTTCCCTTTCTACCGGTGAGGCGTACAGGTCCAGGCCAATTTACCCCTACAACGGGCTATCGCTTCGGTGCCGCCATAGTGGCAGATCGAGACGCCAGGGAACGGCGAGGAAATCGGGCGCGTTAGTGCAGCCGGGAAGACAATCATGTAAGGGTTAGATGCGCGCGCGCATATGGTTTAGCGCAGGAATTGCGACCGTAGTGGTTCTCGCTGTTGGCGCCTGGTTGATCACCGCGCCACAGCCTTTCGCTTCCGCGGACCTTGCCCGTTTTCAGGAGAAAACTGGGGATGCCGTCCGCGGTAAGGTGATTTTTGCTGCGGGCGATTGCGCCTCGTGCCACGCATCCCCGGGTCAGGCTGATCGACTGCACCTGGGCGGAGGACTTGCTCTCGCCTCGCCCTATGGGACGTTTCGTGCGCCCAACATTTCAATGGATCCGGTGGACGGCATCGGCAATTGGCAAACGAAGGACTTGGCTGACGCGCTGCTCAACGGCGTTTCCCCGGGCGGAACGCACTATTATCCAGTATTTCCCTATGCCAGCTTTACGCATATGCACCCGCAAGATGTCGCGGACCTGATGGCGTATCTGCGGACGTTGCCGGCGGTCAAAGGGCGGCCGCCTCCGCACGAGCTGGTCTCGCTGTTTAGCGTTCGCCGCTTCATCGGATTCTGGAAAATTCTTTATTTCAGGCCTGGTCCGCTCGCGCCTGATCCTGCTCGCGACGAGAAATGGAATCGGGGCCGATATCTCGTGGAAGCACTCGCACATTGTGCCGAGTGCCACTCTTCGCGCGACATGTTCGGCGGCATCAAGGCAAAGACACGCTATGCCGGCGGTCAGGATCCGGAGGGGGCGGGTTATTACCCGAACGTCACGCCAAAAGGCCTCGACCAGTGGCCGGAACAGGATCTGATCGAGATGCTCCGAACCGGGAAAACGCCTGGCCATGGCCGCGTCGGGTCGTCGATGGCCGATGTCGTCACCAACACAGCGATGTTGCCCGAGGACGATCGCGAGGCGATCGCGTTCTACATCAAATCGCTGCCGACACGGCCGACGCCGATCCCATGACTCTTCCTCATGTTACCGGGCGTAGAGATAGGCGGCGACATCGCGCGCCTCAGCCTCGGTGATTCCGGTGGCCGGCATCGCCGTGCGCGGCGAAAAGGCCTGCGGCGCCACGATCCACCGAACCAGGTTGTCGGGCGAGTTCGCCGCGACGCCGGCAATGTAAACACGGCCACGCAGACCTGCGAGCGGCGTGCCGACCTGGCCGTCGGCGCCGGCAACACCCGGGATCGTGTGGCATCCCGTGCAGCCGTAACGGCGCATGATTTCCGGCGCGTGCGAAGGATCGCCACCGGTCATCGCACGGGCAACCCTCTCCGTCTGATGTTGGGAGTTCCACGCAAGCTGAGCCGCGGTAGCTGCAGCGACGCAGATTGCTGTTAGTACGAGTACCCACACGCGAGGTCTAGGGAGCGACGACATCGGCTTGTCCTGCAGTCTTTCCCGCTCCCTTGATCCAGATCGCGATCAGCGCCAGCGCGGCGCCAGCATAGATCGTACCTGCCGGCACCCACATGATAATCCCGGCGAGTTGCTGATCCTCCAGCGGCGTCAGGCCCCAAGCCGCGGATGCGGCCGTCTGCTGCTGATAGAGCACCCGCGGTGCCAGCGCCATCAGCGCGCCGAGCAAGCTAGTGTGCAGCATGGTGACGAACACGTGCCAGGCCGCCGCGCCTGTCTCGCTGCGGCGAAATACTGACCACCAGAACAACACCGCCGTCACAAAGAAGTTGAAATGCTGTAGTCGATGCAGCAGCAGGTTGTCGACCGCGGCGTCGAACAGCACCGGCGCATGCCATGCCCAGATCGCAACGCCATGCAGCAAGGTGGCGTTGCGTCCAGCGCTCAGCCAGTTCCATGTCGTACGGGTGACTGGATGCCGCATCAGGCGACCCATATTCAGACGTGTCCGTCGCGGCAGCGACCACAACAATGTCCCGACCGGCCGGGCGATGGCAATCAGCGGTGCCGCCACGGCCATGATGATCTCGTGCTCCACCATGTGAAACGTGAAAAGACGTTCGCCGAGCCAGTGCAGCGGAGAAACCAGGGCGGCAGCAAGGGAAAGCCAGCCGACGAGGCAGGCGATATCGCGCCAGTTCCGGGCGCCGCCGTTCCATCCTCGCCGCTGCGAGAGCGTAAGCGCACCAATGGCGTACATTCCGCCGAATGTGAGAAGAGGGACAATGATCCAACAGTCGAAGGTCCAGCTCGCGCCGTCGAGAGACTGCCCGACGCCATGGGCATCCGCCGGGGTTGCCAACAGCAATATGAGCAGGGAAGAGACTATCTTTCGCATCCGGTCAGCACCGTCGAAGCGATGCCCTGCATAAGCAGGGCAAAAGTGAAGACAAGCGCGGCAAGGCTGCTGAGCACGCCGACGAAGGAAGCCGTCTCGCCGGATGCCGCAGTCTCCGCAGATGCCGGCCTCGCTGATCGCCATGAGGCAAGCCCCGCAAGGGCAGCGATCATGGAACCTATGAACGAGGCAATGGCGGATGCATGCAGTTGCGAGCGGCAGTCAGCATAGGGCAGGATTTGTCCGAGTTGCATGTTCACGGCCCAGACGAGCGGCGCGAGCCAGAGGCCGGCCCAGAGCAGAAGATGGGATGCAATCCTTGACGTGCTCATAGCCGCGGGATCCAGTAGATGCAGCCGTAGATCGGAAGCCAGGTGGCGACGACAAAGTTCCAATACATCGCGTTGTCCTGGACGTCGCCGAACCGCCTTGCATTGTTGCCGTGGCGGGTGAACATCAACGCGGCGAGCACTAGCGTATCGACGAGATCGGTCATGATGTGGGTCGTATGCAGGCCCAGCAGCGTCCAGACGATCGAGCCATAAGCGTTGGCGTCCCAGCTAATCCCGAGTGCGGGAAATTCGAAGATACGCACGATCAGCGGCGCAACGCCGAAGAGCGACATCACAACCATTCCGATCCTGATCTTGCGGAGGTCCTGTTGCTCCGCCCAGCGTGACATCAAGACGTTCGGGACGAGGCTTGCCAGCAGGATCAGCGTCACCAGCGTGCCCGGCAGCAGGTCGGGCTTCGGCGCATCGATCGGCCAGATCGCAGCCAGGCTCATGAGATAGAGATAGACCGCGAGGACGAGCGCAAAGCCGGTGCCCTCGATCAGCATGAAGGCGAGCGTGCCCCACCAAGTGACACTGGCGGTGCCCATGCCGTGCAGGGGGAGCTTTGAGAGATCGAGTGCAACTCTCTCCTTCATGACTCGTCCTCCGGCGTGCCCTTCGGCCAGAACCAGCCGATGAGGGTGATCGCGATCGGGATCGAACCCCAGACCACCGCCCAAGAGGAGAAGATCGACCAGATCAGCATCACCGTCGTTGCGATCGCCGCCCACAATGGCCAGATCGAATTCCGCGGCGAAGCCTCACGCGCCTGCGGCTCGGCGGTGACCAGCGAGGTGACGACCAGTTCGCGCCGATCGGTGCGCAAGCCGCTCGCGACGGCAAGGATGTCGCTGCGATCCCAGAGCGGATGGGAGCTGCTCACGGCCGGTATGCGCGCAAAATTGTAGCTCGGCGGGGGCGAAGCCGTCGCCCATTCCAGCGTCGGCGCGTCCCACGGATTGTCGCGAGCTGCCGCCCCGGAGCGGGCGCTGCCAATGGCATTGAGAAAGAAAAGCAGGAAACCGGCGACCAGGATGATTGCGCTCAGGCTGGCAAACAGGTTCATGCCATGCCATGGCATGTCCGGCTGGTAGGTATAGATCCGGCGCGGCATGCCCTGCAGGCCAAGGATATGCATGGGAAAGAACGTGAGGTTGAATCCGATGAAGATCAGCCAGAACGACCATTTCCCGAGTGTCTCGCTCATCATCCGTCCCATGATCTTGGGAAACCAATAGTGGACGGCGCCGAGCAGCGGGAAGACGGCGCCGCCGATCAGCACATAATGGAAATGCGCCACGACGAAATAAGTGTCGTGGACCTGGGTGTCGAAGGGCACGGAGGCCACCATCACGCCGGTCAGTCCGCCGATGACGAAGGTCACGATGAATCCGATGATGAACAGCAACGGCGTCGCGAACAGGGGCTTGCCATCCCACAATGTCCCGAGCCAGCAAAAGATCTGGATGCCGGCCGGGATCGCGATGGCCATGCTGGAAGCTGTGAAGAAGCTGTTGCCCAGCCTCGGCAATCCAGCGACGAACATGTGGTGTACCCATAGCCCGAACGACAGGATGCCGGTTGCGATCAGGGCCATCACCAACGCGAGATAACCGAATGCCGGACGACGGGCGAACGGCTCGATCATCGTGGAGACCATGCCGGCCGCCGGCAGGAAGATGATGTAAACCTCGGGGTGGCCGAAGAACCAGAACAGATGCTGCCACAACAGCACGTCACCGCCTTCCGCGGGATTGTAGAAGTGCGTGCCGACGAGCCGGTCGAGAATCAGGCTGGTGCTCGCGACCATGATCGCCGGCATCGCCATGATGACAAGGAACGCGGTTACCAGCATTGCCCAGACGAACACGGGAATGCGGTCGAGCGTCATGCCCGGCGCGCGCTGCTTGAAGATCGTCACGACGAGCTCGACGGCCACGGCAAGCGCCGAGAGCTCGGTGAACGTGATCATCTGTGCCCAGATATCGGCACGCTTGCCGGCGCCGTATTGCGGGCCGGAGAGTGGCACATAGGCGAACCAGCCGACGTCGGGAGCCATGTCGAGCGCAAAGGAGAGCCAGAGCAGCGCACCTCCGGCGAGATAGATCCAGTAGGAGAACGCATTCAGCCGAGGAAAGGCGATGTTGCGCGTGCCGACCATCAGCGGCACCAGATACACCGCCATCGCTTCCATCACAGGCACAGCAAACAGGAACATCATGTTCGCACCGTGCATCGTGAAGATCTGGTTATAGCGGTCCGGCCCGATCAAGCGCGCTTCCGGCTGTGCGAGCTGGATGCGCATCAGCGCGGCGAGAATGCCGCCAAGTGCGAGAAACACGAAGGCCGTCAGGATGTAGCGTCGGCCGATGATCTTGTGGTCGACCGTTCCAAGCGCACCCCACAATCCGCGAGGCGTCTTCCAGGTTTCCGCGAGCTTGGCCTTCAGCTGGCTTCGCTCGAGATCGGTGTCGCGCGTATCCGGTCCGGTTATGTTCGCCTTCATTTCAGGCTCGCCAGATAGGCCGACACCGCGCGCAGCTCCTCGGGCGTGAGCGGAACCGTGGGCATATTATTGCCTGGCTTGATTGTTTGCGGGTCGGCGATCCACGCCGCGAGCGATCCGCGTGTTGTCTCGAACAGGCCGGCAGCGATGTATTTGCGGCCGCCGATATGGGTCAGGTCGGGACCGGTCGTGCCCGATGCCGTCGTGCCGCGAACCGTGTGGCAAGCCGCACATGGCTTCGCGAGAAACGCGTGCTGGCCTGCGGCGAGCTCTTCTTCGGATGGCTGGATGGCCGGCTGCCGCTGTGCGCTTGTCCACCTGTCGAATTCAGCCTCGCTTTCCGCAATGACCAGGAACGCCATGTGCGCATGCTGCATTCCGCAGAATTCCGCGCATTGCCCGCGATAGGTGCCAGGGTTTTCGGCACGAATGAGCAGCTCGTTGGCGCGGCCCGGGACAAGGTCCTGCTTGCCGGCTAGGCTAGGCACCCAGAAGGAGTGGATGACGTCGAGCCCCTCGAGCCGGAGACGTACGTTGCGACCGACGGGAATGTGAATCTCATTGGCGGTTTCGAACCGTTCCTCCGGGCTCGTGCCAAAATATTCGACGCTCCACCACCACTGCAGGCCGCGCACCTTGATCGTCAACTCGTCGTTGGCGGTAACGCCCAGCGCGCGCGTCGCAAAGAAACTCATGACGGTGAATCCGCTGATGACGACGGTCGTGGCCGCGACCGCGGCGACGATGGTGATTGTCATGCGCCGTTGCGTCGAAGGCTGCGGTGCGATCGGCAACGGACGTTCCCGGCGATTGCGCGACAAGGCGATGATCAGCGCGATCATCACCAGCATCCAGACCACGGAGCACACCGCTACGATCAAGATGATCAATTGCTTCAGGCTCATCGCTGGTGCGCCATGCGCATCCAGCGCCGACTGCCAGCCGCTGCAGCCGGCCAGCAGGAGCGCAGGTGTAACGACGCATACAAGCCTGGTCGCGTGTCGTATCACGGCGTCGGCCCTTGATCCGGATGGAGCGGCGTCGGTCCCGGGTCGAACAGGATTTTCGCCGGCGCGCGGTTTTCCGCAGGCCGCGTATGCTTCTCGTCGTTGCGGCTCGGGGCGGCAGTCTTGCCGGCATAAGAGCCGATCGTCTGCACGTAGCCCGCGAGCTGCCAGATCTGATCGGTGGTCATCTTGTCGCGATAGGCCGGCATGCCGTGTGGCCGGCCATCGCGGATCGAGGCAAAGATCGAGACCATCTCGGGGCCGTAGTACCACCAGCCGTCGAGGAAGCCGGGGCCGATGCCGCCTTCGCCATTGCGGTGGCAGGCCTTGCAGCCGAACCATGAATAAAGCCGCTTGCCCTGGCTGAGATTGTAGGCATTGGCCTCGTAAGGTTTCTCCAGCGCAAAATACACATTAGGTGGCGCACCGCTGATGCCGTTCGGCATCAGCGCTACTTTGTCGAGCGCCTCCGCGACCGGTGGATCGAGCCGGAGTTGTCGTTCCTCCCGTTGACATCCGGCCACAGCTATCGCGATGCCGATCAGGAGCGTGGCCATCCGCATGGTTCAATCTGCTGAGAATACAGGAAACCTCGGACTCGTAATCGATGTCGTGGAGCAAAGTTCCTGTAAACGACGCCGGGAAATGCCAAGGGAGTGAAGAGGTTAGGAACGAACCTCGCCGATGGAGCTTGAATGGAAAATTCGCGAGACAAGCTTCTGCCAAGGAACAGCCATGTCCACCAAACGCAAACTAAGCGCAGACCTCGAAGTCGAGCCGTATGAGCACCCATCTGGCGGATGGGGGTCGGTACGATCCCTTGCTCGGAGTCTCGCGCGCGATCACGTGCCGTTCACGGGCCCGCGCGTTCTGCTCCGCCAGAACAAACCAGACGGCTTCATGTGTGTCAGTTGTGCCTGGGCGAAGCCGGCCGATCCGCGCGTGTTCGAGTTCTGCGAGAACGGCGCCAAGGCGACCACGTGGGAGATCACGCACAAACGCGTGACACCGGAATTCTTCGCCGACAAGCCGCTCGCCGAGCTCGAGGCCTGGGACGATCACCACCTCGAGGCTGCCGGCCGCTTGACCCACCCGATGCGCTGGGATGCTGCGCGCGACAAATATGTGCCGGTCGGCTGGGAGGAGGCGTTCCGCGAGATTGGCCGCGAACTGAAGGCGCTGCAGCCCGATAGCGTGGTGTTCTACACCTCCGGCCGAGCCTCACTGGAGGCGTCCTTCATGTACGGGCTGTTCGCACGTGCCTACGGCACCAACAACCTGCCCGATAGTTCCAACATGTGTCACGAGACGACGTCGGTGGCATTGCCGGAGAGCATTGGTGTACCGGTCGGCACCTGTACGCTTGACGACTTCAGCAAGACCGACTGCATTTTCTTCTTCGGACAGAATGTCGGCACCTCCAGCCCGCGGATGCTGCACGAGCTGCAGGAGGCTTCGCGTCGTGGCGTGCCGATCGTGACGTTCAATCCGCTGCGAGAACGGGGTCTGGAGGAGTTCGTCAATCCTCAGGCGCCCGGCGAAATGCTGATGGGATCGTCAACCCGCATCACCTCGCAATATCATCAAGTCAAGACCGGCGGCGACACCGCGGCAATCGTCGGCATTGCCAAGGTGCTGCTGGCGCTTGACGAGAAGGCCGGCCCTTCCGATCCGGTCATTGATTGGAATTTCATCCGCGAGCATACGCATGGCTGGGATGAATTCGCCGCCGCCGTGAAGAATTGCGAGTGGGTAGAGATCGAGCGCCGCTCTGGCTTGACACGCAATGCACTGGAAGCTGCCGCCACAGTCTATGCGCATGCCAAATCAGTGATGTTCATCTACGGCATGGGCCTGACCCAGCACGAACGGGGCGTCGAAACCGTCCAGACCATGGTCAACCTCGCGCTGATGCGCGGCAATATCGGACGTCCTGGCGCCGGCATCTGCCCAGTACGCGGGCATTCCAACGTCCAAGGGCAGCGCACCGTCGGGATCACCGAGAAGCCGGACATGGTGCCGAAGGACAAGATCAGGGAATTGTTCGGCATCAATGTGCCTGCGCAGAAAGGTACGACGACAGTCGAAGCTTGCGAGAAGATCATCGACGGTTCTGTGCGCGCTGTGGTGCTGCTCGGCGGCAACCTGGTTCGTTCCGTTCCCGACCACCGACGGGTCGAGCCTGCCTGGCGCAGGCTGCGCCTGACGGTGAACATCCTGACCAAGCTCAACCGCACGGCGCTCGTGCATGGCGAGATATCCTACATCCTGCCATGCCTTGGCCGCATCGAGATCGACGAGCAGGAGAGTGGGCGGCAGGCGGTCTCAATGGAGGATTCCACCGGCTGCATGCACGGTTCCTGGGGGCAGGTGAAACCGGCAAGCCCCGACTTGTTCTCCGAGCCGAGGATCATCGCCGAATTGGCGAAGGCCGCGGCGCCCACCCGCTCGACCATTCCATGGGATGCATGGGTGGCGGACTATAGCCGGGTTCGCGAGGCAATCGCGGCGACCTATCCCGACATCTTCCACGATTTCAACACGCGGCTTTGGAAGCCTGGCGGTTTTCATCGCCCACTCGGCGCCCGCGAGCGCCGATGGAACACGAAGACCGGCAAGGCGAACTTCATCACGCCGGATTCGCTTGCAACCGATATCGATACTCGGCCCGTGGATCGCGACATCGTCCAGCTCATCACGCTGCGCAGCAACGGCCAGTTCAACACCACCATCTATAACTACGACGACCGCTTCCGCGGTATCCACGGATCGCGCTATGTCGTGCTGATGCATCCCAACGACATCGATCGCTTTGCGTTGAAGGAGGGAAGCGTTGTCACGCTCGCCACGGCCGCGAACGACGGCGTCAAGCGGGAGGTCGGCGGGCTTCGGGTTGTCGCCTACAACATCCCGGAAGGGTGTATTGCGGGCTACTATCCCGAATGCAATCCGCTATTGCCGCTTTGGCATCACGAGAAGAAGGCCAAGACGCCGGCGGCGAAGTCGATTCCGGTGCGGGTCAGGGCCGATGTGCGTGCGGCGTGAGGAGGGTGATCATGTCCGACAAAGAGGAGCAGAAGCGCATCCAGGAGAAGCAGGGCGGCCACCATATGCCGCCAAGGCCCGATGATGGCCCGCCGCTCGACGATACCGACCGCAATACTGACAAGGTCATCAAACCGTCGCGCCGCAAGCCGGAGCCTTACGCTAGAGCGTTTTTGCGAAGTGGACATCGGTTCGCGTGAAGAAAACGCGTCAAAACAAGAATCTAGAGCTTCGGTTCTGATTCAATCAGAACAGAAAATGCTCTAGTTCACGTTGTCGGCGAACATGTTTCGAAACGCCGCAGTGACGGCCGCGATGCCGGCTGCGCCCTGCATCAGCGCGATCTCGCCTTGCTGCTCGTGGCGGATCGCATGCGCCATGGTGCGCAGGCGCGGGTCGCCGTCGCTGCGCCATTGCTGATCGGCCATCTTCACCGCGCCCTTGTGATGCAGGGTCATCATTTCAACGAACAGTGCATCGAACTGGTCCGGTGAAGCGGCGCTGACCTGCTGCATCTGCACGGAGGTGAGGTAGCCCGGCATGTCGGAGCGCTCCTCGGCCGAGCAGCCCGGCATGGCCGTGTCGAACCAGCTTTGCCACCAATTGTCGAAAATCCTGTTCTCGCCGGTTTGGCTCGCGACCATCAGCATGGCAAGCGACCGCAGATGTGGGTCCTGGGCGCGCTTGATGCCCAAGCGGGCCAGCTCGATGCCCTGTGCGTGATGGGCGGTCATGTGCCGGATGTAGGTTTGATCCGACACCTTGTCGCGGCCGATCCAAGGCAGCTCGCGGCCGAGGCTGGACAATAGTGTTATGCCGGCCAGCACGATGACGATCGCCAGTGATCCGCTCAGCCATACTTTGCCGAACCGAGCATCGCTCTCGGGGGCTTCGCCCGGCGGCCAGCGCAGCCAAGCAAACAGTGGATACATGAAGGCGGAAGCGCCATGAACGAGCAGGCCAATCCAGTAGGGTTGCTGCAACGTGAACAGCGGCTGCCAGAACGGAAGCAGTGGGACCAGCACGAACCATTCCGTCGCTGACGAGAACAGTGCCCAAGGTAGCGCGAGCATGAGGATGGTCAGCGGCCGAAGCTCGGCCGTCCAGCGCCCGAGCAGGCCGAAGAACACCATCGCCCACGAGAAGTCCGCCCATTGATGGAACGCGATCCCAGCCAGGATCGCGCTCCAGGACGGCTCGGCGCCGATCGCCCAGTCTCGCGCGGGGATCGCAGCCACCGTCATCCAGTCGACCGAGGCATCGCGGCCGATGCGAGCGGCGAACAGCTGGCTGACGATGGTCGAGAACGTGCTGCTGATCAGGCCAAGTTCGGCCGCCGCGAGCCAGTGCGATTTCGTTCTGCGTGCCGTCCGCGTCCGGGTGTTGCCGCAAGGCGTCACGCCCATTTCATCTACGACGCTCCGACGGCTGCCCGGCCAAGGAGGTTCTTCGCGGAACTTCGTGCGGCCTCTAACCCCTTCGGGAAGCCACTCCGGTCGGCATAGAGGCGCCGTCCCCCGCCACGCCTCGGCGAGCGCGCCACCGTCTGCTGAACAGCCTTGTAATCGAGGAAGGCGATCCCTCCGACCATCAGGAGCGCGAGCGCGACATTGTGCTTCTTAGGGTTGTCATATCTGAACCCGGACAGCAGTGTAGCGGCGTCCAACCCGTCGCCGGCAACGCGGCTCCACATGCCGGCACGCTTGTCCACGGAAAGCGACACGACGCCGCTGAACAGCTCGCGGAAGCCGTAGGCGCGGACGAGGCCTTCGCTTCCCCGCATCCCCAATGCGCGCGTGATCCGCCGCGACGCGAGCACTTCCATCGCACCAAGACCGATGCTGAACCAGCCAAGCCTTCGCGCGAGGCGGTCGGCCGGCTCGATCGAGCTCGGGCCGCTGCGCACGATCTTCGGGTCACCCTTGGATCGCATGATGTTGGCAACGTAATACATGTTCTCGCCTCGCTATATTCAGGGCTTCAGCACGACCTTGACGCAGCTGTCGCGCTTGTCGCGGAATACCTTGTACATCTCGGGCCCTTGCGCCAAATCGACGGTGTGGGTGATCACGAAGGACGGATCGACCTGACCTTCCTCGATCCGCCGCAGCAGGTCGTCGGTCCAGCGGTTGACGTGAGTCTGGCCGGACCGGACCGTCAGTCCCTTGTTCATCAGGGCGCCCATCGGCACGTGGTCGGAAAGACCGCTGTAGACGCCCGGAATCGAAATCACCCCGCAGGGCCGGCAGACATAGATCATCTCGCGCAGCACGTGCGGGCGGTCGCTCTCCAGCATCAGCATCTGCTTGGCGCGGTCGAGCAGCGTATCCGGCTGCGAGGCCATCACATGCGCTTCCATGCCGGTCGCGTCGATGCATTTCTCCGGACCTTTGCCGTCGGTGAATTCGTTGAGGCGCTCGGCCACGCTTTCGGATTCGAAATTGATGGTGGTCGCGCCGCCTGCTTCCGCCATGCTCAGCCGCTCGGGGACGCAATCGATTGCGATCACCTGGTTCGCGCCGAGTAGAAGCGCGCTGCGGATCGCCATCTGACCGACCGGGCCGCATCCCCAGATCGCCACCGTATCGGTAGGTTCGATGTCGCATTGAGCGGCGGCCTGCCAGCCGGTGGGGAAGATATCGCCCAGAAAAAGTGCCTGCTCGTCGGAAACGGCGTCGGGGGGATCTTGATGTGCGTGGTGTCGGCGAAGGGAACGCGCAGATACTCGGCCTGGCCGCCGGGATAGCCGCCGGTCAGATGAGTGTAGCCGAACAGGCCGGCAGTCGTGTGACCGAATACCTTGTTGGCCAGATGCCGCTTGCGGTTGGTGGTCTCGCATACCGAGAAATTGCCGCGTCTGCACTGCTCGCACTGTCCGCAAACGATAGTGAAGGGCACCACGATCCGGTCGCCCTTCTTCAGCTTTCCATCCATGCCGTGGCCGACCTCCACGACTTCGCCCATCATTTCGTGTCCCATGATGTCGCCCGGCAGCATGCCCGGGATGAAGTTGTGAAACAGGTGAAGATCGGAGCCGCAGATCGCGCAGCTCGTGACCTTGACGATGGCATCGCGCGGATCCTCGATCTCGGGATCGGTGACGGTGTCGCAACGAATATCTTCCTTGCCGTGCCAGACCAGCGCTCTCATGCCTTGCCTCCGGTATCCGAACGAAATTCCAAAGTCGGATCACCGACGATGGTTGCTAGCTGCCTTTCAGTTTTTTGCTGAGCCGGCTGGGCGCACTGCGGAGGTAATAGGAACGGCGGTTCGCGATGGTGGTTGATTGGCAAACGCGCAAGTTGAGGAAGTTCACATGTCTCAGGGACAATTTGCCGTCGTCACCGGCGCTTCCACCGGCATTGGTCTGGAACTTGCCAGGTGCTGCGCCCGCGCAGGCTTCGATCTCCTGATCGCGGCTGACGAGCCCGCGATTGAGACCGCGGCCGAAGAGCTTCGCGGCCATGGTGGAAAGGTGGATGCGGTCGACGCCGATCTGTCGACCACAGAGGGCGTCGACCGGCTCTATGCAGCGACCAAGGGGCGTCGGGTCGATGCGTTGCTTGCGAATGCCGGCGTCGGGCTCGGCCATGCGTTCCTCGATCAGGATTTCAACCGGGTCAGACGGGTGATCGATACCAACATCACCGGGACCGTCTATCTCATCCACCGCGTTGGCAATGATATGCGCCGCAGCAACGCTGGATGCATCCTGATCACCGGCTCGATCGCGGGTTTCATGCCGGGCAGTTTCCAGGCGGTGTACAATGGCAGTAAGGCATTTCTGGATTCATTCTCATTTGCGCTGCGCGAGGAGCTGCGCGGCACCGGCGTCACCGTGACCTGCCTGATGCCGGGTGCGACCGAAACCGAGTTCTTCCGCCGCGCCGATATGATGGATACCAGCGTCGGCACCGCCAAGAAGGACGATGCGGCTGGGGTCGCGAAGGCCGGCTTCGAGGCGATGATGAGCGGCAAGGGCGACATCGTCACAGGCATCAAGAACAGGATCCAATCGGCCGTTGCCAACGTGCTGCCCGCTGGCGTGCTGGCGCGGCAACATCGCAAAATGGCGGAGCCGGGCACGGCGAAATCGTAGCGACGCGTAAGGCGGAATTTCGCGGCCACAGTTCAGCGCGCCACAGATCGTCCTGGTTGGATTCAAGGACCAAGCACGCCTCGACCGGAGATACACATGATCGACTATCCAAAGCCACCATATCCCATCCAGAAGCAATCCATGCCGGGGTCCACGCAGGCTATGAAGCCTCCTCCGGACCACGGCGAGGCCACCTACAAAGGGTCGGGCCGGCTGCAGGGAAAGAAGGCCATCATAACCGGCGGCGACAGCGGTATTGGCCGCGCGGTAGCCATCGCGTTCGCGCGCGAGGGGGCAGATATCCTGATCGCTTATCTCAACGAGAAGGAAGACGCTCAAGAAGTAAAACAACTCATCGAGAAGGAGGGGCGCAAGGCAATCCTTGTCGAAGGCGATCTCCGAAATGCGGAGCACTGCAGGCAAGTAGTCAGCCGCGCTGCAAGCGAACTCGGCGGCGTCGATATCCTCGTCAACAACGCCGCGCACCAGGCGACGTTCAACGATATTGGCGATATCAGTGACGAGGAGTGGCGGCTCACCTTTGAAGTGAATATCCACGCTATGTTCTATCTCGCGAAGGCGGCGGTGCCGCTTATGAAGGCAGGAAGCGCAATCATCAACACGGCGTCGGTGAATTCTGACATGCCGAATCCCATGCTGTTGGCCTATGCGACGACCAAGGGAGCAATTCAGAATTTCACTGGCGGACTGGCGCAGATGCTCGCTGAAAAGGGCATCCGCGTGAACGCGGTTGCTCCCGGTCCGATTTGGACTCCCCTGATCCCATCCACCATGCCGGAAGAGGCGGTGAAGAACTTCGGCAAGCAGGTGCCGATGCAGCGGGCAGGGCAGCCGGCTGAACTCGCTACCGCCTATGTAATGCTGGCCGATCCCCTGTCGAGCTACACCTCCGGCACCACCATCGCAGTCACAGGCGGCAAACCGTTCATCTGATCTTGGGGAACGGCCGGCGGTACCATTAGCGACCGCTGCGCTTAGGAACGCTGTCATGCGCAAGCAGTTGACGCGCCTCTAACTGGAAAGGACATCAACTGGAAAGGACATCGACATGAAGTTGGCTACAATTGGTTTGGCTGCCGCTTTCGCGCTTTCAACGTCGATCGCGTTCGCTCAGGGAGGCGGAGGCGGTGGTGGGGGTGCGGGGGGCGGCTCCGCTGGTGCATCTGCCGGCTCGTCTTCTGGAACGGGCGGCACGGCTGGCTCCGCTGGCCGCACCACGGGCAGCTCACAAGGAACGGGCACCGCAGGCTCGTCCACCGGGCCCGGCGGAGCAAACGGTACTTCCGGCGGGCCTACGTCATTGAGTGGCACTGGCTCTTCCCAGAGCGGCGGCTCGAAGCCTGGAGCCACCGACAAGCAATGAGAACCGAGGAAGCCCCGTTCATTTACGGGGCTTTCCGCGATATGCAGAACGTTCTGCTCGATCAGAGCATTGCCCGCTTTGGCCCCGTCTTAGAATGCGCATGTCGCATGCGACTCTCAGGTTGTTTGGCCTCCGACAGGTGAAGGTAGTCCGGCAGGAACTCGGCCACGAGCTCAAGCTCCTTGCGCCGGCACAGGGTCACGACGCGGCCTTTCCATTCGATCAAGCCGCCACGCCTAAGCTCCTGTATGGTGCGGTTGATGCGCACAGTCGAAAGGCCGCAAATATCAGCGAGATTCTGCTGAGTGAACGGAAGACGAAACTGGTCGTCCTGCAAAAGCCCTACGACTTCGAGTCGGGTTGCAAGCTCGCAGAACACATGCGCCACTCTGGATAACGCGTCGCGCGATCCCAAGTTGGCGACCCATTCGCGGCGGACTGCGGCATCGACCAATGTCTCACGCCAGAAAGCATGCGTCAGCGTCGGAGAATTCATCAGTAGGTGGCTGAGAAAATCGTGCTGTACAAAGGCAATCGTAGATGGGCCGGCACTACATAGGTCATGGTCCATGCGCAATAGATGCAACGTATGTAAGTCCGGCATATCGCCCGGCACGTAAACTGACAGTATCTGGTTTCGAGTCCCCACGATCTTTTGACCAACAAGAAATCCGTTCATCACGACTGCGCAGTGGAATGCTCTTTCGCCTTCGCGCAAGACATACTCGCTATCAGCGAACGTCTTCACCGTCTCCGGCATGTTCACTAGCTTGCTTCGGTCGTCCTCGGACAAACCGATCGAAGCTTGCAGTCGCTCGATCAGTTTTTGGACTGGCATTGCATTTGCTTCGGCTTTACCAGCCGCGCACGAACACCAAGGCTGTCGTGTTCAAATTGAAGTTCTGCATTGAGCCCGTTTGCTAAAGATCGCATTAGCTTAAATCCAAGTCCTCCATCGGTGGACGGATCGAAATTCTCCGGGAAACCGACCCCGTCGTCTGTCACTTCAACGATCAATGAGCCATCGTTCCTCGTTTCGCAGCGTACATTGACCTTAACCACTAGACCCGACGGATGCGCATACTTGCTGGCATTTGTCAGGAGCTCTGCGGTGATAAGTCCGACATGAAGCGCATGACGCGGGTCGATGTCGCCGTCGCAAGCGTTTTCGACCGTTAGGTCCATTCTTCCTTCCGAGCCAAGCGTGCTGATCGTTTCGGAAATTTCTCGCAAGAAATCGCCGAGTCTTACTCCGTTGCTGTTTATGGTCAGAGCCAAGCATTTGTGGAGTTTCGCCATGACCTCAATGCGCGCACTGATGTCATCGAGCAACATGCAGACTTGCGGAGTCGTAAAGGTCTTGCCGCCCTTTGAGATAGTGTTGCGCTGAAGGCGAATAACCCCGCTCAAGCTAGCTAAGTTGTTGCCAATCCGGTGATCGGCCTCAGCCAGCCCGACAAACTCATGTTGAATCAGAATTGACATCTTTCTCGTCCTCCAAACGATAGCGTGCGCCTGAGGACGTTGGAAATCAACAAAACTGTAGTAAGTTCAATAGGTTATTTCCTCAAAGAAAGTCTTTGTAGCTATGACTGTCTAATCCCCGCTCGGCATTAAGTGAGTAGAATGAGCTAGGAACTTATTTTAGGCTTCATGGGTTGAAGGAGTACGCGGCTGACGGGGAAAGTCACATGGGTGAGCTCAACAGGGCCGAGCGGCTCCAAATTATGCTGACGCCAGCGGAACTGCGGATCATCGATACGTGGCGATTCGCAAAGCGGATGCCGAGCAGGGCCGCCGCAATCCGAGAGCTGCTCAAACGGGGCTTGGCCGCCGAAGGATTTGCGGAAGCCGTAGACGGCCAGAGGTCGAAGGATTTTTCCGTTATGCCAAATAAAGCTGCCGAGTAGCTCTGGCCTTAGGCCCAATATTCATGCGGCGCTTAACGGCCCAAAGCCCGGTTGCAGTTGTGCCCAACGTTTGGTTTCGCGCGCTGGACCCCAGTGAAGAACCTGACGTTCTCGAGTGAAGTGTTGTGGGCCCACGTCAATACGTCGATGACGGGCAGTTCTGTCTTTATTACTCCCGCAGCACCAATACCGCAGCCTTTGCCCGGATAAGGGAGCTCGTCGAACTGTTTCTGCCGCGCCCATTCGGCAATGCGCCGATACGCGCTGCGTGAGAGGGTTTGTCATGGCGCGCTATCGGCTTTGAGCAGCGGCCTCGAAAATTAGGCCGCGTTAGCGACATCTCTCAAATTGTTATCGGAAAAATTGTCGCATGCTGTTTGGCAAACGCGCGCAGCTAAATGCAACGAATGTGACATAACGTAACGAAATGTAACGAAAGATGTGACTCCGGCGCTTCAATGTAGGGTCATTACTTGGGAATTACTTTGCGAAGTTCTTTGTGTTGGTTCTCGCTGAGCAGTCGTGAAAGCCGCTCGGCTGCTCGCGGCAATCACATTTTAAAGAATTCGGCGTTCATGTAGGCGATCGATCACTGCGGCATTTGATTGAGGTGTTGCGGCATCGTTGTCGGTTGCGATGCAACGAAATTTCGTCGCCGCGCCGTCGCAGGCAGTTGCACGAGCTACATGGAATAGAAGGACTGTCATATATGAAGCGTCGCGATTTTCTGATTGGTGCATCCGCTTTCGGTTTGGCTGCGCCTGCGCTTTTTAGGGCCGCCGTATCGCCAGTGGACGCGCAGCAGGCCGCACCCGCGGGAGCACGCATTGTTCGCGCCGCAATCTTTCCCGCGATTGGCTTCTCACGTGTCGGCAACGGTGACGAGTGATTTCTGGCGCCCGAGGTTCCCGGTCTGATGAACGAGCCTCCGGGAGGATTCAAGCAGGGACCAGGCAGCATCAAGAAACAGGTCCAGCGCTTCCGCGTGTACGGCTATGACGATCAGGGACGCGTGGTGCGCGAGCTGGGAGCGTCCGACGGCGTGCGCTGGACGGTGCACGTCGCGAACACCAAGGCTGCCTGGTATGGCTATTCGAATGCCATGGATGGAGGAGCGCAGGCTCCCGGTATTCCCGGCGCACAACGCAATGCCTTCATCGAACCGGCACGTCGCGAACAAATGCTGGCGATTGACGCGGGGGCAGTCCGCATCGATGGCGCATCGAAGAATACGGATGGTCGGGATACCGCCTATCAAATGGCAGGTCAGTTCTGGAAAAAGCTGCCGGTGAAACTCGGTCATCTCCGTACTGACGATGCAGGCCGCCTGCTGGTGTTCCCGGGAGACGGAATATCCAACAGTGCTTTGGCTCAGAATCCGGTGCGCGACTTCACCAACAACGATGGATGGCACGACGATTGGTGCGATGGCTGGGTGAAAGCCACAGTACGCGTCGGCGATACAGATATCGATTGCGAACCGGCGTGGGTCCTGTGCTGCGGACCGAAGTTCGCTCCCCAGATCGAACCGATCGTCAGCCTTTATGATGCCGCGCGCGAAGCGATGATCGCTACGGGACATATGAAGGCGGTCGCCGGTCAGGTTTCCTTCCGTCGCGACGTGCTGCCTATTCTGCGGCGCTCCGGGATGATGCAGTGGGTCGCGCAGGCCTCCTATCTCGGCAAGGCCTGGATGGACCTCGACGATCTTTCGGATCCGGCGGTGATCAAGTCGTTGGCGGATACGGGAGCAAAGGCACGCCCTGCCCGAGAGAAGGTGCTCGCGGCGTTCCGTAAGCCCGGTGGGGACGATACCCGTTCGGACGCCCTGCCTCCGATGCTCGGTGACGGCGTCAATTTCCCGGGCAGCCCGACCGGTTGGCTCACGCTTACATCCACCCAATACGGAATTCTGAGCGACTGGGCGAAGGGCGACTTTATCAATGATCTCGATGATCCTGCAGCAGATGCCGTCAAGCAGCTCGATGACATGCCATTGTCGTTGCGTCCGGAAGCATTGACGCGCGCTGCGCTCGATGCATGTTCCGGCGGAGCCTTCCATCCCGGCGTAGAGATCACCTGGCCTATCCGTCATGCGGCGCTCTACCGCTCGACGAAGGAGACGTCGCTACCGTTCCGTATCGCGATTTCGAACCGGAAGAAGCTGGTTCAAAACATCGGACTACAACTCAATCCGCAGAATGTGTTCTCAGGCGATCCGCAGCGACCGCAGGATGGGGCTCCCGTTGGACCGCAGGCGCCTGGCGACCTCACGCGCTGGATGGGTGTTCCGTGGCAGGGCGATGCGTTCAGCTGCCAATCTGTGCTGACGGGCGAGGGGTTCCCGACGCCAGTGTGGTGGCCGGCGCTTTTGCCCGTCGATGTTCTGCCGGAAGGGTTCTACAAGCAGATGATGCGTACCGACCTTCCGATGGAGGAGCGCCTGCGCTTCTATCACGCGCGTGTCGCCTGGTCGCGCGGCGCGGCCGGCGTCGGCTTGCACGTCGATGCAAGCTATACAGACGGCCTGCGCCGGATGATCGAGCTCTGGACGCAGATGGGCGTTGTCGTGCGTCGCAGTGGCCCCAAGGATATTCCTGGCGTTCCTGCAGAAGTCTTCGTCGAGGTGCAGCGCGGTTCGACGGATTTGGCCGCGAACAAAGAACTGAAGTAGTGACAGAACGTCAGGCCGTCATTTTGCGGGCGGGCATGGCCGGAATGGCATGTGCCCGCATCCTGTCGCGTCGCGGGATTGATGCCCTTCTTGTCGCCCCATTGTCGGATGTTGCCAGTCGGGGCGAAACGCTGTCGTTTCGGGCCGGGCCCCATCTGGAAACACTTGGGTGGCATAGCCTGCTTGATGCAGAGACGGCGTTAGTCAGTCAAGGCAGCTATTCCGTGTGGGGTAATAGAGCGCTGCGTCGTGGTCTGTTCCACCAGGAAGAAATGTCGGGCTGGCACATCGATCGTTATCGGCTTGAGGCTCGGATGGCGGAAACACTCGAAGCCGATGGCGTAAGTCGCGACTTCTGTGAAGCCCGCCAGTTCTCGAGATCTGAAACCGGAATCGCCGTTGAGCTTGCTGACGGATCATCGGTGAATACGCGGCTGTTGGTCGATTGTTCAGGCCGCTCCGCTGTGACCGCAGGTTCGGCGGTGACGCTCCGTCGCCTCGACAAGCTCGTGGCCTGCTACGGCGTCTTCACGCTTGATGAGGACGTTGAGGCCATCCCGGTTACGCTTGTTGAGGCAGTGGCGATAGGATGGTGGTATATGTCGTTGCTGCCCAGGGGCCGTATGCTGGTGGGACTCTTTACTGATTCCGATCTGCTGCCGGCAGGATTGCGCAAGAATGCCGGCCTGTGGGCCGACCTGGCGTCGCAAACAACAGCGATCTCTCCGCGCTTGTCGAGTCTTGGTATGGATCTGGCCGCGGCGCCCGAACTGCATTTCGCCGCAGCCAGCACCGTAACAGCGTCGGAGCTTGTTGAACCATTCATCATTCGAGCTGGCGATGCTGCCAGTGCGTTGGATCCGCTCGGCGCGAACGGACTTGCTACCGCCCTGTGGAGCGGAATTCAGGCCGCCGAAAGCGTTGTCGGACTTCTTACGCAAAACGACGGGACGAAAGCGGTTCGGTATCAGCAGCAGTTCCTGCAAGGCATCGCATCGCACCTTGCTGCACAAACGGCGATGTATGCCTCCGAGCAGCGCTTTATTGACGCGCCATTCTGGCAGCGACGACGAGGTCCGTGGTTGGAAAATTGATCGATGCAGTCGTTCTCAGTTGCTGAGGCGCGAAAGCCAAGTTTTCTTTGTTCACCTGGAGGATATGTATGACTGTTGATTCACGCTTGCTCGCCACCGTTCTGGCTTGTGTTTTCATAGGAAGCCCGGCTTGTGCTGACGGAGTGAAGATCATCCCGTCCGTCGACGGAGGTGTGAAGCCGACCGGATCGTGGAGCGCAGGTGCTCGCGCTGGCGATTTTGTGTTTGTCGGCGGCATGCGCGGTATCGATCCTGCCACCAACAAGCTCGTTGAAGGCGAGGAGGCACGTATCCGCCAGATGTTCGTCAATATGCAGCAGGTCGCCGCTGCCGAGGGTGCGTCACTAAGAGATGCGGTACGCTTGACCATCTATGTATCTGATGTCGTGCGTTTACGCCCTGTGGTGAATAAGGTGCAGGAAGATCTTTGGGATAAAGGGCCCTATCCGCCACGTACTGTTCTCGAGGTTCGAAAGCTCGATCAGGATGACATCGCCGAGGTCGATGGAACGTTCTATGCGCCATTGAAGAAATAGTATCGGATTGTCATGGAGCGGCTTGGTCAAATGACCAAGCCGCAGACTCTTAATCATTCATACAGTTCGTGGTGTGGGATTCTGCGTCCGGCCCTCTGCTTGAGACTTCACAGTTGGGTCTCGGATCGAGGTCGAGGTGTACGACCTACACCAGCCTTTTCACGCGCGATCTCGTGGCGCAGCACTTCGATACCTGGAATATCTGAAGGCGGTGGAGGCAACTCGCGCTCAAAGCCGTTTGCTTTGTCTACGAACGTCAATCGAGCGCTGGATGGCACTACCCGGATCGCGTCACCGGATGCTTCAGCGCCTCCAACGATCGAAGAAAGGCTTAGCCCGAGCCCGCGAGCAATCTTGCCCGCGATCGGAATGGTTCGGCTTTCCTCTTTCAACTTTCGACAGCCTCGCGCGGCTGATGATCCGCCCGGCCGGATCACACTTGACTTCGTGAGTCTCGCCGATCGCCTTCGCCGTATCGCCGGAAGCTCTCGATCTTCAAGACCTCGACGACAGCGCTATGTCGTTAAGGTGCTCCAAACAATCGCTCCATGTCGGGATCAGTGAGGCCCGTTGCGGCAGCATCATGTCAGCATATCTCGCGCAAGAGGTGCAAATTTACCGCCGCAAGGCTTGATACTGCGCCGCGCGTCAAGCACCCAAATCGATGATTGGTTCGGATGAGACGACGCCTGTCGAGTAAACGACGGCGTTTAGCATTTGGTGACGCCAGATCCGTAGTCGAGGCGTGTCACAATACCGTCTTGCGCAGCGTCGTAAGTTGGGAGGAGTTTCTGATTGACCGGCCTCCGGTTTAATTCGTAACGGATCGATCCGCAGCCATCCGTGAGTAACGTGTTTGCCAAGGTGAACCAGCATTTCATGAACATCGTCAGCTGGTGGAAGTGCGTGATCACACGGGATCTTGCCGTTGTTGTCGCGCATTTGATGATGGTTTTGGCTCTGTCGCATGCATCGCCGGCGGGAGCGACTTCCTTCGACATCCCCGCGCAACCTCTGGCGTCTGCGATAGACGCGTTCTGCGCGGCGACCGGGACCGAGGTATATTACGACGGCGCAGCGGCGATCGGACAGCGATCCTCTGCGGTCACCGGCGCCCTTACGCGTGACGATGCTCTCAGAGACCTGCTCGCAGGGACAGAACTCGTCCCACTGCGCGCGCGCGAAAACAGCTACTTGCTGATTCATCCCGGCGATGATGCGGCGCATGCGTTCGCTACGGCGCGGATCGCCCAGGATGGCCGATACCAGCGCTATTTCGCTGTGGTGCAAGCCGATATCCTGCGTATTCTGTGCCGGTATCCCGACATGCGTCCCGTGAGTTATCGGCTGGTGATCAAGCTGTGGATCAGTTCGTCGGGATTGGTGCAGCACGCAGAACTGGACGGATCGGCCGGCGAACAGGCAAGTCACCGGATGCTGTTGGCGACGCTTGGCAAGTCACGCATGACCGAACCGCCACCGGCGCAGATGCCGCAACCGATCACCATGGTTGCGCTGCCGGGAGCAGCGGCCGATGCGAGGCTCTGCGCATCACCCGTCGACCAGAAGGCCGGGCGCTAGTATGTCGGTGCGCGAGGCAGGAGGCGCGTACGACGCTTGCGGGACAAGGGTCCAGCGTCGCGATCCCGCATGACCCACAGCAGCCGCGCCGAATTGCGCCGTTTTTTGACACTCTGCTATGATGATTTGCGAGCCAGGTTGGCCCGTCGATTGAATTCGGTGGAGCTTGCAGGTGACGCCTTGCAGGACACGTATATGGAGCTTTGCCGGGGCGCGGATCTGCCGCCGGTGCAGCGGCCGCGCTCTTACTTGTTGCGCATGGCCAAAAATATCGCCCTGAGGAAACTGCACTCGGAAAAATACACGGTTTCGCTCGATGACGCGAAGATCGCCTTCGACATTGCCGATGAAGCGCCCGGTCCCCAACGAAGCCTGGAAGCGAAGATCGAGCTCGAAGCCTTTCAACAGGCGATCCGGGAATTAACCCCGCGACGGCGCGCTATCCTGCATGCAGCGCGCGTTGAAGGAAAAACCCTGCACGCAATTGCAGTACAGTTGGAGATATCACAAAGACTGGTTGAGATCGAGTTGAAGCATGCGTTAGCCCATTGCGCGCTTCGTCTGGATCGGAAACTCGTGCAAAGATTCGGCCCTCAGCCCGTTCAGCAATCGCATGGACAGGGGGCCGGCAAGCGTATTGATGACAGGGATGACCGATAGCCCACGCGAAAAGTTGGAGCGGATCGAGCGCGAAGCGCACGATTGGCTGGTCCGTTTCACCTCGGGGGAAGCAGGACCTGCTGACGTGCGGGAAGGCAAGATGTGGTGCGAGCGCGATCCGGCGCATCGCACCGCGTTTATGAAGGCCACCCGGATGTGGGAGGCCTTGGGGCCCGAGGTATTTGAGGGGAATCGCCCGGCCGCGCGGACGTTCGCCTCTATCTCGATGTCACGTCGTGCCGTGCTCGGCGGCGGGGCCGCCGCCGCCATCGCTGCGAGCGCGGCATATCTCGTCGTGCAGCCGCCGCTCGGCCTCTGGCCATCCTGGTCGGAAATGGCGGCCGACTATCGGACGCACACCGGCGAGCGGCGGCGTATTGTGGTGGCCGACTCGACTTTCGTCGAGATGAATACCCAGACCAGCATTGCGCTGCGCCAGGTCGCGAAGGAGGCCGCGGGGATCGAGCTGATCTCGGGCGAGGCGCTGGTCGCGACGCCATCTGGTGCGGGGCCGGCCTTTGTCGTGACGTCCCGTCAAGGCCAAACCAGCGGAATTGGAGCGAAATTCAACATACGGAATGATGGGCACGCGGTTTGCGTGACCTGCATCGAGGGGAACGTTCACGTCTCGTACGGCGCGGCGACAGCGTCGTTGCGCGCCCGCGAGCAGATCACCTACGATCGATCAGGCTTGGGGAAGCCCGCGTTCGTCGATGCAGCGATCGTGACCGCCTGGCAAGACGATCTGTTGATCTTCCACTCCAAGCCGCTACGTGAAGTCATCACCGAAATCAATCGTTATCGTTCCGGAAAAATCATCGTCGTGAATTCTGCGCTCGGCGCGCGGCTGTTCAGCGCCAATTTCCGGGTTCGCAACGTCGATGCGATCCTTGAGCAAGTCGAGAAACTGTTTGGCGCGACCGTCACATCCTTGCCGGGCGGCATCGTCCTGCTGAGCTAAACGCCGTCGATTGCTTGGGAATTCCTGAGCTCGAACTATTTCTTATTTTTTTTTCGGTGCCGCGCTTCGGCATGTCTCTACGCAGAGGAAAAGCGTCGCTTCGAGTGACGTCATCCACGTGAAATCAGCTTCACGTCAAAGTCTTTGCCGAGAGATCAAGCCATGTCCGTCCAGCCTGCCGCCGACCGATCCCGCCGCGCCACCCTCAAGAACAACTTGCTCGTTGGGGTTAGTGCCGCTGCGCTGCTGCTCGGCAGCATTGCGGGGGCGCAGGCGCGCAGCCTGGGGAGCACAAGCACGGGTTCGGGTTCGCCTGCGGCAGCTACTGCCACGGCCGCGCAGTTGGCCACTCAGCAGTCGTCGCTCGCGGCCAAGCAGGCGCTGGAGTCGATGGCGCGCGCGGCGGCTTCATTGCAGGCACTGCGCGACGGTCAAGCCGCCGTGCGTGCGGCGGCGCTGGCGGCACAAAGCATGGTCCCGAACGGACTGACGCCCGAAGGACTGGTGACGGCGCCGGGGGCCGGAGCCGTCCCGGGCGTCTGGACCGGCGCCGATCTGCCGACGCAGGCCCAGGGTGGAGGCCGCACCACGGTGACCGTCAGGCAGACCGAGCAAAAAGCAATCCTGAACTGGTCCAGCTTCAATGTCGGCCGCGAGACCGATCTGTATTTCAACCAGACCGCCGGTCGTGCCGACGCCGCCAACTGGATTGCGCTCAATCGTGTCACCGATCCGACGCTGGCTCCAAGCCGGATCCTCGGCACGATCAAGGCCGAAGGACAAGTCTACGTCATCAACAAAAACGGCATCATCTTCGGCGGATCGAGCCAGATCAACGTCAACACTTTCGTCGCCTCGTCGTTGGGCCTGTCGGATGAACAGTTCCGCGCCGGCATCAACAAACAGCTGATGGTCTTCGACGATCCATCGGGCAGCAGTATTGCCAAGCCGCAATTCGGCTATCTCGGACAACAAAACCCGAACCAATTTGTCGGGCTCAACGATCCCAGCCAGGTCGCAGGCGCGATCATCGGTGACGCTCCAGGCGATGTGCGGATCGAGGCCGGGGCGCAGATCACAATGGCGAGCGGCGGCAAGGCCCTGATGTTTGCGCCGCACGTCCTCAACTCCGGCCGTATTTCGGCGCCCGACGGCCAGGTCATCATGGCGGCGGCCGAACAGATCTACCTCACGACCGATCAGTCTGGCGTTCGCGGTCTCGACGTCGCCGTCTCGGCGCCGATGCGCTGGATGTTCGACTACTACCATATGGCGACAGTGACCGGTCAGGGAAACTGGGTCGGCGACAACGACTACACGCTGGGCCTGAAGGACGTCGTGTTCCCGGAGATGGCGGCGCGTGGCGCTTCGGTCGGTTACAACGTCGTCAACAATGGCATGGTGCGGGCCGACCACGGCAACATCACCCTGATGTCCCGCGAGATCGTGCAGAACGGCGCGCTCGAGGCCTCGACCGCGTTGAACAACCGCGAAGGCTCCATCCGGCTGCGCGCCTGGGGCGAGGGCATGATGTCCTATGGCAGCTCGATGCCGGAGGGGCCGCCGCTGCGCTACTGGTCGACTGGCACGTTGGTTCTGGGCCCCGGCAGCGTCACCACGGCGATGCCGGACCTCACTGATACCAGTGACATCGAACAGACGTCGCTGGCGACGCGTTACAGTCCCGGTCGCATCGAGATGCGCGGGAAATTCATCGATATCGAGGCCCAAGCCAGCGTCATCGTGCCGGCCGGCACCATCAGCATCGTTGCCAGCACATCGGCCCTGTCAGGCAATGTTCCCATCACAGGGGAGCCGGTGAGGCGCGACGGCAGCCGCGTGTATATCGGCGAAGATGCCTATCTCAGCGTCGCGGGTCTGCAGGACGTCTTGCTCACCATGGAGAGCAACGTCGTCACCGGTGAATTTCGTATCAACGAACTGCGCGATTCGCCTTTGTATCGTGACTCGTGGCTGCGCGGACTGACAGTCAGCGTCGACAAGCGCGTCAGCGGCTTGTTCGGGGACGGGCCCATGGCCGACGTCAACTGGATCGCAGGTTCGCCCGGCAAATGGGTTGGCACGCCGCTAGGCGATTTCTCCGGCTGGATCGGAGTTGGCAAGACAACGCTGGGTGAGCTATCCACCAAGGCAGGCTCGATCTTCATCAAGTCGAGTGGCTCGATCGTAACCCGCGAAGGTTCATTGCTCGACGTCTCTGGCGGCTCGGTGCGCTATGCGGACGGCTGGATCACCACGACCAAGATTCTGGGGGCGGACGGTCGAGTCTACGATATCGGTGCGGCGACGCCCGATCGTCTCTATGTCGGTCTCGCGGGTGGCTTCACTCGCAGGCATGAGCGTGCCGGCATCACCGAGACCTGGCGCAACCCATTGGATCGCAGCAACGGCACGCGGTTCGAACGGGGCTATACCGAAGGCCGCGATGCCGGTTCGATCCAGTTCTTCGCTGCAGAAGCCATGGTGCTCGAGGGTAGCTACTGGGGCGGGGTCATCACGGGGGAACGGCAGGCGGCGTCCGGCCAACTCGCCACCGCCGGCACGTTCACGATTGGCGGCAACGCCGACGAGCATCGCCAGTGGCTGCTGGGCAATCTCATCATCGCTGCCGAGCCGGAGACGCTGCCTGCCAACTTTACCGCGAGCAGCCCGTTGGATGCGAAATGGTACCACGGCACCCAGGATAGAGATACATCGGTTCGCGATAAGACAACCTACCTCGATTCTGATGTGCTGGCCGACGCCGGCATGTCGAAGCTTGCCTTCTATGTCGCCAACAGTTTCACGCTGGACAAGGACGAGAAACTCGAGCTCGCGCCGGGCACGACGTTCAACGTGATTGCCAATGTTGGCACTGTAAATCCGGCCAGCTTTCGAGTTGACGGCAGCATTCGCATTGCTGGCGGTAATGTCTGGTTTGCCGGCGCGGAGACGGCGACCTTCGGTCGCGGCGCCGCGATCGATGTCAGTGGTGAATGGATCAATGGCCCAGATGGCGCGCGGCTTCCCGTGATCAAGGGCGGCACGATCCAGCTCACCGGCGACTTCGCGCCGGGCATCACGCTGGACGTGTCCGGCGGCGGCTGGTACGACACGAGCGGCGCGAAGCCGAAGTTGAAACTCGGCGATGCCGGCGCCATCACGCTGTCGGTCACGGATGCCAATCAGTTGTCGGAACTCGATCTGCGCGGCTACGCGGCAGGTTCGGGTGGCTCACTCACGATTATTACGTCAGGATCGGTCCAGGTAGGCGGCACCGCTCCGGCGGATCCCGCCGTGTTGCGGCTGTCGGAGACGCTCTACAGCGAACGTGGCTTCCGCGGCTTGTCGTTGACGAGTACGGGAAACATTACCGTCGCGGACGGCGCCACGATTTCGCAGCTTCCGTTGAATGTCGATCTCGCCGGCGTCGATGTTTCCGCCTTTGCATCGGGCACACCGATCACTGCAATTGGCAAGCTCGCGTTGCTCCCGACGGCGGATCGGCTGGATCGCAAGCCAACTTCTCTGTCCCTGATCGGCGACAACGTCGCCGTTGGCGCCGGCTCCGTGGTGCGGACCGATGTCCGCGGCTCCGTCTCGCTGGCTGCCATCGGTCATAAGGATCTGACCGATACCACCATCCCCGGCGACGTGATCGTGCGTGGCGTGATCGACGCGCCGGCGGGCTCGATCTCCGTGTCCGCCAATGGCGAGCTCGCGCTCACGGCAGGAGCGCAACTGCTGGCACGCGGCACATCGGTGACGGAGATCGATGCGCGAGGTCTGCGCTCCGGGACGGTGCTGGCCGGAGGCGGTGTCAGCCTCGCTGATGCGGCGGTGATGAAGATCGAAGCCGGTTCGCTGATCGATGTCTCGGGGGCGAGCGGCAGTTTCGATCTGGCGATGGGACGGGGCGCGGTCTGGACCTACAGCCTCGCCAGTAACGGCGGTACGATTGCACTAAAGCTGAGCGGCGCCGCCAATGATGTCGTCGCAGGATCATTCCAGGGATATGCCGGCGGCGCTGGATCGGTCGGAGGCACGATCGATATCTCGGTGGGAAGCTCTTCGGAGCCAACGCCGGGCTTCACGCTTCCGGCGCTGTACTACGTTGACAGGGACACCGGGGCGATCGTCGCGGTCAACCCGCGGAGGAACCTGGACATCTACGCGGAATACAGCTCCGGTTCGGACCTGGCCTTTCAGTTCGCTATCGTACGAAACGACCTTCAGAACGCGACGACCGCTCTCACGCGCGGCGGGGGATTGGCCATCGTCGATCTCAACGCGGACTCGACGCCCAGCAGCCTCCCTCAGCCGCTGGCATCGGTTACGCCACAACTCACCAACCAGATCGCGCTGCTGTCGAAATACTTCTTCACGGATCCTGACGCCACTCAACGCCTGGAGTTGCCGACCGCCAACGTCAAGGTCACGAAGATTTCGGCCGACACCGTGAACAACGGCGGCTTCGCCAATCTCAAGGCAAATACCAGCGGATTCATAGTTGCGCCGGCAATCAATCTGTCGCTCGGAAAATCGATCTCGATCGAGGGCGCGATCAACAGCGGCGGCGCAGGAACGGCCAAGCTGACCGCGCCCTATATCGCGCTCCTCGGCGGATCCGGTTCAGCCGGCCCGGCCGGCGTCGGCAAGGTCGTGCTGACCGCCGATCTGATCGACATCACCAGAGCGGCCTTTAGCGGATTCGCTGAAACGCAGCTGGTGGCGCGCGATCTCCGGATGGGCGGCCTGCTGACCGATCTGCGGTCAAACCGCACCTCGTCGCTCGATGCAGACGGCCGTCTCGAGCTGAAGGTCGGGCAGGTCTATCCGGCTACCGGCATCCTTGCTTCGATCAAGGCCGGCACGCAATTGGTCATCGAGCGCAACGGCGATACAGGGCTGCCACTGTCAGCCGCCGGCACTTTGAACCTCGAGGCGCCGGTGATCGCGCAGAACGGCGTGGTGCGCGCGCCGTTTGGCAGCATCACCTTCACCGCCACGGACAGCATCGCACTGGGCGCAGGAAGTATCACGTCGGTATCCGGCGAAGGTCTCGTGCTCCCTTACGGGACCTTGAGCAACGACGAGTTCTGGAACGATCCGATCACGAAGCCGACCACGGGCAATCCGACGCCAACGCTGAGCAAGCTGCCGGAAAAGAATATCGTCCTCAATGCGCCCGGCGTCACGCTCGCGGCCGGTTCGGTTGTCGACATTCGCGGTGGCGGCGATCTTTATGCTTGGGAGCATGTCCCCGGTCCGGGCGGTTCGCACGACGTGCTGACCCAGGCAGGACTTTACGCGATCATGCCGGGGCTGAATGTATCGACGGCTTCACAGGATCAAGTCTGGCTTGCCGGGGGCAATGGCCTCGCCGCTGGCTGGTACGCCTTGCTGCCGGCGCGCTACGCCTTGCTGCCCGGGGCGTACGCGGTGTCCGTCGTGAAGGAGTCCGCGGGCAAGGAGGTCCTCAATTCCGTGCCGATGGCGGACGGTTCGTTGCTGATGAGCGGTTACCGGGCAGATGCCTATGGCGGAGGCTTCGAGCAGCTCCGCTCGACGTGGCGGGTGATGTCGGGCACGACCTTGCGCAGCTACAGTGAGTACAACGAAGCCTTCGCCAACACCTACTTCGCATCCGACGCGTTCAAGCTTGGGCAATACCGTCTCACCGGCGTCAATATCGTCACGCCGCGGCTTCCAACCGACGGCGGATCGGTGGTGTTCAAGGCGACGACCGAGCTCGTGCTGGAAGGTCTGCTGCAATCGCAACCGGCTGCGGGCGGTCGCGGCGGTCTGGTGGATATCGCCGGGAGCAGGATCGCGATCGTCGGCAGCGGTCAGGATCGTGGCGATCTGACGGGCTATCTGGTGGTCGACGCGAACGCGCTCAGCAAATTCGGCGCCGGCAGTCTGTTGATCGGTGGCGTTCGCAGTGGTGACGCGAGAGGCCTGCGTATCGATGTGACAGCGAGCGACGTTGTCATTCGCAACGATGCGACGAGTGCGTTGACGGGATCGGAAATCCTCTTTGCGGCGAGCGGTACGATTCGCGTCGGCGACGGCAGCGTCATCCTCGCAAGCGGAACAGCCCCGGGCAGCAGCGTCGATCTCGTGATGACGCCGCAGGTCAAGGCGGTCTACGGCGACCTCGGCGGCGTGAGCGATGGCAATCCCGACAATGATGTGCTGTTGAGCCCGTCGAGGGATTACGGTGCCCTGCTTCGTGTCTCCACCGGCAATGCTGTCAAGGTGCTGCGCGAGAATGTCGATATCACGACGGGCGGGATCGTGACGATCGGCGCCAATGCGACACTTGCGGGTGGCAATGCGCTGCTGATCGATGCGACTCAGAACACGTTGGTCGCCGGCAATGCGAAGCTTTCGGGCGTGGCGCTGTCACTGTCGAGCGGCCGGATCGGCTTCGGCGGCGGCACCTCCGGCCTCGTTCTCGATGCGGTGTCACTGGCGCAACTGGCCAATACGCAGGCTCTCACCTTGCGCAGCTACAGCACGATCGACGTCTACACCTCGGTCAATCTTGGCGGTGCCGGTCTGAATGCGGTGACGCTGGATTCTGCCGGGCTGGTTGGTTACGGCAATGGTGCCATCGCGATCAGCGGTCGCAGCATCGCGCTCGATAACAGCGGCGGCAGCTTCAGCAGCCCCGTCGGGGCCGGTCATCTCCAGCTGACACTGAGCGCCGACGAAATCGTTCTTGGCGGCGGCAACAAGGTATTGCGGGGCTTCGATGCGGTCACGCTGAATGCGGGCCGCCAGATCGTCGGGCAGGGCAACGGCAGCATCGAAGCCGATATGGCGACCGTGACGTTAGCCGGTCCGGTGGTGACCGGGCGCGGCGGCGCATCGCAATCGATCGTCACCCAGGGCGCGCTTCGGGTGATCGGCGGCGGCGATAGCGCCATCGATCGTCCCGAACTCAGCCTCGGCACCCGCTTTTCGCTGACAGGATCGAGCGTCGATCTCAGTGGGCGCATCGTGGCGCTTGGAGGTGCCGTCAATCTGACTGCGACCGGTGGCAATGTCGTGATCGGCCAAGGCGGCCTGGTCGATGTCGGTGGCTCCAGGAAGGAGTTCTTTGACGTCGCGCAGTTCGCCGATGCAGGCAGCATCGCATTGACGGCGGTCGGCTCGGTGCTATTGACTTCGGGCGAAACGCTCAATCTTGCCGCGCATGCCGATGGCGGCGCGGCAGGAAAGCTCTCGATGGCCGCATCGAACGGCGGCACCGTGGTGCTCGACGGGCGCATCCAGGCCCAGGCGAAAGTCGGCGAGAAGGGCGGTTCGTTTGCGCTGGACATCGCGACGCTGCCGGACTTTGCCACCATGAGCCAGACGCTGAACGTGTCGGGCTTCTCCGCGTCGCGGCAGTTCCGGATACGCTCGGGCAATGTGGTGATCGACGGCATCACCAACGTCGCGGACTTCGCGCTGGTCGCTGACCGGGGCTCAGTCACCCTGGCGGGCGTGATCGATGCTCGCTCGGAATATGGCGGCACGATCGCAGTCAGCGCCGGCAACGGGCTGACGATGCTGAGCTCCGCCCGGCTGCAGGCCGGCGCCAACGGCGAATTCGGTGGCGGGCGCGTGACGCTGGAAGCCAGCGGCGGCCAGTTGGATCTGCGCGGTGGAAGCATCGACGTTTCCGGCGCCGAGGGGGGCCGTGTACGCTTCCGCGCGCGGCAGTCGGCCGGTCACGACGAGATCGCGGTCGGCAATCTCCAGGCCAATATTGTCGGCGCACGTTCCGCCGTGCTCGAAGGCGTCAGCGTCTATGACAGCAGCTCGGTTGACGCGGTCCGCGCGGCGGCGATTGCCGATGCCAACAATTTCGCTGGCCGTGCCGCGGCGATTGCTGCACGCCTCAATGCCTCGGGCAGCCTTGCCGTGATGCCCGGCATCGAGATCCGAAGCTCGGGCGACCTCGTCGCCGAAACCGACTGGAATCTGTTTGCCGACTTCGGTGCCAACGCCCGCGCCGGCGGACTGACGCTGCGTGCGGCCGGCAATCTCACCATCCTTGGCCATCTCAGCGATGGATTCTCGGCGGCGGACCGGAGTGGTGTACTGCAGGATACCGCCTCGTGGGATCTGCGGCTCGTCTCCGGTGCCGATCTGACCTCGGCAAGCGCGCTTGCGGTCGCTCCGCTGGCGGCTCTGCCATCAGGCAGCGGTTCGCTCATTGTTGGCGATGCCGCCGTCGGCAAGGTCGTCCGCACCGGCACCGGTGATATCGGTGTCGTGGCTGGCCGCGATCTGGTTCTGGCGCACAACGAATCCGTCATCTACACAGCGGGACGAGCTGACCAGACCTCGTTTGCCGACTTCATCGTGCCGGTGAATGCGACTTATGGCATCAAGGGCGGTAATCTCACAATCTCGGCGCAGGGCAGCGTTGGGTCGGTGCTGCCGGCCAATCCGGACGACAACCAGCTGTTCGTGGAGTGGCTGAAGAAGGTCGGCTCGACCGACGGAAGCTATGTCTATCTGCCGGGCCAGCAGAGCTCATGGTGGGTCGATTACGGCAATTTCCAGCAAGGCGTCGGTGCGCTCGGCGGCGGCAACGTGTCGGTCAATGTGGGCGGTGATCTGGTCAACTTGCTGGTGGCGCTGCCCACCAACGGCCGCGTCCGCGGCGGAATGTCGAGCGGCGAGCCCAAGCTTCTCGAAATCCGCAACGGCGGCCTGATGGAGGTCGAAGCCGGCGGCGCGATCCGCGCAGGCTATTATTATGTGGGACGTGGCGCCGGCACCATCAGCGCGGGCGAATTCACCGTCGGACGCACGGTGTTTGCACAGCAGTCGGCGACGCAGATCGATGTCTATGCCATTGCACCGGTGATTGCGCTTGGCGACGCGACGATGAAGGTCAGAACCGCTGGTGACCTGCTCCTGCAGACGGTCATGGATCCCCTGTTGCTCAGCTCCGACTCCCTGAAGCTCGGCGGTCAGGATTTCTACAACGCCCATATGAGCGGTTACACTGATCGGACGGCACTCGACCTGCTGGCGGTAGGCGGCAACGTGACGTTGGCCAACCAGGGGAGATTTCTCTCCAAGGACCTCAATATGTCCAGCGGCGGCGTCTACACGGACGATATCGACTATTCGATCATCGGTCTGATGGCGACCAATCTCTATCCCTCAATGACGCGCATCGCTGCTCTCAACGGATCGGTGACCAACCTCAATCGTCTCTACACGGCTCCCGGAAGCCATCCCGAACTCCGTATCCTCGCCGAAACTGATGTGATGCTCGGTGAAATAACCATGTCACGGGCGACCCTCGAGATGATGCCTTCGCCTTTCAGGCCTGTGGGCGGAGGCGCAGGTGCGGCTATCCAGCTCGTGAAGTATCCATTCGAGCTCGATTTCCAGTCACCTGCGAACAGTGGATTTCATGCTCTCCTGTTCAATACCATGACGTTCGAGAATCCGATCAGTCACAGCGACAGTCCGCATCGCAGCTATATCGAAGGCGTTCGCAATCCGGATCATTTGGCTAACGAGGGCGACGAGGAGCCCAGCCGTATCTTTGCAAGAAGTGGCACAATATCGGGCTCGCCGATCGTTGCCGGCAACGTGATGCGCCTCGGAAAGGTCACCACCAACGAGCAGACTTGGTTCCGTGCCGGGGCCGATATTCGCAATATCAGCTACGACCTGCGTAACGTTCATCGTTCTGATGTTTCGCTGCTCGAGGCCGGAAACGATATCATCGGTTATAACATCGATATCCAAGGCCCGGGCATGATTGCACTGGCAGCGGGGCGAGACGTCTATAGCACGAACTTCGTGATCAACAGTCGTGGTAACTACTACGCCTACGCCGACAACCGCCCGGTCGAGACCTCGGAGATTCGGGGACTGCCGCGCGACGGCGCCGCGATCTCCGTGATGGCCGGCCTCAAAGGCAAGCAGCCCTCCTACGATGCGCTGGCGGCAGCTTATCTCGATCCTGCCGATGTCACGGCGATGCCGGATTACCTGAAGGCGACGATCGATGGCGTCATGCTGCCAATCTACCTGACCGACGCCTTCGAAACGCGCGGCGGATCTTCGCACAAGGTCAGGTCCGGCCTGGTCTCGTTCATCCAGGAGATCACCGGCGAGACCTTGTCGCCGCTCGGCGCCTGGACGCGCTTCCAGTCATTGCCTGCGCTGACGCAGCAGCGCTTCCTGCGCCAGGTGTATATTCAGGAGTTGAAGGCTGCCGGCGACGATCAGAACACGCTCGATGCGGATGGTCGGCCGATCCACGGCGGCTACAAGCGTGGCTACACCGCGATCGAGACGCTGTTCCCCGGCAAGGACTGGAGCGGCGATATCAAGATCGGCAACACCGCGTTCCTCACTATGGCTGGCGGCGGTATCGAGACGCTGACACCGGGCGGCGGACTACAGGTGGCGGCGCTGGGCACGGTGGTGCCGCCGGGCGCCGGCCTGGTCACGCTTGGTTATGGTGACATCAACATCTTTGCGCGCGACAGTGTGACGGTGAACCGCTCGCGCATCCTCACCTTCGCCGGCGGCGACGAGGTGATCTGGTCGACGCTCGGCGATATCGACGCCGGCCGCGGCGCCAAGACCACGCGCGTGCCGTCGGCGCCGGAAATCGCCACCGATGCCGACGCCGTTACGAAGGTCATGGAAAAGGCTGACATTTCCGGCAGCGGCATCGGCACCATCATCGGCTTCACCGGTGTCGAGGCCGGCGACGTCTCGTTGATCGCTCCGGTCGGCACGGTGGATGCGGGCGACGCCGGAATCCGGGTCAGCGGCAATTTCACCGTGGCGGCGATGTATGTGCTCAACACCGACAACATCAAGGTTGGCGGTGAGACCAAGGGCGTGCCGAAGGTGCAGGCCCCGGCCGTCAATCTGACGGTCGAAACCAAGGACAAGGCAGCGGCCGACGCGGTCAAGGACGCGACGCAGCAGCCCGCGAATGACCGGCCGTCGATCATCATCGTCGAGCTGCTCGGCTTTGGCGGCGAGAGCGATCAGGAAACGCCGCGACGCGATCAAAAGCCGCCTCAGGAGGAAGAACGTCGTAGGAACAATCGGCGCAGTTACAACTACGATCAGACAAGTCCGGTTCAAGTATTGGGGGCCGGTGCGCTGTCGGATGTGCAGACCGAGGCTCTGATCTACGAGAAGAAAAAGCAGGTGCGCTGACCCCAAATGTGGCCGATATCACCAGCGACTCTCCCGGTATCGTCGACCGGCGGCTGGGGCTTCGGCCGCGGAGTCTGATCAACATGCCGCTGACTGAGCGCAGCAATCAATCTCGTGAGAAACTGAGTTCAGGCAGGGTCATAGACCCGGCGACCTTCCGCGCTTGGTTCGAGATCTGGGACGCTACCGACAGATCTCTTGCGATCCCCGGACGGATTGCTCCCAAACGTGGATTTGTAGGCCTTGCTGAGATGGGATCCGTCGACAAATCCGGTTTCCGCAGCGATGGCCGCAAGCGTCATCTCGGTCTTCATCATCCAGCGTGCATGCTTCAACCGCAAGCGCAAATAGGCGTTCTGAGGCGACTGACCCGTCTCGTCCTTGAACAGCCGCTCGAGTTGACGTGTGCTGAGGCGGACCTTCGCCGCCAGCCGGGCAATGGAAAGGGGGGACGACAGGTTCTGCTCCATGATCAACAAGGCGCGCGAGATCCGACTATCGTTGCCGACGAACTCCGTAGGCGGAGCCGATTGAGCCGATGAGCCCGGTCGCATCCGGTCGATCTGCATGATGTGAAGCGCTTTCTGCGCGTTGGACAGGCCAAGGCGCAACTCGACGATGTGCGCCGCAAGATAGGCTGCGCCGATCCCGCCCGAGCACGTGATGCGCCTGCCATCGACAACGAACAATTGGTCTGCAATCGGCAACGTGTCGCCGAACTCCTCCAGGAAGTCGCGATAGTGGTACCAACTGATGCAGCACTTCTTCTGGCGCAGGAGGCCCAGGCGCCAGAGAATGAAGCTGCCGGTGCAGACACCGACGATCGCCGCGCTGGACTCGGCCGCCGTCAAAAGATATTTGCCGGTGCGCTCGTCGATCTGCGGACCGTCGTGAAGCAGGCCTCCGACCACAACGATGTAGTCGAGCTCGGACGGGTCGATGAATTTGGAGGTGGGCGTGACCAGCACGCCGCTGCTGGACCTGATTGGATCGCCGCCCGCGGACATGATGTGCCATTGGCATCGGATTGGACGGCTGTTGTCCCCGTCGTCGGCCGCCAATCGCACGACATCCAGGAAGTTCGAGAACGCCGTCAGCGTGAAGTTGTTCGACAATATAAAGCCGACGCGAAGCGGTCGTATCGTTCTCTCCATCCCTGCCTCCGAGCGTATCCGCGCGAGGGCCGGGGCTTCGGCCTTGTCGTGGAACCGCATCTCCCCAATCTCGCGATCGGAGCGCCATATTGCGGTTATTACGAAAGCAAAAACAAGACCATTCGGGAGGCCGCGAACCCGGGCTCTGCGCCAGCGACCTGCCCAAGCGGGGAGCCGCAGCAGATCGATTGCTCAGGTCGGGCTGTCGTCGTCCAGGTCGATGTAGGAAGGATCGCGGCCTGTAACGGCCAGGAACTTCTCGAGCGCCTCCCGTGACAACGACGTCGTCCTCTGGTTGCTGAGGGGATGGCAATTGATCGTCGCCACGCCGGCCAATTTTTGGTCCAGCACAACCCTGACTTTTCGTTCCTTGTCGTTGACAACCGCCAGCACCGAGACGGCGCCGGGTTGGATGCCGAGCAACTCCAGCAGCGCATCGGCCGATCCGAACGACAGGCCTCCTTTCGCGCCGATCTTTCGAGCCAACTGCTTGAGATTGATGACTGCGTCCTCGTCGGTCACGAAAAGAAAGTAGTTCTTCTTGCCGTCGCGCAGGAACATGTTCTTGGTGTGCAAGCCGGGAATATCGCCGCGAAGGCTCTTCGACTCCTCGACGGTGTGCACCGGCGGGTGTTGGAAAGTGCGTGCCTCGATGCCGTTGCTCTCGAGATAGGCCAGAAGTTCGTCGCTTTGGTTCATGCTGCTGCTCATAGACCGCTTTCCTCTAGCCGCTGCTCATGCTGGCCGCAATGGCAGCTTGATGTGTGAGGCATTGCCGCCACCGCGAAGCACCTCGATCCGCAGTGGACCTGTCGCGGGGATGCGCTGGAAATGGTCCGCATCTGCGCCCGCGAGAGACAATCTGATCCTGCTCCCCGCCAGAAAGGTCCAGGCGACAGGGAGCAATGAGAAACGAAACAAATGAGGTTGGCCAGGCACCAGCTCTCGCGCCTGATCTCGCGTGCAAGCGTGGAATATGCCAGGCGTCTGATAGTTGCTTGGCATGGGACTTTCCGCCCGATGGAGCGCGCGAAGGCACCCTTCGGTGACGTAGAGAGATTCTCCGTCAGGAAGTATCTCGGAGAGATAGGCGTGGATTGCAAAATCGGGTGCCGGAACTGATATCCAGAGATTGACCAGGCAATGGCCGCTCAGTTCGGTGTTGTGAGGCAATTCGGGGCCTGCGTAGTTCAGCATGGAGCGGTCACGGCCATCCCAGTCCGTATAATACTGCCGGCTGTCGATCGCTGCGATCCGCTCGTATCGCGTCTGTCTGCCTGTTCCCGCACCAAAGTCGATCTCGTGAGAGTCGGTCGCCGCTTTGCCTGCCGCATCGGCGAGCTTTCCGTCGAGCGCCAGAAAAAGCGTTTTCGATGCGTCGAACGGCGGCCAGGTATCAGCACAGCGCCACCTCTCGTCATGTACAGAGAAATAGTGCACCGGCTTCTCCGAGCGGAGGCCGGTGTCATGTCCGGCGAGGTGCTCGTCGAAGAACCTCAAGACCTCAGCGACAATGTCGAATTCCGGGAGTTCGTCCGCACGCCACCGTGAGCAATTGATGCGTGCGCCATGATCCCACGGGCCGAGGAGAAGGTACTTGTTCTGGTTCGGCAAGGTGAGAAACCGGCTGATCGCTCCGTTCGCGTAGCCAGCGCCGTCCATCCAGCCGGAGACGGAATAGACCGCCACATCTCTCCTGATGCCCTTGCAATAGTTCGCCGGGCTGATGGCATCGGACGAGTGCCCGGCGAATTGGGAAAGGGGGGCGCTCCTGAATTCCATGGCGCGCATCAGCTCCGGCATGCGGAAATTGCCGGAGTGTTCGTCGATTGCCGCTCTGCAGTCGGAGCCGTCCGGATCGTCATCGACGGGATGCGGTCCCCTGAAGGCGGGATTGGAGTAGTAGACGAACTCCTTGAGCAGATCGCGCTTATCCTGGTCGAGGCCGGTCATCAGGCGATCGTAGACATCGGCGAGATTGGTCAGAAGTATCCCGCCGGGGTAATAGTTATCCAGATAGGTGTCCCAGACAGAGAATAGTGGGGCGATCGCCTTGACGGCAGGATGCGATGTCGAAGCAAGGAAATCGCTGGCCGCCCCGAGATAGGATATCCCGGTCGCGCCGATCGCGCCGTTCGCCCAGGGTTGTTGGACGATCCATTGGGCCACCTCGTAGGCGTCGTCTCGCTCGCGGGGAGACCTGAAAATGTCGCGCGTACCGAAGCTCGCTCCCGTGCCTCTGACGTCGGCGACGACAAGCGCGTATCCTCGCGGGACGAAGGTGTCGCGATATTTGGCAACGTTCGGCGATGGCTCGACATTCTTGGCCGCGGGATCGACTGCGAAACGCCGGTAGTACGGAGTTTGAATCAGGATGGTCGGCCAGGGTCCGCCCTGTTCCGGCCCGCCGGGAAGATACACATCGGCGGCGAGCCGGCAGCCATCCCTCATTTTCAAGTAGATCGACTTCGGCGGAGTTACCTTGTGGGTCCCGGGCCTGCCGCGGATGTACCGGCTCGGCGGTAGCATCCAGGCATCCCCGCGCATGTCGCTATCGGCCATCTGAAAATCCCGAAGTCCTGTCGTTTTGACGCCCGCGACAAGCTGCACGAGCAGGAGGGCCGATCATCACGGCTACACGTCCATAGGCAAGATGCGGGGCCGTACGTGTCGCGTCGTTACGCGAGCGATGTCGCAAGCTTCCAACCGCGAAGGGAAGCGAAAGTGCACATTGCTCCACGGTTCGAGTAACCGGGCCGCTCGGCTCATTGGCGAGCTGACCAGACACTCAGGGGAGATCAAATGGGAGATATCACGGTCTATCGGGCGCGGAAGGTTGTTACGATGGATCCGGGTCGTCCTTTCGCCCAATGCGTGGCGGTGAGAGATGGTCGTGTTCTGTCGACCGGCACGATCGAGACCATGCAGCCCTGGCTGAAGCGGTACCCCTACAAGATCGACGATACCTTTGCGGACAAGGTCATCCTGCCGGGATTCATCGATCCCCACACGCACTTCGCGTTCTCGGCCGGTTATCTCGCGATGCACTACATCGGCCCGATCGACTCGCCAGGACCGCACGGCATCAACAAGGGACTGCCCACCCGCGCGGAGGTTCTCGCCAAGCTTCGCGAAGCTGCCAAGACTGACGCTGATCCGAGTGCACCGCTCATCGCCTGGGGATTGGATCCCGCATCCCAAGGCGGACATCTCCATCGCGACGAGCTCGATGCCATCTCCCTTGATCGGCCGATGTGGGTCATCTCTTACGCTCCGCATTTTATCTACCTGAACAGCGCGGCGCTGGAACGGGCCAAGGTTCCCGACAACACCAATGTGCACGGCGTGATGCGGTATCCGGACGGCAGGTTGAACGGACAGTTCGTTGAGCTGGAGGCGGGACGTCTCGCGCTCGGCGCGATGCGCGAAGCGATCGCGGAGCGTGGCGGCGTCGATGGCCTGAAGCGAATGGGAGACATCGCGCGCAAGGCCGGCGTCACCACGACCGCCGAAATGATCTTCGGCAAGGGAAACTTCGAGAACGAATGGGCGCTCCATGCGAAGGTGGTTCCGGACGAGAGTTTTCCGCTACGCATGGGCCTTGTTTCGCTCGAGCTCGCACTCTACGCCGATCACGGCAGCAAAGGCGCAGATTTTCTTCTCGATGCGATGAAGAGGAGTGGCGACAAGCTCTTCTTTCATGGCGTGAAGTTTCTATCTGACGGGTCATTCCCGGCGATGTCCCTACGGCTGAATTTTCCTGGTTATCTCGACGGAAGCAACGGCCTGCGCAATGATGTCCCGTGGGATGAGCTCCACGAGCGGATGCTTCCGTATTGGAAGGCGGGTATCCAGATCCACTGCCACGCAAACGGTGACGAAGCGGTGGATGCGTCGCTCAACGCCCTGGCCAAGCTTCAGAAGGCGCAGCCGCAATTCGACCATCGTTTCACCTTGGAGCACTACTGCATCAGCACGCCCGACCAGGCCCGCCGGCTAAAGGCGCTCGGCGGCGTCGCCAGCGTGAACAATTATTTCGTGCACTATCGCAGTCAGCTTCACGCCGAAGAGGGGTTCGGGCCGGATCGTTCCGAGGCGGTGGCGCGATTGGGGTCCCTTGAGCGCGAAGGAGTGATCTTCGCGCTTCACTCCGACTACTCGCTGGTCCTCGTTCCGCTCCATCCGTTGACCGCCGCCTGGGTCGCGGTCAATCGCATCGCCCTGGATGGAAAGACGGTGCTGGCGCCGGGCGAACGGATCGGCGTCGAACGAGCGCTGCGTGCGATCACGATCGATGCCGCTTACGTGCTGGGCGCCGAACAGCGATTGGGCAGTCTGGAGCCGGGGAAGTTCGCCGACTTTGCCGTGCTCGAAGCCGATCCGTTCGAGGTCGATCCCGTCGATCTCAAGGACATCAAGATCTGGGGCACGGTTCTCGGCGGCAAGCCGCAACCCGCATGACAGCCGAATCCCGCGATCAAGCCGACGACGTCGCTGTGCCGGTTAATCCGACAGCCGGCAAAGAAACGCTGGCCATGTTGATGGGCATCTTTGAGGCCGCGAGGGTCGTTCCTCGCGCGGTCGCACCGATATCGCTGCCTTTGACGATCGTCAGCGGATTCCTGGGGGCGGGAAAGACAACGCTGGTGAACCGTCTGCTCTCCGAGCCCGCGGGCAGGAGGATAGCCGTACTCGTCAATGATTTTGCGGCCGTGAACATCGACGAGGAGCTGATCCGCTTTCAAAGCGAGGATACGATCGGCCTGACGAACGGTTGCGCGTGCTGTTCCATCAACGGCGATCTGGTCAACGCGATCCAGCGGCTGATCGAGCGAAAAGAACCTCCCGACGCCATCGTCCTTGAAGCGAGTGGGCTCGCGGATCCGCGCGGCATCGCGCAGGTCGCATTGGCCAATCCTGCAATACGGCTCGATGCTATCCTCGCACTGGTGGACTGCGAAACATTTCCCGAGCGCATCAGGGATGAGAGAACCCGGCCGACGATGCTGGCGCAGTTGTCTGCGGCCGATATCGTCGTGATGAGCAAATCCGACCTCATCGAGGATCGGCGGGATATGATCAAGGGGCTAATCGAATCAGCGGCTCCGGGCCGCACCGTCCTCGAGGCGACGCACGGCGACATTCCTGCCGATATCGTGCTGGGCGTGAACGCTAGTCCCTCGTCGACATTCGGATGCTCAGACACCGGCCATCACACCTCATTCGCCTCGACAACGCGTAGCTGGTCGGCGCCGGCAGACAGAGACGCGATCATGCGGGCGTTGCGCGAGCTTCCGCCGAATGTCATACGAGCAAAGGGTATCTTTTGCTTCAAGGACGACGAACAACGAAGATTCGTCTATCAGCGGGTCGGCAAGCGCGAGAGCCTTGAAGCCGTATCTGCCCCCTCATCGATTGCCCAGCATGCCTCGAGGCTCGTCCTGATGGGCTTCTCCGAGCAGTGGGATGAGGCCGAGGTATCCCGGCTCATACCATGACCAGGGGTGGTGATGCCGCACTTCCGCCCAGTGTGGCGCACCCGGTTCGATACCGTCCAATCCGGAAGCCCGACGCACCCGGCGACTGCCGCGTCGATCGGCGGGATGTCGCTTTCATCCAACAAGCGCGGCGAGCGGATGCTGGCGAGATCGTATCGGCAGGCGATAATAAATCGCAGTTATTCTGGCACGGGCACCCATGAGACGATTCTCTGCAATTTCCTTGTTTCGCGAAGCTCTCGGGGGGCATGAGACGTGGCCGCGGCAGTGGCGTTCGCCCGAACCGAAGCCTGCCTACGATGTTGTGATTGTCGGAGGCGGTGGGCACGGTTTGGCGACGGCATTCTACCTGGCCGAACGGTACGGACTAACAAACGTCGCGGTCGTGGAGAAGGGATGGATCGGAGGCGGGAATACGGGCCGTAACACGACGATCATCCGATCGAACTATCTCTTTGACGAGAGCGCCAGGCTCTACGAGCATGCCCTGAAACTGTGGGAAGGGCTCTCGCAGCAGCTGAACTACAATGTGATGTACTCCCCGCGGGGCGTCCTGATGTTGGCGCACAACATTCACGACGTCCAAAGCTTCAAGCGGCATGTCCATGCCAACAGGCTCAACGGTATCGACAATGAATGGCTGTCTCCACAAGAGTGCAAGGAGTTCTGTCCTCCGCTGAACGTTGGCGGCGCCATGCGCTATCCGATCTTTGGCGGCGCCTTGCAGCGGCGAGGCGGCACCGCCCGGCACGATGCTGTCGCGTGGGGGTACGCAAGAGCCGCGGACGCGCGTGGCGTCGACATCCTGGAGAACTGCGAGGTCCTCGGCATCCGCCGCGCGGCATCGGGCCGAGTGGAAGGGATCGAGACGTCAAGGGGCTTCATTCGGGCCGGCAAGATCGGAGTCGTTGCGGCCGGCAACACCAGCGTCGTCATGAACATGGCCGGGGTAAGGTTGCCGCTGGAGAGCTTTCCGCTCCAGGCTCTGGTCTCAGAGCCCGTCAAGCCGGCCTTTCCCTGCGTGGTGATGTCAAACACCATTCACGCCTACATCTCGCAATCCGACAAGGGAGAGATGGTCATCGGCGCCGGCACCGACGCCTACACATCCTATTCACAGCGGGGCGCGCTGCATATCGCAACCCATACGCTCGACGCCATCTGCGAGCTTGTGCCGATGTTCAGAAGACTACGGATGTTGCGCAACTGGGGGGGCATCGTCGACGTAACCCCCGATCGGTCCCCCATCGTGGCGAAGACGCTGGTGCCTGGGCTCTACGTCAATTGTGGCTGGGGCACTGGAGGATTCAAGGCGACGCCAGGTTCAGGCGACGTTTTCGCGTGGACGATCGCGAAGGATGATCCTCATCCGATCAACGCGCCTTTCACGATCGAGCGATTTCGCGATGGCGTGATGATCGACGAAGCCGCTGCTGCGGCGGTGGCCCACTAGTTTTGGAAATCCAGTCACATGCTTCTCATCAAGTGCCCCTTCTGCGGTCCGAGGCCAGAACTCGAGTTCTCCTACGGAGGACAGGCTCACATTGCTCGTCCGAAGGATCCGGCGTCTCTCGATGACGAGTCCTGGGCGGAGTACCTGTACATAAGAAGCAATCCGAAAGGACTGCACGCGGAACGCTGGAGGCACATTCACGGCTGTGCGCGCTTCTTCAACGTACAGCGGAATACGGTCTCCGATGCGATCGTGGCGACCTACAAGATCGGCGAGGAGCCTCCCAAACCGGTCGACCCGGGGTTGGAAGAGTGGTCCAGCAGGAGCGGGGCGGCGCTATGAGATACCGGCTTCCCGCGGGCGGCCGCATCGATCGCAGCAAGCCGCTGTCGTTCCACTTCGACGGCAAGAAATATTCCGGGTTCGCGGGCGACACGCTCGCTTCGGCCCTGATCGCCAACGGCGTGCATCTCGTCGGCAGGTCGTTCAAGTACCATCGCCCTCGCGGCTTTTTGTCCGCGGGGCCGGATGAACCGAATGCGCTGGTAGGCGTGGGCAGCGAGGAAGCGCGTTATACGCCGAACCTTCGCGCAACCCAGCTCGAGCTGTACGACGGCCTCGTGGCCGAGAGCCAGAACCGTTGGCCGTCCTTGTCGCTCGACTTCAGCGGCGCAAACGACCTGTTCTCGCGATTTCTCCCGGCGGGCTTCTACTACAAGACCTTCATGTGGCCGGCGTCGGCGTGGAAGAAGCTGTACGAGCCGATGATCCGGCGGGCCGCCGGGCTGGGGCGCGCCCCGGAAGCGGCCGACGCCGACCGTTATACGCAAGTGTACGGGCATTGCGATGTCCTGGTCATCGGTGCAGGACCGGCCGGCCTCGCAGCCGCGCTGGCGGCGGCGCGATCCGGAGTGAAGGTCTTCGTCTGCGACGAGCAGGACCAGATGGGAGGCTCGCTGCTGTCGGAGCGGGAAGCAACCATCGACGGGCAGGGGGCCGCCGATTGGCTGGAGCAGACCATCCAGGAATTGAAGTCGCGAACGAACGTGGTCCTGTTGCCGCGGACCACCGCGTTCGGTTGGTATCCGCACAATTTCCTTGGGCTATGTGAGCGCGTCACGGACCATTTGGGACTGGCAATCACAAAGCAGCCGCGGGAGCGAATGTGGCAGGTGCGGGCCAGGGAAGTGATCCTTGCGACCGGCGCCATCGAAAGGCCGCTGGTGTTTCCGGACAATGATCGCCCCGGGATCATGATGGCCGAGGCGGCGCGGACATATCTCAATCGCTACGGAGTGTTGCCCGGCAGCCGGGCGGTTGTCTTCACCGCCTGCGACAGCGCTTATCGCGCGGCGCTTGAGTTGAAGAGCGCGGGCGTTGAGATCGCTGCGATAGCGGATGTGAGATCAGCTCCGAATGGCCGGTGGATCGAGCGGGCGCGAGCCGCCGGCATCGACGTGCGTCCATCCACGGTGATCGCCGGCACTTACGGCCGTCTGCGCATCTCGCATGCCGATCTGGCGCGAATTTCCGGAGGAAGCACGGGGCATCCCGAAACCTTCGCGTGTGACCTTCTGCTGATGTCGGCTGGCTTCACGCCGAGTGTGCACCTGTTCTCGCAGTCGCGCGGCAAGCTCGTCTATGACGAGAATCTGAAGGCATATCTGCCGGGCACTTCGGTCGAGCGCGAGCGTTCTGTGGGAGCGTGTCGAGGCGTATTCGACCTCGGCGCATCTCTCGCCGACGGGTTCGCGGGAGGACTCAGTGCGGCAAAGGCGTCGGGAGGAACTGTGGCGGCCGAGCACGAGTTTTCGGTTTTCGCTCAATCGTTGGGCAGGGATGGTCTCATCGGTGCCCCGCCGAGCGGCGGCAAATCGCGACGAACGCGGGCCTGGGTCGACTTTCAGAACGACGTCACCGCAAAAGACATCGAACTCGCGACGCGCGAAGGCTTTCGATCCATCGAGCATGTCAAGCGCTACACGACCACGGGTATGGCGACCGACCAGGGCAAGACGTCCAACATGAACGCGTTGGGCATCGTCTCGCAAACGCTGGCGTTGCCCGTCTCCCAAGTCGGGCTGACCACATTCCGCCCGCCATATACGCCGACAACCTTCGGCGCGTTCGCCGGCCAGTCCAGAGGAGAGCTGTTCGATCCGGTTCGGAAAACGTCAATCCACGAATGGGCGCGCGAGAACGGCGCCGTCTTCGAGGATGTGAGCCTTTGGAAACGAGCTCATTATTTCCCGCGACCGGGCGAGGACATGCACGCGGCGGTCAGGCGCGAATGCAAGGCGACACGGGAATCGGTCGGGATTTTCGACGCTACCACGCTCGGCAAGATCGAGGTTGTCGGCAAGGACGCTGCCGAATTCATGAACCGGATGTACACCAATGCATGGACCAAGCTTGAGCCGGGGCGTCTGCGCTACGGGGTTATGCTGCGCGAGGACGGCTTTGTCATGGACGACGGCGTCGTCGGGCGAATGTCGCCAGATCGCTTCCACGTCACGACGACGACGGGTGGCGCCGCCCGCGTGCTCGCCCTCATGGAGGACTACCTGCAAACGGAGTGGTCAGACCTCGACGTCTGGTTGACGTCGACCACCGAGCAATGGGCCGTCATTGCCGTCCAGGGACCGAATGCACGCAAGGTGCTGGAGCCGCTCGTGCACGGCATCGACATCTCCCAGCAGGCCATGCCGCACATGAGCGTGCAGGAGGGGCATATCTGCGGGGTGCCGACGCGACTTTTCAGGGTCTCCTTCACCGGCGAACTGGGCTTCGAGGTCAACGTCCCCATGGGATATAGCCGTGGGGTGTGGGAGGCGATTTACGCCGCGGGACGCGAGTTCGGCATCACGCCTTACGGCACCGAAACGATGCACGTTCTCCGGGCTGAGAAGGGATACATCATTGTTGGTCAGGAGACTGATGGCACCGTGACCCCCGATGACGTGGGGCTGGCCTGGGCGATCGGGAAGGCCAAGAAGGACTTCGTCGGCAAACGTTCGCTGGCGCGGCCCGCCATGAGCCGAAGCGATCGAAAACAACTGGTCGGGCTGCTCACTGTCGATCCGAACATCGTGCTGGAGGAGGGGGCGCAGGTCGTCGCCGATCCGTCCGAGCCTGTCCCCATGACGATGATCGGCCACGTTACATCGTCGTACTGGAGCGTTGCGCTCGACCGCTCGATCGCTCTGGCCTTGGTGCAAGGCGGCCGGGCGCGCATCGGCTCACGCCTGAGCGTTCCGATGCCAAGCGGGCCCGTGACGGTCGAAGTCGTCCAGCCGATATTCTACGATCCGGAAGGGAAGCGTCTCGATGGTTGAGGCAACGATCGTCAGGGTGAACTCGCTAGCGGCCGTCAGCCGCGACAGCGCCAGTTCTCCGCAGGTTTCGCTAGCGGTGCTGCCCGATGCGGCGAAATTGGTGTTTCGCGGACGACCCTCGTCGATCGGCGTCGCCGGAGAGGCATTCGGCGTCGAGTTGCCCCAGACCGCCAACCGCTTCCGCGAGGCGGCGGGACGCAAAGCCTATTGGTTGGGTCCGGACGAGTGGTTGCTGGAAGCGATCGGAGTGGATTCTTCTGAGCTGTTCTCAACGATGTCGGAAAAGCTCGCCTCCCATTCCTGTTCCCTCGTCGATGTCAGTCATCGATCCGACTCCATGGCGATAAGGGGACCGATGAGCGAATACGTGCTCAACCACGGCTGCCCGCTCGATCTCTCCGAACGAGCATTTCCGGTCGGGATGTGCACGCGCACCATTCTCGGCAAGTCGCCGATAGTGCTCTCCCGAACGGAGCAGGAGGTGTTTCATCTGGGCGTCTGGCGCTCTTTCTCGCCTTACGTCTGGTCGTTCCTGGACGAAGCCCGCCAGGAATTCCTCCACGATCAGTCGGCAAGGTCACCCACGTGATTTCATGATCGGAACGTTCGAGCTCTTCAAGATCGGCATAGGCCCATCGTCGTCCCATACGGTCGGCCCCATGAAGGCGGCGGCCGTCTTTGCCGAGAGCGTAGAGCGTTCGCGCCTGCTGCAACGTGTGGCGCGGGTGCGAGTCGATCTGTTCGGATCGCTCGCCTGGACCGGTAAAGGGCACGGCACGGACAAAGCCGTCATTCTCGGCCTTGCCGGCGAACGTCCTGATGCGGTCGATCCTGATGATGCGGACAAGATCGTGGCGTCGGCCCGGCAAGAAAAGGCGCTCCGTTTCGCAGGCAAGTACCGGATCGCCTTCGATCCCGAGGCGGACATCGTATTCGACGGCATCACTCCTCCGGTCCATCATCCAAATACGCTGGCGCTTATGGTCTTCGATTTTGCCGGAGAGCGGCTCCTCGAACAGCGATGGTGTTCGATCGGCGGCGGCTTCGTTGTGCCGGAAGAAGAGGTAGTAAAGCCGTCGCCCGCCTCGTCGGCGCCGGTGCCCTATCCGTTTCGCTCCGGCCGCGACCTCCTCACGATGGGCGCTTCGTCCGGCCTGTCCATTGCCGAGATGGTCCTCGCCAACGAGACCTCGCGGCTGCCGAGCGAAGAAGTCGAGGCGCATCTCGATCGCATCGTCGCGGTCATGATGTCTTGCATAGACCGCGGCATGGCGACGGAAGGGGAACTTCCCGGTGGTCTCGAAGTGCGGAGGCGGGCGCCTGCACTCCATCGGAGGCTCCTGGTAGCATCCGCAGCGAACAATCGCGCGCAACACGCCGTGATGGATTGGGTCAGCCTGTATGCGATAGCCGTCAACGAAGAGAACGCCGCGGGAAGCCGCGTCGTCACCGCGCCGACCAACGGCGCGGCCGGCATCATTCCGGCCACGCTGCGTTACTTCCGCGACCATTGCCACGATGCCGATGCGGAAGGGCTGCGCTGCTTTCTGCTGACCGCCGCAGCGATCGGAGCCCTGTTCAAGATGAATGCGTCCATCTCCGGCGCGGAGGTCGGATGTCAGGGAGAAGTGGGTGTCGCCTGCTCGATGGCGGCCGCGGGATTGGCGGCGGTTCTCGGCGGTACGAACGAGCAGATCGAGAACGCCGCCGAGATCGGCATGGAGCACCATCTTGGCATGACGTGCGATCCCATCGGCGGCCTGGTGCAGATACCCTGCATCGAGCGAAACGCTTCGGCGCCATCAAGGCCATCAGCGCCGCCTCGCTGGCGCTCCAGGGCAACGGGACACACGTGGTGTCACTCGACAAAGTCATCGCGACGATGCGCGAGACCGGCCGGGACATGCAATCCAAATACAAGGAGACCTCGCTCGGAGGACTCGCGGTGAATCTGGCGGAATGCTGAAGGAACACACATGGGACAAGTTGCGGCGAACAAGTTCTTCACCACCGACATCTCGATCCTGGATCCCGAGGTGGCGTCGGCCATCGGAGACGAGCTACGGCGACAGCAGGAAGAGATAGAGCTGATCGCCTCCGAGAATATCGTGTCGCACGCGGTCCTGCAGGCGCAAGGCTCGGTTCTGACGAACAAGTATGCGGAAGGTTATCCGGGACGACGCTACTATGGCGGATGCGCGCATGTCGACGTGGCGGAGGAGGTCGCGAGAGACCGCGCGAAGAAGCTTTTCGGCTGTGCCTTCGCCAACGTGCAGCCGAATTCGGGCAGTCAGGCCAACCAGGGCGCCTTCATGGCTCTCATGAAGCCAGGCGATACTTTCATGGGACTGGACTTGGCCGCGGGAGGCCATCTCACCCACGGCGCCAAGCCCAACATGTCCGGCAAGTGGTTCAACGCCGTGAGCTACGGCGTGCGTCCGGAAGATCAGAGGATCGACATGGAGGCGCTGGAGCGTCTCGCACTGGAGCATAGGCCGAAGGTCATTGTCGCCGGCGGGTCGGCTTACTCGCGATTCTGGGACTTCGCGGAATTCCGTCGGATCGCCGATGCGGTCGGTGCATACCTTATGGTCGACATGGCACATTTCGCCGGTCTGGTCGCCGGTGGCGTGCATCCATCGCCGATCCCTCACGCGCATGTCGTCACCTCGACCACGCACAAGACGCTGCGCGGTCCGCGCGGCGGTCTGATCCTGTGCAACGACCCAGTGTTGGCAAAGAAGATCGACTCGTCGATCTTCCCGGGCCTTCAAGGCGGTCCGCTGATGCATGTGATCGCTGCAAAGGCGGTCGCATTCGGCGAAGCGCTGACGCCGGAATTTCGCCGATACGCCAGCGACGTCGTCAGGAACGCCAGGACGCTCGCGAATACCCTCATGGAACGGGGATACTCCGTCGTCTCCGGTGGGACCGACAATCATCTGTTTCTGGTCGATCTGCGTTCCAAGAACCTCAACGGCAAGACGGCAGAAACCGCACTCGGACGGGCTAACATCACCTGCAACAAAAACGGGATACCTTTCGACCCGGAGAAGCCGACCGTCACCTCGGGAATCAGGCTCGGAACCGCGGCGACGACGTCGCGCGGTTTCGGCGAAGGAGAATTTCAGGCGGTAGGCAATCTGATCGCGGATGTATTGGACGCCGTTTCCGCCGCGAATACCGACGCGGCTCCGGCTGTCGAGCAGCGCGTGAAAGGACAGGTCGCAGAGCTGACGAAGGCGTTCCCGATCTATCCGTTGGGCTGAAGAGAGGCGAGAATGTCGAGCAATTTGGCACTGGGGAACTTCCGGCTCAGCTACGGTCCTGATGCCGGCGAGGGCGCATTTACGACGAGGCCGGAAATCGTCGGCGCGTTCGGGGTGGTCGCCTCGACTCATTGGCTGGGAACTGCCGCTGGCATGCGGATCCTCGAGAAGGGAGGCAATGCCTTCGACGCCGCGGTGGCCATCGGCTTTGCGCTGCAAGTCGTCGAGCCGCATCTCAACGGGTTCGGCGGCGAGGTCCCGATCATCTTCCACGACGCGAAATCGGGACGCGCGCGCGTGCTGTGCGGGCAAGGGGTTGCGCCGGCAGGCGCCACGATTGAGACGTTCGCCAAACTCGGCCTCGATATCATTCCGGGAAGCGGGTTTCTTCCGGCATGCGTTCCCGGCTCGTTCGGCGCCTGGATGAGACTGCTCCGCGACTACGGGACAATGGACGTCGGTGACGTCCTGGAATCCGCGATCACCTACGCTCGCGACGGTTACGTGATGCTTCCGAGGATCGCCGCTGCGATCCAAACGGTCGCTCCCCTTTTCCAGGAGGAGTGGCCGACATCAGCAGACGTCTATCTGAAGGACGGCATTCCGCCGGCAGGCGCACTGTTTGCGAATCCGGACCTTGCGTCGACGTATGAGAGGATCGTGCGGGTCGCCGATGAAACGCGAGGGACGAGAGAACAGAAAATAGAAGCAGCGCGCAAGGCGTTCTACCAGGGGTTCGTCGCCGAGGCGATCGACCAGTTCGTCCGGACGCCGGTGATGGATACCTCGGGATCGCGGCATGCCGGAATCATCTCCGGACAGGATCTCTCGCTCTGGCAAGAGACGTACGAGGATCCGCTTTCCCTGAGCTATGGCGACTTTCAGGTGCTCAAGCCGGGACCGTGGACGCAGGGACCGGTGTTCCTCCAGCAGCTCGCTTTGCTCAAGGGATTCAATCTATCCCCGATGGATCCTCTCGGCGCCGACTTCATTCACACCGTCACCGAGTGCTCCAAGCTCGCATTCGCCGATCGTGAGAAATATTACGGCGATCCGAATTTTGTCGATGTGCCGATGGCAAGGCTTCTGAGCGAGGAATACGCGAACGCGCGACGAGAGTTGGTGGGGAGTGCTGCCTCGCTCGACTTCCGGCCGGGCTCGATCGAGGGGTTCGATCATGCCGTGCCCTATGCCATCGGCGACGCCGAGGACGGGAGCGCGGCGCTGGGCGCCGGCGAGCCTACGGTTGCCCGCTCCACGGCCGTCAGCGGCGAGCCCGCGATCAGCCGCCGCGGCGCGGTGCGCGGCGATACGGTCCATCTCGACGTGATCGACCGGCACGGCAACATCGTCTCGGCAACTCCAAGCGGAGGCTGGCTGCAAAGTTCGCCGGTAATTCCCGGACTAGGGTTCGCGCTCGGGACGCGAGCGCAGATGTTCTGGCTCAAGCCGGGGCTTCCATCGTCGCTTGCCCCCGGTAAGCGTCCCCGGACGACCCTTTCCGTTTCCCTGGTGTACAGGGAAGGGGAGCCGTACGCGAGTTTCGGCACTCCCGGCGGCGATCAACAGGATCAGTGGAGCTCCGTCTTCTTTCTGCGCCACGTGCATCACAATCTCAATCTGCAGGGTGCGATCGACGCACCGATGTTTCACAACGACCACATGCCGAGCTCGTTCTTTCCACGACGTGCTAAACCCGGCTCACTGACGATGGAAGGTCGTTTTTCGATGGAGGTGCAGAAGGAGCTTGCGGACAGGGGACATCGCATCGAAATCGTCGACGATTGGTCGCTCGGAAGGCTTTCGGCGGTTTCCAAAAGAGGGAGGGCGCTGCGCGCGGCGGCGAACCCTCGCTACATGCAGGGTTACGCCTTTGGCCGTTGAGTGACACAGTGCGCGCTCATCAGTCGATAGATGAGTGCCGTTGCCCGGCCAGCTCAATGAAGGCGCGGACGGTCTTGGACCTGTTCGTTCTTTTCCAGGCTAGAACCGTTTCAAGACAAAATCTTTGATCGTCGATGGGACGCAGATCGATATTGTGACCGGCGAATCCGATCAAGCTCTTTGGATAGATCGTGACGCCGAGACCGGCCGCGACGAGTCCGAGCAGGGCCATCGGATTCGACGCCTCCAGGCAGACCTTCATGCTCAAGCCTTCCGCCGCGAAGATGTCGCTGAGGCGCCAGCGATACGCTTCCCACTCGCCCATATCTCCGAGGATAAGATCCTGCCCGGCAAGGTCGGCTGGACGTATCTTTGGCGCACGGGTCAACTCGTGATCCCGCGGGGCGACGAGATAAAGCGGCTCTACCGAAACCACCAGGACCTGGAAATCGGGATGGTCGAACGGCCCGATCATGTAGCCGATGTCGATCTCGTCATGCGCGAGCGCCAGCTTCTGACCTTGCGTACGCATGTAACGCAGGTTCAGCGCGACATGCGGATGGAGCCGTCTGTATCGAGAGACTGCCGACGGCATCAGCGTCGTTGCCGCGAAGGACATGTAAGCTAGCCGTAGCTCTCCGGTCTTGCCTTGCGCGACAAGACGCGCCGCGCCGACTGCCCGTTCGTAACCCCGCAACAGCTCGACATTTGTTTCGTAGATGCAGCGGCCCGCCGGCGTGAGCGAAACTTCCCGGGTGGTGCGCTCGAACAGCTTGAATCCGAGCAGCTGTTCCAACCTCTGAATACGACGGGTCAGAGCCGACTGATCAATGTTGAGGCGCTGGGCGCCGCGTCGGAAACTGAGTTCCTCGGCGACTACCACAAACGACTGCGTGAGTTCGAGGCCTCCGTCTCCGCACATTCGGCGCCTTCCCTACGGGCGACTGAAGGATATCGATTGATGCAGGCCGTGCAACAACAATTGGCGAACGATCACTTCCGCGCGCGCTGTGTTTCGTCATGATGGCGGGGTCGGGATATGGAGCCGTCGGTCAGGACGGCCGGACAACGAGGAGATTGACCGTGCAGGACATCGACAATCGCGAACTTAACCGCATGTTGCAGCAGGCCTTCGATGCTTCCACGAAGATCTATCAGGAGCGCGGTTTCCAGCGTCGTATCGGATTTGGAAGGCGTCCCGCGCTGGTGAGCGTCGATCTCGCCAACGCCTGGACGCGGCCCGGCAATCCCTTCACCTGCGATCAGGAAGCGATGGACAACCAGATCATGCCGGGCATGCAGCGGCTGCTCAAGGCGTGCCGCACGAACGGCCATCCGGTGATCCACGTAACTACGGCCTACGAGATCACCGATCGCAACGCACCGTTCACCGACATGGGCTTGTGGCACTGCAAAATACCGATCGAGGTCGTCAATCTCAACGATCGGGCGCTCTGGGCCATCGACGCGCGCATCGCTCCGGTCGAGGGTGAATATACCTTGCTGAAGAAGCGGGCGAGCGCATTTCACGGTACAGGCCTTGGGGGAATTCTGCGCGCTGCCGGCGTCGATACGATCCTAGTAACCGGCGTGACCGCGACGGCCTGCGTCCGCACGACGATCTGCGATGGCCTCGCAGACGGCTTTCGCACCATCGCGGTTCGTGAGTGCATCGGTGACCGCGTGCCCGGCGCGGTCGCCTGGAACCTCTACGACATCGACGCCAAGTTCGCTGACGTCCACAGCGTCGATGAATGCTTCGATTACCTGGACAGTGTGGGATCGACGCGCATGGCGGCCGAGTAACGCTCCCGCAGCAACGGCGAGATGGACAGCGTCCCGCCGTTGCTGATACGGAACGGTTCAGTCGCTACAGCAACTTGAACATCACAAGCGCATCAACATAGTCGCCTGAGGGCCGACGGAAGGCGAGTGGCAGGCGACCGACGTCCCGGAAGCCAAGAGAATGCCAGAGGCTGACGGCGCGCTCATTGCTGCTGACAACGAAATTGAATTGCATCGCGGAAAATCCCTGGCTCTTCGCATGCAGCAGGGAATGTTCGCACATCTGCCGTGCGATACCTTTTCCCTGAGCGCTCACGTGCGTCATGTAGCCGCAATTGGCGACATGCGATCCGCCGCCGGCCTGATTGGCGCGTAGGTAGTAGGTCCCCACCGCGTTTCCGTCTTGCACCGCAATAAATGTTTGCCGATCCGTCCCCATCCAATAGCGGAGAGTGTCTGCTTCCGACATGTCCCTGGGGAGTGTGTAGGTCTCGCCGGCGCGAATGACAGGGCCGATGATCGACCAGATCGATGCGCTATCCTCAACTGTGGCCGGCCTTATCTGCAGCATGAGTGATTGTTCCGTGGGTATGTCGAGTGGGGGAAAAGCGAGCTTCGCCGATGAAGCTCGAGCAAAGGCCATTCTAATACAGGGAATGGCGATCCGAGTCCTTCTAGCCCTCGACGTCATGCGGCGCCGCGAAGCAACTTCCCGCCGTGACTTGAGGTGCTCGCGAACGCAACTCAACCTGGGCGCTATTTCGGAATCGCACAACTACGCCAAGTCGACTGCGCTGCGATCGCACGCCATTTGCTTAGTAGATAAGCGGCCGTTTGCATACTTACTGCACATTGCCAGGGTCGTGCGACGCGACGTCCCTCGCGTCTTCCAACAGCTACAATTTTCATGTCGCATTCATACAAGCCCCGGCTGGCAGTGCACGTATACATTTTTGTGACTTTCGAAAGACGAGAGCAAGAGGGGAAGCGGGAGGGCATTCGCAGCCTTTGGCAATGGCGCCAAAGAGCGAGTGGCACCACGGAGGGACGCATGAGCTATCTGATGAACCGGCGCGGATTTCTTGCGGGTGCGACGAGCGCGATGGCGCTCATGTCCAGCGCGGGCGGGGTCCGCGCTGAAGGTGGCCAAATCATCGTCGCCAATTGGGGCGGGGACTGGAACGACCGCACGGTCCAGTTCTTCGAAGCGCCCATTGTTGAGAAAGCCGGTTACACTGTTGTGCGCGACCTCGACGGGTTTGACCAACGCAGAACAAAGATCATTGCAAGCCGCAGGCTGCCGCGTGCGCCTATGGATGTCGCGCACATGGACGACGCGACCGCGTTCGAACTGGCTTCGTTGGAAGCGCTTGATGCGATCGATGAACACGCCGTCCCGCGACTGAAGGATACCCTGTCCATCCTGCGAACGCCCACATTCGTCCCTTGGCAATACAGCGCCTGGATCATCGGCTACAACCCCAAGAAATTGAAGGAGGCTCCCAAGAGCTTTGCCGATCTCTGGGACCCCAAGTACAAGGGCATCGTCGGCCTAAGCGACGCCCACTGGTTTCACCACATCGAGTCCACGGCACTCAAGCTCGGAAAGTCCCTCGACAACATCAATATCGAGGCCGTGAAAGCCAGCATGATGGAATGGAAGAAAGCGGCCAGCCCGCGCATCTATCCGAACCATCTGCAGATCGAGCAGGCGCTCAAGAACGAAGAGATCCTCGTAGCTCCCGAGTACAAGGCGCGCATCCTGCAATTCGCCTCGGAGGGTGTCGATGTGGTTTCCGCTTATCCGGCGGAGGGCGGCATCGGCATCATCTTCGGTCTGGTGATGCCGAAGAAGGGACCGAATCCTCAGGCGGCGAAATTCTACTGCAATGCGTTGCTAGACCCGGACGGGCTCACGGCTCTGGTCCAGAAGTCATTCTATTCGCCATCAAACACCAAGTCGCTGTTGCCCGAAGCTGCCGCCAAGCAGATCGAATTCACTGAGCAAGAGAAGAAGGCGATCCATAACCGGCCCCATGCATTCTGGCTGAAGAACCGCAATGATCTGCTCGATTGGTGGAACAAAGAATTCAAGAGCTGAACGCGTCTAGATGACCACGCTAGTAGTTGCGCCAGATACCAGCGGCATGCGTGCTGTCGCGAAACGTGGCAGATGGGCCGCTCCGTACGCGTTGTCGGGACCGGCCTTCGTCTTTGTCTCGCTACTGTTGATGCTTCCGCTCCTCATGATGCTGCGGTTGAGCTTCTACCAGTACGACGCGGCACAGATGTACATCCAGGCGTTCACGCTGGATAATTACGTCAGGTTCTTCAAGGACGAATTCTACCGTCAGGTGTTGTGGACGACCCTCTGGGTCTCGGCAGTCACGACGTTGCTGTGCCTCATCGGTGGATTGGCTGTTGCGTATTTCATGGCGAGGACGACTTCAGCCATACTGAAGCGCTACCTGATCATCGCAATCGTCTTGCCGCTGTTCATGGGGAACGTGGCGAGGACCGCCGGATGGATCATCATCCTCGATAACAAGGGGCTTATTGAATTTTCTGCTGCAACAACTCGACCCGGGAGGCGAAACGCTGCAACTACTCTACACGTCCGGCGCGGTAATCACGGGTCTGACGTCGGTACTATTGCCATTCATGATCGTGACGCTCAACAGCGTCATGCACAATATCGACGTATCGCTGGAGGAAGCGTCACTCAACCTGGGGGCTTCCGCGCTGACAACATTTCGCCGGATCGTCCTTCCTCTTCTGATGCCGGGTATCTTCGCAGGCTGCGTGCTGTGCTTCATCCTGTCGATGAATGCCTATGCGACGCCGATCCTCATCGGTGGGCCAAAGTTCTACATGATGGCGCCGACCATCTACAAGCAGATATCGGCGGCCATGAACTGGCCGTTCGCCTCGGCGCTGGCGTTCATGCTGATCTCCCTGACGATGGTGCTCACGGTCGTGTCCGCCGTAATGTTCAATCGGACGGCACGGATAGGTGCCGTCCGATGACGAGTATCGGCAAGGTGAGCCCGCTCAGGTGGACCTATCTGATCTTCGTATGGGCCACCATCCTGTTCGTGCTCGTCCCGCTGGCGACAACGATATGGGTCGCGTTCTTCAGCAACAAAATCCTTTCATTTCCTCCCGAGGGATACACGGGAAGCTGGTTCGTTCAGGCCTGGAGCCTCGAAGCCTTCAGGAGCGGTTTCTTCCTGAGCTTTCAGGTGGCGATCAGTGCGTCGGTGCTCGCACTATGCCTGGGCGTTCCCGCAGCGCTCGCAATCGGCAGATACAAGTTCCGGGGACGGGAGTTCATTAACACTGTGCTGATGTCGCCGCTGATGATCCCGGCCATCGTCGCCGGCAGCGCGATCTATCTGTTCTACATTGAGCTCCAGATCTGGAGCGACGTTCAGTTCGCCTCTACGGTTTACGGCCTGACTTTGGCCCATGCCTTGATCGCGATACCTTGGGTGTTGCGGCTGCTCGTCGCATCCTTGGCCGGGCTCGATCCTGCGATCGAGGAAGCATCACTTAGTCTCGGCGCGACGCGGCTTACGACTTTCTTCCGTATAACCCTTCCGCTGATACGCCCGGGTATCACGGCTGGCGTTCTGTTCGGATTCATCGCTTCGTTCGGCGATCTTGAGAAGTCGCTCCTGCTGGTCGGTCCTGGTCGTATCACGCTGCCGATCGCTATGCTCAACTATCTGGAATACCGAACCGATCCGACGATCATGGCGGTTGCGACGATCCAGGTTCTCATCATCGCGATCGCGCTCATCGTTTCCGACCGATACGTGCGTCTCGGCCGAACATTCTGAAGAACAAAAGGGCTAACAGTGTCCAACGTCACTCTCCAGAACGTGGTGAAGCAATACGACTCCGTCGTCGCTGTGAGGGAAATGTCGCTCGATATCGCGAACGGAGAATTCCTGGCGCTGCTTGGGCCCAGCGGATGTGGAAAGACCACGACGCTTCGGATGATCGCGGGCTTTATCGAGGCTAGCGCGGGCCGGATCTTGTTCGGCGATCAGGATGTGACCGATCTTCCGCCCAACAAGCGCAATACGGGAATGGTCTTTCAGGGCTTTGCCCTGTTTCCCCATATGAACGTCCATCAGAACATCGCCTACGGACTGGAGATGCGCCGCGTTCCCAAAGGCGATATCCGACAGCGCGTGGCGAAGGTTCTGGACCTGGTGCAGCTCGGCCGTTTCTCAGAACGCATGCCACGACAATTGTCGGGAGGGCAGCAACAGCGGGTCGCGTTGGCTCGCGCACTGGTCATCAATCCGCATGTGTTGTTGCTGGACGAGCCGCTGTCGGCTCTCGACGCGAAGCTGCGACACGACGTTCGGCTGCAGATCCGACAATTGCAGCAATCGCTGGGGCTGACGACCGTGTTTGTCACCCACGACCAGGAGGAAGCGCTTAGCCTCGCCGATCGGCTCGTGGTGATGAACGGTGGCGCGATCGAGCAGATCGGGAGCCCCGCCGATCTCTACGAAAGACCGGCTACGCCTTTCGTCGCCGACTTCATCGGTAAGACAAACTTCTTCAAGGGAACGCTGGCGGGCGACAGGTTCACGACCGATACGGGAATTTCCCTCAGGGTTGCGCCGAAAATCGCGCGGGCGACGCTGCTTGGGGTAAGGCCCGAGAAAATCAAGATTGCGGTCGGCCCGGCATCGACGGCAACGGTGCTCGCCGATGCGAACGAGATCGACGGGGTGGTCGAGCTCATCAGCTATCTCGGACCTTTCACCGAGTATCAGATTAGGGTCCCCGGCGAGCAACGGCTTCTGGTTCAGCAGGCCAATCGGGACGTGCCGGAAGCGGTACAGCCAGGGCAGGCGGTCAGGCTCACGATTGCTCCGGAGTGGTGCTTTCTCTTCAATGCCGACCCGGGCACGAAGGCCCTGGAGGGTGAGCCGTAACGGACCATCACCACTTGGTACCGGCGGCGTCGCCGTCGCTGCCCGGCGTTCGAACATCGATTTGCGTCAGGAGAACAAGAATATGTCGTCGCAACTGCACGAGCGCTCGATCGTCATTGACGGTCTGATCATCTCCAATTTTGGCCGCGATATATTCGAGGATATGCGAAAGGGGGGGCTTACGGCCGCCAATTGCACGTGCTGCATTTGGGAGGGGTTCACCGAGACGATGCGGAACGTGATGCAGTGGAAACACTGGTTCCGCGAACATGGCGATCTGATCAAGCAGGTCTATACAACCCAGGACATCATGGCTGCGAAAAAGGAAGGCGGAACCGGGATCATACTGGGATGGCAGAATATCACCGGTATAGAGGACCAGATCGGCTATCTCAGCCTCTTCAAGGAGCTCGGCGTTGGCATCATTCAGATGGCCTACAACACCCAGAACCTCGTGGGCACCGGCTGTTATGAAAGCAAGGACGGTGGGCTGTCCGACTTTGGACACGAGGTGGTTGCCGAGATGAACCGGCTTGGCATCCTGTGCGACCTCTCGCATGTCGGTCCCCAGACGAGCACAGACGTGATCCTTGCTTCCAAGAAGCCCGTGACCTACTCGCACTGTCTGCCCGCCGGGCTCAAGTCCCATCCGCGGAACAAGAGCGATGAGCAACTGAAGTTCATCGCCGATCGCGGCGGGTTCGTCGGCGTTACGATGTTTCCTCCCTTCCTTAAACGCGGGGCTGAAGCATCAGTAGACGATTACGTCGAGGCGATCGAATACGTGATCGACATCTGCGGCGAGCGAAACGTCGGCATGGGACCGACTTCACTCAAGGCTACGGGCAGCCCTTCTTCGATTGGATCACGCACGACAAAGGATACGGACGCAAGCTCACGGACTTCGGGAGCGTGATCAATCCGCAGGGCATGCGTACCATCGGTGATTGGCCAAATCTCACGGCCGCGATGGAGAAACGCGGCTGGAATTCAAGCAAAATCGAGGGCGTGATCGGAGAAAACTGGCTGTCGGTCTTACGCGAAGTCTGGGGTGCCTAGATCGCCTGCATACGAATTCGCATAGTAATTGCTTGCCACCACTTGTGCAGGCCGGTTTGTTGAGGGCGCCTTCCATGAGGAGCTGGTTCACGCAGTTGAGGGCATCGCTTAGGTTCCAAGGAGACGTCAGCGATTTCCACATCTGTCCCGACGGCGCGCAGGTGTCGCTGCCCACGGGAATGAAACAAAGCGACGGGGTTCTTGACTGCCTTGATCGTACCGGTCTCGACGCTGAAATTAACGAACATGGTCCGGTTCAAAGCGAAAAGGACGACCGAGTTGGAAGAGGGCGATAGCTTCTCATTCTTGCCTGACACATTCTTGGCTTTAGAGCGTTTTCGAGCCAAGCGTGCCCTCGGACTTGATCCGAGGGTGGACATCGGTTCGCGTAGCAATCAAGTTTACGCAGATTGCGTAGACTTATCTGCGCAGAAAACGCGTCAAGACAAGAATCTAGAACTTCGGTTCTGATTCAATCAGAACCGAAAATGCTCTAGCCGCCGCATTTGGGCATGAGGCCGTTCACATCCTGCACCAGGCTGGGCATCACTTCCGCGGCGGAACGCTTGCCCGTCACCAGGCTTTCGGTGTGGTTCTTGATCACTTCGATGATCTTCAGCGAATTTCCACCCGGAAAGGACGCCCAATCCGTCAGCACCGGCAGTTGCTGAATGCTGGTCATGTGGTTGGGGTTCTTGGCATAGAATGACCCGAGGAGCTCGGGTGACTTCACCGCGATCTCATTGCCGGGCATGTAACCAGTATAGTTCACCATGAGCGTCTGACCGATCGGGCCGGTGACAAACTTCACATACTCCCATGCCGCCTTCTGCCGCTCGGCATCCTTCGCGAAGACCATAGCGACATTTCCGCCGGCAGGCAGCTTGCCGTCGGGGGCCGACAACGGAAACGCGACGGTCTTGAAATCAAAGCGGTTGCCGATCTGGCGATCCGCAGCGGCGACATAGGACGTGGAATCGACGAGGATGGCGACGCTGCCGGCGACGAATGACTGACGCACTTGGCTGATACCGAAGTTGGGCATTCCTGACTTGCCAAAAGACTCCAAGGTCTTGAGTGCCCACATGCCGGCATCGTCATCGAAGGCGATTGTGCAGCCGTCGGCCTTCAGCATGCGTCCAGCGCGGCTGGTGACGAGCGACTGCAGCAGCCAGTTTCCGGTCTGGTCCCATTGGTAGTAGAATCCCGTTACGCTAGCTCCGGCACCTGCCTGAATTTTCTGACCTGCGGCGACCAGCTCAGGCCAGGACTTGGGCAGCGTAGTCGGATCGAGGCCGGCCTTCTTCAGGAGGTCGGCGTTCACATAGAGCACCGGTGTCGAGACCGCGAAAGGCAGACCGTAGAGCTTGCCTTTCCATTGGCCAAGCGCTGCGAGCGTTGAGTAGTAGCCGAGTTTGTCGAGACCACCATCCGCCGCCACAAAGGCATCGAGGGGCGCGCCGAGGCCGCGGTCCACGAACAAGCCGATCTGGTTGATGCCGTTGAAGGCGATATCCGGAAGACGTCCGGTGATCTGGTCGCGCAGGATCTGCTGTGCCCCCTCCTCGTAGCCGGCCGCCGGGTTGCGGAATTTTACCTTGATCTCGGGATGTGTCTCGGTGAAGCGCTTGGCCAGCTCCTGGTGAAGAGCGTTGAAAGTCCCCGGCGTGGTGTAAAGCACGTCGAGCGTTACCTCGGCATGGGCGGGCGCGAGCGCGAAGGCGGCCAGCAATGTGGCACCCACGACCCTCAACACACGGCGCGGCAGCAGTCTGTCGAACATGATGGTGTCCTTTGGTTACTTCATGGCGGTGGTCGCCAGCCCGTCGATGAAGCGGCGCTGGGCGAAGAGGAAAGCGAGCAGCAGCGGGGCGACGATGATCGTGGCGCCGGCCATCAGTGCGCCGAGGAATTGGCCGGCCTCGTCATCGCGGAACAGGAGAATGCCTAGCGCCGGTGTCGAGATTTCTTCGCTCCGCACGGCGATGAGTGGCCAGAACAAGTCATTCCAGTGGGCCACTACCGAGAAGATGCCGAAGGCGGCGAGCGCGGGCGCACTCATGGGCATCATGATGCGCCAGATGATCTCGAACTCACCGAGCCCATCGAGCCGGGCGGCGTGGATGATCTCGTCGGGGATGGATCGGAAGAACTGGCGCAGCAGGAAGATGCCGAAGGCCGAGATGATCCAGGGAAGAATGAGAGCCGCGTAGGTGTCGAGCAGCCCGAAGACGTAGAGCAGGACAAAATGGGGAATGGCCAGCGCCTGCGGGGGTACGAGAAGCCCCACCAGCACCGCGGAAAACAAGGTGTCGCGCCCGCGGAAGCGCAGTTTGGCGAGGGCGTAGGCGCATGGCACGCAGATCACGAGCTGCAGCGCGAAGATGACCGCGCAGACGAAGGCACCATTGAGCAGGAAACGGAGCATCGGCGCCGCGGTCAGCGCAACGCGATAGTTCTCGACGCCGTGGAAGGATTGGGGCCAAAGATGGAAGTCGGGTTGAAAGATTTCGTCCGGTGGCTTCAGGGATAAGCTGACCATCCATACGAAAGGCAGCAACGCGAATGCTGCGGAAGCGACGAGCAAGACGTGGCGCGCGATGCGACCTGCGAGCCGGCGTCGGGGGCGGTGTGCACTCATGAATAGTGCACCCGGCGTTCGATGAACCGCGCCTGGGCAATCGTGAGGGCGATCACGATAGCAAGGTAGACCACCGTCAGGGCCGCGCCGTATCCGGTGCGCAGATAGTCGAAGCTTTCGGAATAGAGCCGATTCAGCAAAACCTCGGAGGCGTAATTCGGACCGCCCTGGGTGAGCACGCGCACGCTATCGAACACCTCAAAGGCGCGGCTTGCGGTGAGGACGATGACGAACATGGTGACTGGCCCCAACATGGGGAGAGTCACGATGCGCAGCCGGTCAAAGAGGCCGTCCGCTCCATCGACCGCAGCGGCATCGTAGAGCTGCTGGGGCACCGCCTTCAGGCCGGAGACAAAGAGCACCATCGCGAAGCCAAAGCCCTGCCAAATGCCGATAACCGCGACGGCGAGGAGCGCGGTGTGCTCGTCCCGCAGCCAATTGATGCCGGTCATGCCGAATACGGCGAGCGTCCGGTTGACCAGGCCGATGCTGGGATGAAGCATGGTGCCCCACACCACGGCCATGGCCGACATGGTGGACATGACTGGCAGAAAGTGCACCGCGCGATAGAAGCCGCGCAGGCCAGGGCTCGCTTCGATGAGCAAAGCTGTGGCAAGGCCAAGCCCCACCGTCCCCGGCACCACGATAGCCACATAGATGCAGGTGTTTATCAGGGCCTTCCAAAAGGGCCGCTCCGCCCACAACGCTGCAAAATTCTCGGTACCGACGAAACGGAAGGTGCTGGCGCCTAATTGCCAGTCGGTGAAAGAGAACAGGATCACCGCCGCGGCCGGGCCAAAGAGCAGGCAGAGGAGCAGGATCAAAGCCGGGGAGACGGCGAGCCAGCCGACGGTGGCCTCTGCAGCCTGATGCTGCCGACGACGGGCAGCCGGGCGAGCACGGCGGTGGGCCAAGGCCGTCACGCTCATGCTGCAACCCGCCCGATATCGCCGCAGCGTCTGCCAGCCTCATCGAACTGCATCAGTCGCGCGGCATCGACCTTGAGCCCAACCGCGCAGCCGAGCGAAAGGCGTGGTTCGTCGGGTGCGGTGCGGATCACGACGGTTTCAGAGCCGTCGCGGAGCGCCACATGCACGAAGATATCCGAGCCGAGATTTTCAAGATCCGTCACGGTGCCACCGGGCAGGCCAGCGGTTGGCGTGGTCAGGACGGCTGCTTCAGGACGAAATGCGAGGTGCTTGGTCTGCGGTGCAAGGGCTGCCGACAGAATCGGTCGATCGTCCGCCCAATGGCCGCGAGCGACCACGTTGATCTTGGGGCTGCCGATCATCTCGGCCACCCTCAGATCCCGCGGGTCGCGATAGAGCTCGTCTGGAGGGCCCACCTGGAGCAGCTCGCCGCCGATCACCACGGCCACGCGGTCCGCCATCGTCATGGCCTCCGACTGGTCGTGCGTAACATAAACGAAGGTGACGCCGAGGCGGCGGTGCAGCGCGGTGATTTCCGCGCGCATCTGCACTCTGAGCTTGGCGTCGAGATTGGATAGCGGCTCGTCCATCAGAAAGACGGTGGGATGCCGCACCATTGCGCGCCCGAGGGCGACGCGCTGGCGTTGGCCGCCGGAAAGCTGGCCGGGCTTGCGGTGGAGCAAATGGGCCACGTCGAGCATGGCGGCGGCCCGCTCCACCTCCACGCGAATGGTTTTTTCGATGCCGGTGCGACCCGGCAGCAGCCGTCCGATCAGCGGCAGGCGCTGTGCGAAGGAGAGTCTCCGCGTGCGCAATGGCAGCGCGATATTGTCGAATACGGTGAGATGGGGATAGAGGGCGTAGGACTGAAACACCATGGCGACGTCGCGGTCCTTTGGACGGGCACCATCCACGGTCCGGCCGCCCACGCTCACCTCGCCGGCGTCTTGATCTTCGAGCCCGGCGATGATCCGCAGCAAGGTGGACTTGCCGCAGCCGGACGGTCCCACCAGGGTCAGGAATTCTCCGTCCTGAATCTTCAGGGAGACGCCCTTCAGGACCGGCACCTCGCCATAGCGCTTCTCGATGCCGCGCAGCTCGATCTCAGCCACAGCCGCCTCGCTGTAGCGCGTTGCCGTCTGTGCCGGAGCCGGGCAGACCGAGATGAGCAAGAATGGTCGGTGCGATGTCGATAACCGAGGCTGCTTTGGAGCGCACCGCTCCGGCCAAGAAGCCCGGACCTGAGATCATCAGGAAAGGGGACTGCTCGGCAGCCCCAAGCCCACCGTGCTGACCTGCGCCGATGACATCTTCCTTGCCTTCGGAACGCTTGGCGGCAAAGCTTGTCCCGACGATGCCGAAAGCGTTGGGAGCCTCGGTGTCGCGCATGGAGACGGCGCAGGCGAGTCCGTTGTCGGTGGACTGGCCAATACGGTGCAACTCGGCCCGGGTCAGTACGGTACCGGCCCAATCTTGGCCGGCCAGGAAGCTTGCGATCGCCGCCTCGCGCCGAGCGGCGTCCGGGTGAAGATAGATCAGTGCCGAAGTGCCGTTGGAGGCGACCACCACCTCGTCGGAATCGAGACTTTCCTTGAGGCCGGCGGCGACCAGCTCGGCCTCGATGTGGATGACGCCGCTCACGGTTTGATGACCGTGATCGGATCCAAGGAGAAAGAGCACATCCTCACGGTCGGGCAATTGCGCCACAGCGTCCATGACGCGCTTCGCGTTCCGATCGGCTTCCGTCAGGACCGCCAGATGTTCGGGCGAGCCCAGCGGCAGTGCGTGCTGGGACGAGTCGGGTTCGCCCAGCCACATCAGAGTGAGGGCTGGAGGACCCGCGGCCAGCACAGTTTCCGCAATGAAACGCTCGGTCATGGCTCGATCGCCAGCCACGTCCAGGCTCACGCGAAGCTGCTCAGCTTCGGGCAGGGGAATGCGGCCTCGCCCGAACGAGCCGGCGCGATGATAGATGCGTCCGTGGCCGTCGGGATCGTGAGCATAGGCCGCACCAGGCGACACGTTGCTGAAGATCACCGCACCACCGTGCTCACGCAGCCGCTCGGCAAGAGTCGGAACGCCAAGGGACCGTCCGGTGACACGTCTTTTGTGCTGGAGAAAATCCGGCCGCCCCGCATCGTGACGCACAAGGCGGCCGTCTTCAACGAGGACCATGGTGTTGCCCTGGAGCCCGTGGTGCGCCGGCAGGCAGCCGGTGGCGAGGCTGGCGGAGACCACGCGCGTGCATGAAGGAAAGACCGTGCTGTAGTCTGAGAATTGCTCGGCGTGCGCGGCGAAGGCGGCTACGTGCGGCGTAGTCTCGGGACTGATGAGGTCCCGGCGCAAGCCGTCGAGGGTGACGAGGATGGCGCGGCGCACGTTCATGCATCCACGTCGTTGAGCGGCACGAAAGAGGCGCGACATTCGCGCAGCAGCCGTGCTGGGTCGCTGGTGCGACCGGCTTTCAACCGATGTTTGGCCATCTTTGGCCGCTCGGGCCACGCGCGGAGTTTTCCGTTTACGTCCTGAGCAAGCCGGATCGGCGTCGGTTCACCACTTTGCATGTCGTTCCATCGTTTGCGCCTGAGAGGAGGCGACTCCTAATGGAGACCGACGACACTTTTGTGACTTATGAGGTACATTTGTTCCGAACGCCGAATTGCGATGTGGAGCGTGTAGCAGGGAGACGGATGTGCTGGACCAGGCAACTCGACGCGGTGCCCGGGCCAATTGTTCAAGACTACGTTCGCCCTAGGTGCGCTTGCGCGTGATCGAAGGCTCTTCGAAGTCTGTCCGGCGGATCTCATTGAAGAGTGCTTCAGCGGCTGCCGATAATGTGCGAGCGCGCCGGCGGATCAGATAGATCAGACGAGAGATCCGTGGTGCTTGCAGAACTCTGACACCAAGTGTCGGACGCTCGAACTGGTGGACGCTAAGCGACGGAACTATTGTGATGCCCAGACCTCCTTCCACCATGCCGGCAAGCGTCGCCATGTAATTCGCTTCGAGATGGGCTTTTAGTTTCGCGCGCTCAAAGGCGGCCTCGAGAGCGCGGCGAACACTACTGTTGCGCGTCAGGTGAATAAACGGATAGGACGCGACGTCAGCGGCAGTGATCTTCTTTTTCGCCAGCAACTCATGGTCTGTGCGGCACACGAGGTAGAAGTGATCGGTTGCCACGACCTGCCCGTCCAAGTCCTCTGCACCGTCAAGTGTCGACAGGGCAAAGTCAACGTCGCCGTTGCGTACCAATGATACGCACGTCTCCGCTATTGCATCGGTCAGCGACAACTGAACGTTTGGATGCCGGGTTGCAAACCGTGATAGTATTTTCGGCATCCAACCGGCAGAGACCGATGGCAGTGCCGCGATCGACACCCGGCCCCGGCGGCGCGCCGCCCGGTCGCGGAAAATCTGATTAACGTCGGACAAATCCGCGTGCAACTGATGAGCGAAAGGCTCGAAGACCTCACCATCGGGAGTCATTTCGACCCTCCGCGTGGTCCGGTCGAACAGCTTGGCTCCTAACGCGTGTTCGAGCGACGAAATGCGGGTGCTGAACGCCGACTGCGACAGCCCGCATCGCTGGAGCGCCAGCCGAAGGCGGTGTTCGTCTTCAACGGCCCGAATGCGTACGTGTCGGCTCAGTGGTACACGAAGGAATGTCCGGCGGCGCCGAGCTGGTCGTATGCGGTGGTCCATGCCCATGGTGACGTCCGCCTGCTCGACCGCGCTGGGCGCGATCAGGTTGTCGATGACTTGGTGCGTGTCAATGAAAGCCGCTTTCCCACCCAGTGGTCGATCGCGGACTACAGCCCGCAGCGCCGCGCCGCCTTGATGCCGCACATCGTTGGGTTCTCGATGGCAGTGACGCGGCTCGAACCCAAATTCAACATCAAGCGGGACTACAGTGACGCCGACAAGCGCGGCGCCATCGCGGGGCTCATCGAGACCGGCAAGGATGATGCCCGACAGATCGCGGGACTGATGGCTGAGACGCTCTCGGTGCAGGGTGATCGCCCGGCTAACGACATTCTTGACAATTATTCAAAGGGCTAGCCCCGAGCTCGCCCTGAACGACCACGGGTCCGTCGCCAACGACCAAGCCTCGACGAGCAGACGGAAGAACCGTCGATCAATCCGTACGGAAGACAGGTTGTCGCGCTGAGGACAACGAATAGCGAATAATGAGTCCCGCAGCATGTCCAACTCGGGACGCCCCAAGATTGTGAAATCCTATTCCAGAATTCGCTCGAACTATGAAGTCTATTTTTAGCTCGAAGCTCCTATAAGTCCTCGATACGCAACCGAATTGCGCAACGGCGTTGCTAGTCTTTCCACAAGGCAGAAATGTCGCGTGGAGCGAGCAACAGGAAATGCGAACGATTGGCTTGATCGGCGGAATGAGTTGGGAGAGTACCGCCGTCTATTATCGACGGCTCAATGAACAGGTCCGAACCCGGTTGGGCGGGCTTCACTCCGCCGAAATCCTGATGAGGTCGGTCGATTTCGATGCCATCGTCAACCTGCAGAAGCAGGGACGCTGGGACGAAGCCTGCAGGATTCTTGCAAATATCGCTCGCGAGCTGGAGGAGGGCGGCGCCGGCTGCCTCCTGATCTGCACCAACACCATGCACAAGCTCGCGGACGAGGTGCAGCGGGCGGTATCGATCCCGCTGTTGCATATCGCCGACGTTACCGCCAGCGCGATCAAGGCCGGCGGATGCAAGCGCCCGTTGCTGCTGGCGACACGCTACACCATGGAACAGGACTTTTATGTGCAGCGGCTGCGCGAGCAGTTTGCGCTCGATCCGATCATTCCCGACGAAACAGATCGCATCGCCGTCCATGACATCATCTTCGATGAGCTATGCCAAGGCGTCGTCAGCGAGCGGTCGCGCCGCCGCTACCTCGATGTTATCGCGCGCGGAAAGTTAAACGGTGCCGACAGCGTGATCCTCGGTTGTACCGAAATCTGTCTGTTGGTCGGACCGCAACACATTGATCTTCCAGTGTTCGACTCGACGATGCTGCACGCCGACGCTGCCGTGGATTTCTCCATGACGAAACAAGCGTCTCATCCGCGTGCAGCGCAGGGAATGAAATCCTGAAGTGGCACCGATCTTGCCTGAAAAACAGCGAGCCGCGAGTAGGTTTGTAAGGAAGTGAGTGAAATGGCTCTGACTATCGATGCGGTGAAGCCCGTTCTCGATCACGCCGTCATTAATGTGATGGGGAAGCTCGACGAGGCGGCCGCGCAATATGACCGGCTCGGCTTCAAACTGACGGAACGTGGTCATCATTCGCTCGGCTCGAGCAATAATCTCGCGATCTTTGGCGAGAACTACCTGGAACTGCTCGGATATCTGCCGGGGAACGAGACCAGGCGCGCCGACCTGTGGGCACATCCGCCCGGGTTGACCGGGCTGGTGTTCAAATCGGTCGACCCCGACCTTGTCTTTGCCGCCTTGAAAAAGCGCGGCATTCCAGCGGAAGAGCCGATGAGCTTTTCGCGCCCGGTGTCGCTTCCGGGTGGTGCGCAGGACGCGCGCTTCAGGGTGGTTCGCGTCAGCGGCGAAGAGGTGCAAAACGGCCGCACCTTCTTCTGCCACCACGATACTCCGGAACTGGTTTACCGATCGGAATGGCGTGCGCACCCGAACGGTGTCACCGACATCGTCGAATTCGTCATCGCGTCGAAAGCGCCGTCGCGCACCGCTGCCCTGTACGAGCGGGTGTTCGGCGCGCCTTTGCTCACTGAGGTACCTGGCGGCGTATCGTTCCGTGCCGGCACTACCATCATCCGTGTACTGGAGCCGTCGGCAGTTGCCGAACGCTATGCCGGCGCAGCGCTGGTCGACGAGAACGGCTCGGATCGTATGGTCGCCCTGGTGTTCAAGGTGCCTTCGCTCGAGGCTCCGCGGACGGTGTTCGAGAGGTCGGGGATCGGTTACCGGCCCTATGTCGACGGGATCATCGTCAGCCATGCCGACGCAGCCAATGTGGCGCTCGGGTTCACGGCGCCATGATGATCGATTTCACCGAGAGCTTCGCCTTGGACTATGCGGGCGCCCGCGCCAAGTTCCGCGCGACTGCGGCCGAACTGGGTGGCGCGCTTTCCGACTATCGTCATCCGACCCTAAAGACGCCTGACGGCCAGGATCTCGTGGTCGACGTCGCGCGGCTCGGCGATGCCGCCGCCCCGTCGCAGTTGATCGTGATCAGCGGTACGCACGGCCTTGAAGGTCTCAGCGGCTCTGCGGCACAGATCGCCTGGATGAAAAGCGCTCAAGCGCGCGCGCTGCCGCCTCGTGTCTCCGTGGTGCTGGTGCATGCGATCAATCCGTATGGTTTCGCGTGGGGCACTCGCACGACCGAGAATAACGTCGATCTCAACCGCAATTTTGTCGATCACGAGGCGCCGTATCCTGCCAATCCCGGCTACGCAACGCTGTACCCGGATCTGGTCCCGGACGATTGGACGCCGCCCGCCCTTCAAGCCTATGCCGCAGCGCTCGATCGTTTTCGTGCTGCCCATGGCGATGACGCATTGTTCAATGTGTTGGCGAGCGGGCAGTATGACTTCCCCAATGGCAACAATTTCGGCGGCGTCGCTCGCGAGTGGTCGAACGTTACGCTGGAGAAGATCGTCGTCGATCATCTCGGCAAGGCTGAACGTGTCGGTTTCATCGATTGGCATACCGGGATCGGGGACTGGGCTCAGTCCTTCTTCCTTTGCTTCAACGACGAAAACGGTCCGCTGCACGCCGAGGCCGTGCGCTGGTGGGGCAAGGAGCGGATCATCGGCCAGCGGCCACACAACATGGCGCGGCCGAACTATCAAGGGCTGGTGTTCCACGGCCTGACGACATTCCTCGGCCGCCGGCCGATGGTCGGCGCGGTCGTCGAGTTCGGCACCCGCGGCGTCCATGTCCGGCGCGCGCTGCAACTCGATCTATGGCTCAAGTTCAAGGCCGAACGCGACAGCGAACGGGTGCGGCTCTTGAGAGCCGATCTTCACGACTGCTTCGTGCCGGTATCGGCCAATTGGCGCGAGCAGACCACCGAACAGGCGATCTCGATAACTCAACGGGCGATCGACGGACTGGCGACCTGGTCGCTTGCCGCGGCGGCCTAACACGGAGCTGAATGACAAGATGCGTGCCGTAATCCTTCGCGAACATGGCGACAACGACAAGCTTCAATTCGTGCCTGATTATCCAACGCCGAGGGCGGCGGAGGGTGATGTCGTCGTACGGGTCAAGGCCTCCTCGATCAACTACCACGATGTGTTCACCCGCCGCGGCATGCCCGGCATCAAGGTGCCGCTGCCGGTCATCATCGGCCTCGACGTGGTCGGCGAGATCGCGGAGCTTGGCCCGGGCGTCACCGGCTGGAAAGTCGGCGATCGCGTACTGATCGATCCGGTCAACCGCGTCGAGGGCGGCCTGATGGGCGAGACCCAGGACGGGGGCCTCGCGGAATATTGCCGGGCCAAGGCGCACCAATTGGTCAGGATTCCCGACAATGTCGGCTTCGAGCAGGCGGCGGCGCTGCCGGTGGCTTACGGCACTGCGATCCGCATGATGAACACGATCGGCAAGATCAAGCCGGGCGAAAAAGTGCTGATCCTTGGCGCGAGCGGTGGCGTCGGCGTCTGCTGTGTGCAGCTCGCCAAACTGGCGGGCGCCTATGTGATCGCCTGTGCCGGCAGCGAGGAGAAGGGGCGGCGGCTCAAGGAGCTCGGCGCCGACGAGATCATTCTTTACACGCAGACCGATTTCATGAAGGCGGTCTTCGAGCGCCACGGCAAGCCGCATCGCCGGCGGTTCGTCGAAGGCGGCGGCGTCGACGTGGTGGTCAATTTTACCGGGGGCGACACCTGGGTGAAGTCGCTTCGCTGCCTGAAGCTGGGAGGGCGTCTGCTGACCTGCGGCGCCACGGCCGGGTATGCGCCGACCGAGGACATCCGTTTCATCTGGACTTTCGAACTGCAGGTCCTCGGCTCCAACGGCTGGGAGCGCGAGGACATCGAAAAGCTGTTCGATCTGGTGCAGGCGGGCAAGCTGCAGGTCTTGATCGACAAGTCCTATCCGCTCGAACAGGCCAAGGAAGCCGTCCGCGTGATCGAAGATCGGGCGGTGTTCGGTAAAGTCGTGGTGACGCCGTGAGCAAGGCAGAAGTCACGACCCTTACGGCCGCCGACATCCAGAAGATGCTGGATGTCTCGCCGTTCAATCTGTTCCTCGGCCTGACCGTCATTGACGCCAATCCGGTCAAGCAGGAAGTCACCATGCGCTCGGAGATGCGTCCGGAATTCGAGCGTCGTCCCGGCTCGAAGCAGTGGCACGGCGGCGTCATCGCTTCTGTCATCGACACTGTCGGCGATTTTGCCGTTGGCATGATGGTCGGACGGGGCCTGCCGACCGTCAATTTCCGCGTCGACTATCTCAAGCCCGCGGTCGATACGGCGCTGGTTGCAGTGTCACGCGTGCGCCGCGCTGGCAAGAGCGTCGGCGTCGCTGATGTCGACGTGTTCGACGAGAAAGGCTCACTGCTCGCGATCGGAAGGGGCACCTATTCGACGCTGGATGCAAAGTAACAGCGGGAACGGGGCAAACGGGCGCTGCAATAAGAGCCCGTTCGACGCAATCATAGAGGGGCTACACGATGAGCAGGTTTTCGAGACGCGACTTTCTGATAACTACGGCGGGTGCGGCGCTCGCATCAGGCATGGCCGGACCTGCGCTGGCTGGGCTCGAAACGCCAAAGCGTGGCGGCACACTGATCGGTACCTGGGGCGGCTTTGAGCCGCAATCCCTGTTCGTGCCGCCGGGCGGCGGCTCAAGTCCATACTTCACCTCGACCAAGGTACTGGAGCGCCTGATCCGCCTGACGGTCGATTTGAAGTTCGAGCCGGTGCTGGCCGTCGACATCAAGCCATCGGCCGACTTCAAGAGCTATACGATCAAGCTGCGCGAGGGCGTCACCTGGCATGATGGCAATTCCTTCAGTGCCGAGGACGTCGTTTTCAACGCGATGCAGTATTGGAAGCCGATCTCGGCCGGCGTCTCGCTCGACGCGCTCGAAAGCGCGGAGGCGACCGATCCGCTCACCGTGGTGCTGAAGTTCAAGGCGCCTGTCCCGGAGTTCTTCCTCAAATCCGTGCTGGCAGGCAAATCCGGTTTGGTGATCCCGAAGCACATCTATGCCGGCAGCAACATCATCACCAATCCGATCAACAACGCGCCTATCGGTACCGGCCCGTTCAAAGTCAAGGAATGGGTGCGTGGCAGCCATGTCGAGTATCTGCGCAACGAGAAATACTGGAATCCGGGACTGCCGTACCTCGACCGCCTGGTCATCCACTGGTGGCGCGATCCGGCGTCACGGGCTGCTGCTTTCGAGGCGGGGCAACTCGATATCGGCACCTTCAATCCGATCCCGATGCCGGATATCGCGCGGCTCACCTCCGGCGGCAAGTTCATTGCCGAAACCAAGGGTTATTCGAACTCGGCCTGGGTGACGACGATCGAGTTCAACCAGCGCCGCGAGATATTCAAGAAGCGGGAGGTGCGGCAGGCCCTGATGCAGGCCATCGACCGGCAGTTCATCGCCGACACGGTGTTCTTCGGCCGCGCCCGTCCTTCGATCGGCGCGGTGGCGAGCTCGAATTCCATCTTCTTCACCAAGGACGTCCAGGACTATCCGTTCGACGTCAAGAAAGCAGAGAAGATTCTGGATGCTGCAGGTTTCCCGGTGAAGGGCGGCTCGCGCTTCAAGCTCAGCCTGGTTTCGGCCGGCTGGTTCGAGGAGAACATCAAGATCGGCCAATATGTGAAGCAGGCGTTCGAGGACCTCGATATCACCGTGGATCTCGCGGTGCCGGATCGCGCCACCTCGCTCAAACGAATCTACAGCGACTACGACTATGACGTCGCGATCTCCAACAATTCCGGGAGCGTCGAACTGATCCCGAGCACGACGCAATATTACACCACCGACGGCATCGTGAAGGGCGCCGCGTTCCGCAACGCGACCGGCTATTCCAATCCGAAGCTCGATGAGATCGTCGCCAAGATGACGGTCGAAACCGATGAGCCGAAGCGCATCGCGCTGGCCAAGGACTTCGATCGCCTGGCCACGATAGAAGCTCCCCTGCTTCCGATGGTCGATCTGGAGCCGGTGACGATCGTCCGATCGGACGTCCGCAATCATTCCGCTACCGCCGACTTCATGGGGGAAAGCTGGGCCGAACTCTGGCTCGATCGCTAGATAAGGGAGCATCGACTTGAACCGCATCGTGCCTCGCCGATTGGCTCAGGTAATCCCGCTAGTCCTGGCGGTGATCGTGCTCAACTTTGTGCTGATCCATCTCGCGCCGGGCAGCCTGTTCGACGTCATGACTGCCGAGCAGCAGATCTCCGATCCGGCGATGCTGGATCAGCTCCGTCACACCTACGGCGTCGACCAACCGACCTGGGTACAGCTCGCCAAGTATATCTGGTCGGTGATGCGGCTCGATCTCGGCTTCTCCTACCGGCAGAATGCGCCGGTCCTCAACGTGATCATGGACCAGCTGCCGGCCACCGTGATCCTGATGCTGGCGGCTACTTCGGTGGCACTGCTGGTGGGCGTCACGGCGGGCGTGCTGGCGTCCGTCAGGGTCAACACGAACTGGGACAATTTGATCTCGCTTGCCGCAGTGTTCTTCTTCGCCGCGCCAAGCTTCTGGCTCGGCATCATGATGACGGTGCTGTTCGCAGTCAAACTCGGCTGGTTTCCGGTCGGAGGCATGCGGACGATCGGAGCCGGCAACGGCGCGTTCGCCGATGCGCTCGATGTCATGCACCACCTAGTGCTCCCGGCGACGGCGCTCGGGTTGTTCTATGCCGCAACCTATGCGCGGGTGATGCGGGCCTCGATGCTGGAGGTGTTCCGGCTCGACTTCGTCCGCACCGCGCGCGCCAAGGGGCTCTCGCCGGCACGCGTTGTGCTCGCGCATGTCATGCGCAACGCGTTGCTTCCGATCGTGACGCTGCTCGGCCTGCAGCTCGGCACCATTCTGGGCGGCTCCGTCGTGATCGAGGCTGTGTTCAGTTGGCCTGGCATCGGCAGCCTGCTGTTCGACAGCGTGATGAGCCGGAATTTTCCGATGGTGCTTGGCGTACTCGTGCTTGGCTCGCTGCTCGTGGCCGTCGCCAACGCAACCGTTGACTTGCTCTATCTGCGGCTCGACCCGCGCATCCGGGCGAGGTAGGCGGATGCTTAATCTCGCGATCGATTTCGCCCGCCGTTTCTCGCGCAACCGCGCCGCGCTGATCGGTCTTCTGCTGGTCATTGTCGTGGTCGGCGTCGCCCTGGCGGCGCCCTGGTTGTTTCCGCGCAATCCTTTGCGCATCGTCGGCCGTCCCGAGATCTGGCCCTTTGTCAATTCGCGCTACCCGTTGGGCACCGACTCGCTTGGCCGGGACATCGCGGCGATGATCGCCTACGGCGCGCGCACGACGTTGTTGATCGGGCTATGCGCGAGCCTGACGGCGACTCTGATCGGCATCACGATTGGCGCCACCGCCGCTTATTTCGGTGGCTGGATCGATGAAATGCTGATGCGTTTCACCGAGCTGTTTCAGACCATTCCGAATTTGATTTTCGTGCTGACCATCGTCTCGATCCTCGGCCAGAAGATTGAGTATGTCACGGTCGCTGTCGGCATCGTCACATGGACTCCAATTGCGCGACTGACGCGGGCGGAATTCATGGCGCTACGCGATCGCGAGTTCGTGCAGGCTTGCCGCGCCATGGGCATGGGAAACTTGCGCATCATGCTTGGCGAGATCCTGCCGAATGCGCTGCCGCCGGTGATCGTGCTGTCTTCGCTCGTGATAGCCGGCGCCGTGTTGTTCGAATCCGCAGTGTCGTTCCTCGGGCTCGGCGATCCCAACGTCTCAAGCTGGGGGCGGCTGATCGGCGATGGCCGGACCCTGATCCGCACCTCCTGGTACATCTGCGCCGTGCCGGGCCTTGCGATCATGATCACGGTGCTGGCGCTCAACCTGGTTGGCGATGGTCTCAACGATGCGCTTAATCCGAAACTGAGGGATCGTTGACATGGCGGCTGGCAACGGCCCGGTTCTCGAGATCGACCGGCTGAGCGTGTCGTTGTTCACGCGCCGCGGCGTGCTGCCGGCGGTGGATGGGCTGTCGTTGACGGTCGCGGCGGGCGAGACGGTAGCGATCGTCGGCGAATCCGGCTGCGGCAAATCGCTGACGGCGCTCGCGGTCATGCAGCTGTTGCCATATCCGCCGGCGAAGATCGTCGGCGGCACCGTCCGTTTCATGGGCCGCGAGCTGACGTCCTCGTCCGATCGCGAGATGCGGCGGGTCCGCGGCAAGGACATCTCGATGATCTTTCAGGATCCGATGACCTCGCTCAATCCGGTCACCACCGTCGGCGACCAGTTGATCGAGGCGATCCGGTGGCACAATGACGTCTCGCGCGCCGAAGCGCACACCCGCGCCGTCGAGTTGCTGCGCCAGGTGCGCATCCCCGATGCTGAGCGACGGCTGAACGATTTTCCGCATCAGATGTCCGGCGGAATGAGCCAGCGCGTCATGATCGCAATGGCGATCGCCTGCGGGCCGAAACTTTTGATCGCCGATGAGCCGACCACAGCGCTCGACGTGACGATCCAGGCGCAAATACTTGCCTTGCTCAAGGAACTGCAAGCGAGCTCGGGCATGGGGCTGATCATCATCACGCACGACCTCGGCGTCGTGGCCGAGACCGCCGACCGTGTTGTGGTGATGTATGCCGGCCGGAAGGTCGAGGAGGCACCGGTAGAGGCGCTATTCGAACGGCCGCTGCATCGCTACACCCGCGGCTTGCTTGGTGCCACGCCTTCGGCGACGCGCCGGGGCGGCACGCGGCTTGCGGAGATCGGGGGCAGCGTGCCGCCGCTGTCGGATCTGCCGGCCGGCTGCGCCTTCCAGAACCGCTGTCCCGACGCATTCGATCGTTGCGGTGCGGAGAGGCCCGGCCTGATGCCGCTATTGCCGGGGCGCACCGCCGCGTGTTTCGCCGCCGAAGAGGAGCTGTCGCGACATGCCGCTGTTGTCCGTACTTAGCCTGTGCGTCCAGTACCAGACCGCGCAAGGCACCGTGCGCGCGGTCGACGACGTCAGCCTTGAGCTTGAGGCCGGTGAGACCGTCGGTCTGGTCGGTGAATCCGGCTGCGGCAAGTCGACGCTCGGCAAGGCAATCATGCGGCTGGTGCCGAGCTCCGATGGCCGCGTCGTGCTCGACGGGCAGGACATCACGAGCATGTCGAACGCGCAGCTCAAATCCGTGCGCAAGAACATGCAGATGATCTTTCAGGATCCCTATGGCTCGCTCAATCCGCGCCACGACGTCGGCACCATCATCGGCCAGCCGCTCAGCGTCGCCGGCTGGTCGCGCCGTGATATCCGCGATCGTGTTGCCGAGCTGATCAGGCAGGTCGGCCTCCCGGCGGATGCCGAGCGCCGCTATCCGCACGAGTTCTCCGGCGGCCAGCGCCAGCGCGTCGGCATCGCGCGTGCGCTTGCGCTGCGGCCGAAAGTCATCATCTGCGACGAGCCAGTATCGGCGCTGGACGTCTCCGTCCGCGCGCAGGTGATCAATCTGCTGCAGGACCTGCAGCAGCAGACCGGCGTGTCCTTTCTCTTCATCTCCCACGACCTCTCGGTGGTCGAGCATATCTCCGATCGCCTGATCGTGATGTATCTCGGTCGCATCGTCGAAAGCGGCAGCGGTGAAGAGATCTGGCGGCAGCCGGCGCATCCTTACACTCTTGCCCTGCTGGCGGCGGCGCCGATCGCCGATCCACGATTGGCGCGCGGCCGCGCCAAGCAGGTCTTGCAGGGCGAATTGCCAAGCCCGCTCAATCCACCCCAAGGCTGCAGCTTCCACGAGCGCTGCCCGATGGCGCGCGAGCGCTGCGGCAAAGAGCGGCCGCTGCTGCGGAAGGTGTCCGGCGGCCGAATGGTGGCCTGCCATTACGACTTGCTTGAGCAGCCCGCCGAACTGCCGCGGGCAGTGAGTGCGGCCAGTTAGCTGATACGAAGGACGGAGTTCCGCCGATGCGTTGGCACAATTTGGGCGATCTGATCGATCGCAGGGGCAATCTGGACAAGGAAGCGATCATCGATCTCGCTTTGCCCGGTGGCCCGAGAATCTATACCCACCGGCAGGTAGATCAGCTCGCCAACGGGGTCGCAAAGTACCTGACCGACCGCGGATTTTCCCGCGGCACTCATATCGCCATCCTGTCATTCAATCGCGCCGAATATGTCGCGGCCTATTTCGGCATCATGCGGGCGGGCTGTATCGCGGTGCCCGTCAATATCAAGGTCGCGCGCGACACCATCGACTATGTGATTGATGACGCCAAGATCGCGCTCGCCTTCGCCGACGCTGCGAACCGCCCTCAGGTGCGCGAGGGCATTCCGGTGATTGACTTCGACGACGCCGGCCCGAACGGTTTTGCCGCAAGCATAAAGCCCTTCGAGTCCTTTGACAGTGTCGTGGCCGGACCGGACGAAGTGGGCCAGATGCTCTACACCTCCGGCTCGACCGGCCGGCCGAAAGGCGTGCCGTTGTCGCATCTCGGTCAGCTCTGGGCGCTTTCCACCCGAACCAGCGGCGCGCTCAACGAAAATGAACGCTACATCATCGCGCAGCCGCTGTTCCACATGAATGGGTTGTTCGCGACCAAGACAATCTTTGCGACCAACGCATCCGTGGTGCTGCTGCCATCGTTCGAGACCAGGAGCTATATCGAGGCGATCGCCAAATACAAGGCAACGGCGGCGACGGCCGTCCCCACCATGTGGGCGCGGGTGATCAAGGAGCGCGAGTTGCTGGTTCAGAACGACATCACATCGATCAGGCGATTGATGCTTGGCTCGGCGCCGATGACGATGGGTCTGTGGGACAAGATCAAGCAGGTCCTGCCGAACGTCACGCTCTCCATCGGCTACGGCACCACCGAAGCCGGGCCGGCAGTGTTTGGACCGCATCCGAAGGGCATTCCAACGCCGCCGCTCGCGCTCGGCTATCCCATCGATCCCGAGGCAGTCAAGCTCATCAATGGTACCGAGAATGAGGGTGTGCTGTTGATGCGCAATCCTGCGCTGATGGATCATTATCACAACCTGCCGCAGCAGACGGCGAAGGCGATCACCGACGGCTGGTATTACAGCGGCGACGTGATGCGTCGCGACGAGAACGGCTTCTACTATTTCGTCGGCCGTGCCGACGACATGTTCGTCTGCTCGGGCGAGAACGTCTATCCCGGCGAGGTCGAGAAGTTGCTGGAGCGTCATCCGCAGGTGCAGCAGGCGGTGGTGGTGCCGCTGCCGGACGAGGAGCGCAGCCAGGTCCCGGTCGCCTTCATCGTCACCCGCGCCGACGCCAAGCCGACCGTGGACGATATCCGGAAATTCACGATTGCCAATGGACCGGCCTATCAACATCCGCGCCGCATCGAATTCGTCAATGAATTGCCCTGGGCCGGCACCAACAAGATCGACCGCAAATCGCTGATTGATCGCGCCCGCCAGCTCGAGGCGGCGAAAGGCTGGTCGGTGTGAGCGCACTGGCAGCCAAGATTGCATTGGTCACCGGCGCGAGCCGCGGCATCGGGCAGGCGATCGCACTCAGGCTCGCCGGGGACGGTGCGATCGTTGCGGTTCATTATCACTCTGCCGAGGGAGCCGCGCGCGCTACCGTCGACGAGATTGTCGCTGCCGGTGGAGCTGCGTTTGCACTGCAGGCCGATCTGTCGGCGCGTGGCGGTGCTGTAGCTCTTGCCGCAAAGTTCACCGCGGAACTAACCGAGCGATACGGCAAGACAGCGTTCGATATCCTCGTCAACAACGCCGGTGTCGGCAAGCGTGCGACGATCGAGGAGATCACGGAAGAAGATTTCGAGCTTCTGTTGCAGACCAATCTCAAATCGCCGTTCTTTCTCATCAAGGCTCTGTTGCCCCACTTGCGCGATGGTGGCCGCATCATCAACATTTCGTCGATGGGAACGCGCGCCGCGTACCCCGCCATGGCAGCCTATGCGCCGGCAAAAGCGGGCCTGGAGGCGTTGAGCCGGCTGCTCGCTGTTCATCTTGGCGGGCGGCAAATCACGGTGAACTCCGTGATGCCGGGCGCCACTGCGACCGACATGAACGCCAACGCGCGCGATCCCGTCGCCAGCCGCGAAGTTGCCAATTCGATCGCGCTTGGGCGTGTCGGCCAGCCGGCCGATATCGCCAAAGTCGTCGCCTTCCTGGCGTCCGACGATGGCGGCTGGGTCACGGGCCAACAGATCGACGCCAGCGGCGGCCAGCGGCTGTAAGCCGCACTGCCGCCAGAACAGGCAAGGATCGGCCGCTTTAGCCGTCCGATGCCTCGCCTGGCGGGCTTTTCATCAGCGGATTTTCCATGAGGGGCCTGGCTCGTGGCGGGGACGTTACACGCTGCCGCGAGATTGTACAGCGCTTGATGAAAGTTCATGCTAGCCGTGGCGCGTGCATGACAATAACATTCTTCAAACAAGGTTTGTGACAACCAAAATATTCTTTTCCCTCCTGGATTCGGAGGTTTGCATGCTCGACGACTTCGACCGCAAGATCTTGGCGACGCTGCAGGTGAATAGCAGCCTCTCGATGCAGGAGATTGCCGAGCGGGTCGGGTTGAGTTCGACGCCCTGCTGGCGGCGGATCCAGAAGCTTGAGAGCTCCGGCTACATCAAACGCCGGGTGGCGCTGTTGGACGCGGAAAAGCTGAACCTTGGCGTCAGCGTCTTCATCGCGGTCAAGACCAACCAGCACAATGCGGAATGGGCGCAGAAATTCCGGAAAATCGTCACGAGCTTTCCGGAGGTCGTGGATTTCTATCGCTTGAGCGGCGACGTCGACTATTTGATCCGAGCCGTCGTGTCCGACATTCGCGCCTATGACGATCTCTATCAGCGATTGATCGCAAAGATTGACCTGCACGACGTCTCATCGATGTTCACGATGGAGCAGATCAAGTCGACCACCGAATTGCCACTCGCGAATCTCGCGTGAGCGACTGAGGCGGGCACCCGCGTGTCTGGGCTGGATCGTCGACACGGACTAGGGGCTACGGCTGTCGTCAAACCGTAATATTACGTCACTAGCGTCCGCCACGCGTTGGCTTGGGATGTGCGCTGACGCGCAATTTGGACCGTCGGCGGGCAGGTCGTAGCGCTGGGAAGCCGGAACGGCTGTCCTGATCTGCGTGGGCGGGGACAGTGGTGATGCTTCGATCGGCCCTAGCCGAACTCAGACCGGATCGCGCCAAGCGTGTTGTCGTTACGGCGGCCAATAGGCGACTGGCAGCTTGGGCATGCGCATTGGCCGTCGCGGGCATGGCTGCGGGTATCGACGTGGCCGCGGCTCAGACCAGGCCAGCGAATGCGCCGATCGAATTCAATATCCCCTCGCAACCACTCGCCGCCGCGCTCAATCGCTATGTCGATGCGACCGGACGCGACGCCCTCTACGACACGAGCCTTGCGGCCGGCCGCCTCTCCGGCGATGTCCAGGGCGTGTTTGCACCGGACGAGGCGCTCCGAAAGCTCTTGTCTGGCACCGGTTTGGCTGCCGAGTTCGTGGCCGAGACGACTTTCGTGCTGTTGCCGGAGCCACTCGCCACTCAGCAGGCGGCGCAGCAAACACGATCGCCAGAACATCGGCGTTACTATGGACAGATTCAGGCGAGCATTGCGGATGCTCTTTGCCGATCGGGCGGCGCGCGTCCGGGCAGCTATCGCTTCGCCACTGTGTTCTGGATCGCGCCAGACGGCACCGTCCAGAGATCCCAACGTATCGGGTCCACCGGCAAGCCTGACGCTGATGACCGGATTGATGCGACCTTGCGCAGCGTGCGCTTCGACGAGCCACCGCCGGCGGGCTTTCTGCAGCCGGTCTTGATCTTGATTGTGCCGCAAGGACCCGGCGTGGCGCAGGGGTGCGGCAAGGCCGATTCCAACCTCCGATCGGCTGGGACGCGGCCATGACCGAGACCGCCTTGACGATCATCCGCCGGCTGTTTGTCGATCGCTATGATGACCTCAAGGCGCGCTTGACTCAACGCCTCGGCTCGGCCGATCTCGCCGGCGATGCGATGCAGGATACATGGTTGCGCCTGTCGCGCGCGGATTCGATTGGCGCCGTACAAAGCCCGCGCAGCTATCTTTTCCGGATCGCGCTGAACGTGGCGGAGGATCGCCGCCGGATGGAGCGGCGGCAACGCATATCGGCGATCGAGATCGAAAGCCTGCTTGAGCTGCCCGATCATGCGCCGACGCCTGAGCAAACCATGTTGGCGCGGTCTGATCTGGAGGCCTTCGAGGCGATCGTCAACGAACTCCCCGAGCGGCGCCGGGTGATCTTTCTGGCGGCCCGGGTCGGCAATGTTCCCCGCCAGGAAATCGCCGATCGGCTCAGCATCTCCCGGCAGCTCGTTGCGAAAGAACTCCGGTTGGCACTCGAACATTGCCTGGCGCGCTATAAGGAATTGAAGGGTTGAGCGTGCACTTTCGGTCGCCGAGAATCGTCTTAGAGGTAAGAACTCCTGCGATCGTCGCTTGCTTTCTCACGGAGGCAGCGGTGAAAGGCACAACATTGAGATGAGCAAGGCACGCCCTGGTTTGGACCCGGTGGAGCGGGAAGCGGTCGACTGGCTGCAGAAGCTCACATCCGGAGAGATGACGCCGAAGGACGTGGCGGCGCTGGAACTCTGGCGCGCGCGCAGTCCTCTGCATGAAGCAGCCTTTTTGGAGACGAAGCGCCTGTGGCATACGGCTGGTGTCGCCGGCGATGCTCTGTCGGGTCCGGGTGAAAGCTTCCTAGCCAGGCTCGATGCGCTGGGACGGCGCCGCAGGATGAACCGTCGCGCGGTATTGAGCGCCGGCGTCGCGGCGCTTGCCGCGGCGTCGGTCTATGGCGTGCTCAACCCGCCGTTCGGATTTTGGCCGTCATTGTCCGAACTCAATTCGGATTACCGCACGGGCACCGGCGAGCAACGCCATGTCACATTCGCCGGCGACGTGACGATCGGCCTGAACACGCAGACGAGCCTGGCCGTCCGTCCTGCGGAAGGAATCGAAGATCGCATCGAGTTGATCTCCGGCGAAGCATCGTTTGCAACATCGATGCGCCCGGCGCGATCGCTCGTGGTCCTGGCGGCGCACGGCAGGACGATCGCCGAATCCGGCCGGTTCGATGTCCGCTACACCGCAAGCGGCGAGCGGTCCCCGGTCAGCGTGACCTGTTTCGACGGCGCGGTGCGGATCGAACGTGGAGCCGACGTTGTGGCCCTGCGACCTGGCCAGCGCGTGCGCTATGATCTTGCGGGACTGAGCGAGATTGCCGCAGTCGATCCGCAGCTAGCCTCGGAGTGGCAGCGCGGCATCGTCGAATTCCGCGGCACGCCGCTCGTCGAAGCCGTGGAAGAAATCAATCGATATCGGCCCGGCCGCATCATCTTGATGAACGCGGCCTTGGGCCAGAAACAGCTCAGCGGTCGCTTTCGTATCGATCAGATGAATGAGGCGCTGCTGGGATTGGGGCGCGCGTTCGGCGCAAAACTGCAGCGGTTGCCGGGTGGAATCGTGCTGCTGAGCTGATTCGGACGGGACGGGTAAAAAATTTCTCAAAAAAATCTTCCGAAAGCGTAGTCAACGGCCACTCGGGATTCGGTCTTAGCGGTGAGACCTCTCTTGACCCCCGAGGCGGCGGCGACTTCCGGCTGCAGCGTCAGGGGCGTACCGTCGTCTGAAGGAGCCACCCGATGTCCGCCCGTTCACCCTCGACCGCTAACGGTCCCATGCGCCGCCATGCCCGTCACGCGGCGCTGCGAACCGGCGTCAGCGTGGTGGCGCTGTTCCTGGCCAATACTGCAGTGGTGGCACGTCCATTAGGCGGACAGGCACCGACACCATCGGCGGCGGCGATGGCTGCATCGCAGTCGGCGGCGCAGGACGCGGCGACGGTCGCCAAGCAAAGCCAGGATGCGCTGGCGCGGGCCACGCGCGCCATCCAGGCGATGCAGGCGGTGCAGGGCGCGGCGCGCAGCGCGGCGCAGGCCGCGCAGCGCTCCGCGACGCTGCCGCAGGTCGCTGTGCCGAATGGGCTGGCGCCGGGCGGCCTGCAGGCGGCGGCTGGATGGCAGGGCGCCAATGCGCCGACGCAGGCCGTCGATGCCAGCGGCCAGACCCAGGTCGGCATCCAGCAGACCCGGGCGCAGGCGATCCTCAATTGGAATTCGTTCAACGTCGGCGCGCGCACCACGCTCACCTTCGACCAGCAGGGCAATGCCAATTGGGTGGCGCTCAACCGCGTGGTCGGCAGCACATCGCCGAGCCAGATCCTCGGCAACATCAAGGCCGAAGGGTCGGTCTATGTGATCAACCAGAACGGCATCATCTTCGGCGGTGCGAGCCAGATCAATGTCGGGTCGCTGATCGCCTCGACCGCCAATATCACCGACACCCAGTTCCTCAATAGCGGCATCTACTCGCGGCAGGAAAGTGGCCAATACGTGCCCAGCTTCACCGATGCTGGTGGGGCCGTGAAGGTCGAGGCCGGCGCGCTGATCTCGACCCGCGCGCCGTCGTCGGCGAAGCAGGGCGGCGGCTTCGTCCTCTTGATGGGCACCGAGGTCAGCAACGCCGGCGCGATCAGCGCGCCGCGCGGTCAGGTGCAGCTTGCGGCCGGCAACGATTTCCTGCTGCGGCCAGGCTACGGCACCGACGCCAACCAGGCCTCGACCACGCGCGGCAACGAGATTTCGCCGATCGTCCGCGATGCGCTTGCGGTCGTTGGCAATTCCGGCCTGACTTTCGCGCAGCAAGGCGATATCACATTCGCGGGTCGCAGCATCGGCCAGGACGGCGTGCTGGTTGCCACTACCTCGGTCAACACCCGCGGCACCATCCACCTCCTGAACGCCGCCTCCGACCCCGCCGGCAGTGTCACGCTCGGCAGCGGCAGCCTGACCGCCATCCTGCCCGAGCTCGGCAGCGCCGAAACCGCGCTCGACAGCCAGCGCAACCAGTTGATCGCCGATTCCAACGCCTTCACCCACGTTCCGACCGCCAACGCCCAGTTCAACAATCTCTCGCTGCTCGCCGATCGGCTCGACCAAGGCCGCGTCGAAATCGTCAGTGGCGGCAACGTGGTCTTCAAGGGTGGCTCTATCACGCAGGCGCAAGGTGGCCAGGTTGCCGTCTCCGCCGCTCGCCGCGTTTTCGCCGAGAATGGCGCGGTGATCGATGTCTCGGGCGTGCGCGGCGTGCTGCTGCCGATGTCGGCCAACAACATCATGGTCAACGTGCAAGGCAATGAGCTGCGCGATTCACCGGTCAATCGCGATCAGGATTATCTGAAGAACGCAGATGTCTGGATCGACGCGCGCAATCTGGTGCTGGTGCCGGCTGGCACAGGCGGCTATGCGACCGACCGCTATTATACGCCGGGCGGTCTGCTCGAGGTCTCGGGCTATCTCGCCAATACCGCCCATCGCATCGGGGAATGGACCGCGCTCGGCGGCACCATCACGCTGGCGGCGCCGGAGGTGGTCGCGCAGAAGGGGGCAGTGTTCGACGTCTCCGGCGGCTCGGTCAGCTACGAGGGCGGCTATATCAGGACCACCAACTTCCTCGGGGCGGATGGCCGAACCTACAATATCAATAATGCGCGCGCCGATATGCAGTTCATGGCGCTCGGCGGCGGCTATATGCGCAAGCACTATGTCGAGGGCAAGGTTTACGATCCGCTGACCGAGATCTGGACGTCCCCGTTCGGCAAGGGCAGCGTCTCCACCCGCTGGGAAGATGGTTACACCGTCGGCCGCGACGCCGGCTCCCTTATCCTGTCGACGCCGACGTCGATCTTCGAAGCCACCATCCTCGCCGACATCGTGAAGGGTGAGCGCCAGACCGGGAACCGGCCTTCCGGCACCGCCGACGGCTACAAGCTGCCCCAGGACGTCGCGCCGCTCGAGGGCAGGCTTGCGCTGGGCAGCTACTCGGGTATCGGTCTCACCGATGCATCCGCTGCGCGGGTCGTCTTTGGCCGTGTGTCTGATATCACTGAGGCGCTGAACGACAAATCGCTGTCGCCTGACAGCCGCATCGGCACCGCGTTGTTTGACGCGGACGCGATCAATGCCGCCAAGCTGGGCGGTCTCAACTTTGCGAGCAGCAAGGAAATCGTTGTCGAGGCGCCGCTTGAACTTGCGCCCGGCGCGGAGGTGACCTTCGCGGCGCCGCATGTCGATATCGGCGCAGACGTCACGGCTCATGGCGGCAGTATTACGCTGACCAATCTCATGCATGCCGTGCTCGGCCAGGGGCAGAACGCGAAATGGTGGGCGCTCAACGACGCGAACGGCAATTCGCAGGTCACGATCGGCGAAAGGGTTGCCATTGATCTCAGCGGATTGTGGACCAACGAATTCCGCGACGCGCAAACCGATTCATCACGTCTCGCGCATCTTGATGGCGGAAATTTCACCGTCTCGACCACAGGCGGCATCACGCTTTCGAAGGGTTCGCTCATTGACGTGTCGTCAGGCGGCGCCATCCTGGTGGATGGCAAAACCAAAGGCGGCAAGGGCGGCAATGTCAGCCTCGTCGCCAATGATTATGCGCATCTGGCCTCGACGCAGTTCTTCACCAATCCACTCATCCTTGAGGGCGCTATCCGCGCGTATGGTTTTGGCGGCAGCGGCACGCTGACATTGGATGCGGGCCAGGCGATCGCGATCGGCAAGGCCGTGGCCGATGCGCTGGTGCTCGACCCCGAGCTGTTCCGGTCCGGCTTCTCCGCGTACAAGATCTCCAGCAACACTGGCATGGAGATCGGCGAGGGAACGCGCCTTGACGTCGAGGTGCCGGTCTATCGCTTCACGGACAAGAGCTATGACGCGGCGACGGGAAGCCCTGTCGCGGATGCCGCGGAGCTGTGGACGCCGCCGAGGTTCATCATCAACCCCGTCGCGCATAGCGTCACGCAGCGCGTGGGCGCCGATGTGACGCTCTGGAGCCTGCATGATTTCACGCTGGCGAAAGGCGCCTCGATCAATGTCGATGCGGGGCACTCCGTCTCGATCTTCGCCAATCGCCAGACCGTCATCGACGGCGCGATCACGGCTCCCGCCGGCAGTATCCTGATCACGAGCCTGCAGGACGCGCCCGGCGACACCAGGTACAATTCCGGATATGGCGAATTCGCCCTGACGCGGTCGATCTGGATCGGCAACGCCGCGGTGCTGGATGTCTCCGCACGTGGCGCGGTGGGACGCGATGAGCGCGGCGTCTCCTACGCAGCCGTGCCGGACGGTGGCACGATCCGCATCGGTGGCACGGGCGCGGTCGACAACGCGGGCGTGCCCGTCGTCAGCGATGCGTTTGTGATCCTTCGTCCCGGCGCCTTGATCGATGCATCGGGCACCTCCGCGCTGGTCGATGTCTCCACCGGCAACGGCTATGTCTCGACGCCTGCCGCCAGCAATGGCGGGACGATCTCGCTCTATTCCGCCTTCGGCATCACGCTCGACGGTACCTTGCGAGCAGCTAGCGGCGGCAGCGGCGCCTCTGGCGGAACGCTGAATCTGACGATGGCTGAACGAGGTTATACGTTGGGGCAACCCAGCGCGAACGCGCCCTATGCTATCGGCGAACTGACGGAAGACTTCCAGAGATCGCGCGATATCACCCTCGTGCAGTATGCGGGTCGCAGTGGCCTCAGCGCCGATCTCAAGCCGGGTGAGGACGATCCGACATTGCAATTCGGGCGCACCGTGATCGGTGTCGACCAGATAGAGCAGGGTGGGTTTGGATCGCTATCGCTCTCGACTCGCGATCTCTTTGTTTTTGGCGGCAATATCGATCTTCAGCTTTCGCGCAGCATCCGCTTGTCAGGCGGTGTGATAACGGCGCCCTCCGATCAATCCAGTGCCAGCATTCGCCTTGCGGCGCCTTACGTCCGCCTGGATGGGTTCAACTACAGTGGGACAAAGCCCGCAGCGGGTGACAATGCCAGAGGCTATTATCCCGGCATCAATGTGCCGAGCGGCTTCCTTCTTGCTGCTCCTCAATTGATCGCGAAGGACAGTCATTTTACCATCTCCCCGATCTCATCGATCTCTACGGGGATATTCATTTCGGCGCGGCGGCCAAGCAAGGTTATGGCTCAGGACTGATCCGAGATGCCGTCGCCTATGGTTTTGACCAGGTGACGTTGCAAAGCCGCGGTGATCTTCGGGTCGGCGATGCCACAATCCGTGCTGACCAAAACGAACAGGTTGGCGGCCTCAATGCCTATAATCTCACGCTGATCGCAGACCAGATTTATCCTCTGAGCGGCGCGGTCGCCATTATCAGGGCTGGCCAGCGGGCCGGATTGGACAATGGCGGCTATGCCCCAGATACCCGTCTTACCATCCGCCGCAATGACGATCAGACACCGGCGGTCCCGCCTTCGGTGTTCGGCGGTGTCGCCTTTTTCGCCGCCAATATCGACCAGGGCGGCGTTCTTCGCGCACCGTTGGGCCATATCTGGTTCAACAATTATGATGATACCGCGGCCAATGACGTGCCGCCTGACGCACGTATCACGTTCCGCAGCGGCAGCATCACCTCCGCAAGCGCAGCCGGCTTGATCATGCCTTTTGGCGGCACCTCGGACGGGATCACCTATCAAGGCGCGGACGGCACACTGCGCAATCTGGCGGGCGCGTCTTACGATGACCATCACGGCTACAAGATCGCGAGCGGTACTTCGATCGATGCCGCGTCGGTCGTGGGTGAGGTTGGAGCCGTGCTCGATCTCAGCGGCGGCGGCACGCTCACCGGCGCGGGCTTCATCTCCGGCCGAGGCGGCTCGGTCGATGTGTTGAAGACAGCGCTCGTCAATGCCAATCCGGTCAACAGCTACAGCGCCGCCGGCAACAAGGTCTATGCGATCGTGCCCGGTTACGCCGCTGAATATGCGCCGGCGATCGCGACCAACGGCGCCGGCGATCCGGCGATCGGTCAGCAGATCACTCTTCCCTCGGGTGTGTCGGGACTACCTGCGGGCACCTATACGCTGCTGCCCTCGAGCTATGCGCTGCTGCCCGGCGGTTATCGCGTCGAGCTTGGCTCGACGGGAACCACCACGTTTGCGCCCGTGACCATCGGCAATGCCTCCGTCGTCACATCGGGCTATCTCGGCGTCGCCAACACTGGAATTAAGGACGCGTTGCCGACCAGGGTGATCTTCAGCTCCGGCCAGAGCACGCGCCGCTACTCGCAATATAACGAGACGAGCTATGCCGATTTCGAGCGCGCGCGGGCGGCCCAGTTCGGCGGTCTCCGGCATCGTCTGCCAGAGGACGGCAAGGTGCTTGAGATCAGTCTCCTGCCGCAGTCGGATAATACGAAGTCGCTGTCCTTCGCCGGCACCGCGCTGTTCGATGGCGCCAAGGGCGGTATCGACGGGACGCTGATCGTCATGCCGTCGGCCACCTCATTGGGGCCTGCCGTGCTCGACATCACGGCGCCAGGGGCCGTGTCCATAGCCGGGCATACGTCCATCTCGAGCGACGACGTCAATGCCTTCAAAGCATCGACGCTCTTGCTGGGCGGCACGAGCCTGTACTTCGAGGAAGACAACCCCGGGGCCGGCGCCAACGTTTATTTCGACGGAGGCACGACCGCGGCCGTCAACCTGCTCGATGGCGCCATCATCCGCGCGGGCCAGGTCTTCCTGGTCGGCAAGGCCGTCAACATGGCGGGCGGCGCGACCATCGATACGCGCGGATTGCGCAGCAACGCCGTCGATTCCACGCTCGGTTATGTCTATGCCAACATAAGCCCGTATCTGTACGCGGATCCCAATTTCAGTCCGGCCGTGCTCGCGGTCGCCAATGGCTGGTTCCAATTCCTGAGTGCCGTTGGCCCCGGCAAGATCGACATCGCGAGCGGTGCGTCGCTGCTCACTGACGGCAGTGTGGTGCTGGCCGGGCCGGGCGGGCTCACCATGGGCGACGTCAATTTCGGCGCACGTTATCTCAACGTCACACAGGAGCAGGTCAATGTCGGCACGGAGGCTGCGCTCGCCGCGGCGCAGGCCGCGGGCCAGCTTCCCTCGGGTTGGAACCTCACCCAGAGCGTGCTCGACAAACTCCTGCGGCCGTCAACGACCGCCGGTGTCCCCGCGCTTGAGCAACTCATTCTCACGGCAAACCGCGCGTTCAATCTGGTCGGCAGCGCCGCGCTCGACACCACGCGGCAGGAGGGGGCCGGGGATCCGCTCAAGCTCGTTCTCAATACGCCTGCCATTTATGGTCTTGGCTCCGCAAGCGACACGGCGAGCATCAAGGCCGATGTGCTGATCTGGAACGGAATCCGCACCGGCACTGCTGCTCCGTATGGCAGCCAGGCGCCGGCGAGCGTCATGCCCGGCGGTCCTGGCACGGGATTGGGGCATCTCGCCATCACGGCGAACGAGGTTCTGTTCGGCTACGACGCTGCACAGAGCAAGCCGACCGATGGCGCAACGCTGAACCGTCTCGCGCTCGGCTTCTCGGATGTGGCGCTGACGGCGTTGAGGCGCGTCACGGCGAACAGCGATGGCACGTTCAAAGTGGGCTTAAGCCAGGACAGCCAGGGCGCACTGCAGGGCGGGAATCTCACCGTCGCGACCCCGCTGATCACGGCGAGCAATGGGGCAAAGCTCGATGTTACCGCAGGTGGCGCTTTGCGTCTGGTCGCGCCAGCTGGGATCGCGCCCGCGGATACGCGTGGCGTGACGGATCTCGGCGGGACGGTCTCCTTTGGCGGCGACAGCGTCTTTGTCGATACCGCATTCGCCTTGCCTTCCGGCAAGCTGACCTTCAACGCCGCGCATGACGTCGTGCTCGGCGGCAACGCGGTGATCGACCTGTCAGGCCGTGCTATCTCCTTCTTCGATGTCACGAAATATAGCTGGGGCGGTGATCTCGTTCTGAATAGCACGAGCGGCGATATCGTCCAGGGCGCCGGCTCGGTGATCGATGTCTCGGCGGTGAACAACGCCGCGGGCTCGATCACGGCCAAGGCCATCGACGCTGCACATGGGCACGTCTCGTTCGGCGGCACGATCAAGGGTTCGTCGACGGGCAATTATGACAGCGGCCAGTTCACGGTGGCGGCGCAGGATTTTGGCGATTTCGCCGCATTGAACGCGAAGCTCAATGACGCCGGCTTCTTCAGCGCTCGCAGCTTCGATCTGCGGCAGGGCAGCCTTGTCATCCGCAACGGCGTCAAGGCGCGCTACGTGACGGTGTCGGTCGATCAAGGCAGCCTCACGGTCGATGGCAGGATCGATGCGAGCGGGACCAAGCCCGGCACCATCCGATTGTCGGCGCGCGACGATCTGACATTGACGCGGAACGCCGTGCTCGATGTGCATCACTCCGTGCTGCAGACCGACAGCTATGGTGCACCGATCGAGGCCAACAACACCGCGCATGTCGAGGTCACGAGCAAGCAAGGCAGCATGACGCTAAGGCCAGGCGCAACCATCGATATGTCCTCGCCGGACAGCGTAGCGCGCGGTAAGTTGGAGCTCAATGCGCCGCGGCGCGGTGGCACCAATGACGACGGTATCGGCGCGAATGACATCGCCGTCGACGCGCGCGGCCCGCTCGATATCCGCGGAACCAGCAGCATCGCGATGAACGGCTTCCGCACCTATCAACTTCCGGGCGGTAGCGTCATCGATCAGGCCTACCTCGATGGTCTGCATGCCGACAGTGAGGCATTCATCAACGCGGCACTCCAGAATGGCGACTTGCATAATCGCCTTGCCGGGCTTGCGGCCTATGGCTCCGCCTTCCATCTGCGGCCGGGCGTTGCCATCACGTCAGATGGAGATCTCTCGACCAACGGCGATCTCGATTTCTCCGGTTATCGCTATGGACCAAAGGTCGATCCGGCCGCGCCAGGCTCCGGCGAACCGGGCGTGCTCGTCGTACGTGCCGCCGGCGATCTCAAGATCAATGGAAGCATCAACGACGGCTTCGCGCCGCCGCCGAAATCGCCCGACGCGCTGACGGTGCTGATCCCGGCAGGTACCATGCTTGGATCAAATTACACGGTCACAATGGATGACGTCATAATCGGCAACGGATCGACCATTCCGAGCAACGGCATAATCAACCTGGAACTGAATCTCGTCGACGGAAGGATCGTGCAGAGCCCGAACGTCGCAAATCCACTTCCCGTCGCGATGACCTTGTCGGAGCCCTTCACTATAAAAGGGCCCAATGTTCAAACCAGGAAGCTGAATGGCGGGCGCATCATCACGCCGGAAAAGACCTACAACCCGGGTGATACGCTTCTGGTCAACACAGTATTTCCGATCGGCACCGTGTTCGAAAAAGGCGTCTATTTTACCGGGCAGGTCTTCATCAACTCAGCCATCAATCTGGTGCTTCAGCCTGTAACGTTGCCGGCGGGGTCCAGCCTTGCCCTGTTCGGGGGTTACACATTCGATGCCGATACGCCGCTTCCCAAGGGCACCGTGCTGCCGGCCGGCATGACGAACGTGAAGCTGACCGGGCCGGGCGATCGCAAGGTGTGGGCGATCGCACCCATGCTCGCACCGGGGACGCAATCCTGGTCGATGCGGCTTGTGGGCGGTGCTGATCTTGCGAGCGCCGACAGTCGGGGGCTGAAGACGGCAGACAGTCTCGCTGGTTCAGGCAATGTGGTGTTGAACGATCCCTTCCAGGTCACGCTCGTTGGGAGCACGTCGACCTCTGGCGTCAGCGTCGTGCGCACCGGCACCGGGGATCTCGAGCTTCTCGCCGGCGGCAATTACGAGCAAAAATCACCGTTCGGGGTCTATACCGCCGGCACTGCGATCAAGGAGACCGGGACCGCGGCCAACGATCCTTACAACGCCAGCCGGGGCACATTGTCCGATGGCACGGTGCTGGGCTCAGCAAACGCCGCGTATGAAGCGACGCTTGGCTCGCAGCGGATGTATTACACCGAGCATGGCGGGGATTTCCTGCTAGCCGCGCAAGGTGACGTGAAGGGCACGCTGACGCCGCGCGCGGACGAGGTTGGAAGCTGGCTGTGGCGCCAGGGTGGTTGGGAAATCGGCCAGCGTGCTGCCTGGGGCATCAATTTCGGTAGCTACACGTTTGATCAGATCAACACTAATAACGCCGCGGCTTTGAATCTGTCCGCTTTCTCCGGCCTCGGTACGCTCGGTGGCGGCAATGTCACGCTGCAAGCGGGCGGCACGCTCGGCGGCGACACAGGTCGCGGCGTGGTCATCGCCGTCGGTGGCAGCGGCCGCGTGATAGGCGATGGCAGCCTGCTGCAGACGGGCGGCGGCACGCTGTCGGTGAAAGCGGGCGATATCGGCACCGGCGGCAACCAATTCGTGAATCTGCGCGGGACCATGGATGTCGCGACGGGAGATTTCGGCAGTCTCACCGCGACAAACATTCGCAACGATAACGGGACGGATCCGCGGCCGATCAATCCGCTGACGCCGTATTCGATGACCACGCTGTATGGCGGAGATTTCGCGCCGGGCGATAGCGTGGTCAACCTTCGCGCGCGCGGCGATCTGGCCGTGGGAACCATCCTCGATCCGGGCCGCGTCGGCCTCACGGCCTGGACGGACGCGAATAACGGTCAAACGAACGGTGACGGCGCGAGTTGGTTCACGCTGTGGACGGGGCAAACCGCCATCAACATGTTTGCCGCGGGTGGCTCGCTCCAGCCGGGCAGCGGCGCAACCTATTCCCGATACCTGCCCCCGATCATGCGGGCGGTCGCTGCGAACGGCAATATCTATAACCCGGGCGGAGGGCTCATGCTGCCGTCACCGAGTGGCGAACTCGAGGTGCTGGCGCAAGGATCGATCTTTGGCAACGGTAGCGAGACGGGTCCCTTGATGACTCCGACAACGGCGTTGGCGACGCCGTTCAAGCCGGCCTGGGTGATCCTGAATGATGGGCTTAACATCACGGCCTCTAACTATTTCGGCGATTACGCGAATGCGGCTGACCAAGTCGGTGGAGGAATTGTCGTCTATTCCTACACGAGTGGTGGGCACCCCTTCGCCTTCGCTTCAAGCACGGTGAAGGATAAAGCCCCGCTGGACCAAGGCGATCCGTCTCAACGCAAGCCGTCACACATCTATGCGGTGAATGGCGACATCACGGGCATCAGATATGGCCGGATCGTCGACCAGAGCTGGACCGCCCCCGATCAGAGCATCGTTGCAAACACCTATTATCAGGCTGCAAGGCCGCTGCGGATGCTCGCAGGCGGAGATATCGTCAATACGATGGGTCTGATCCTGCACACCGATCAGAACGACGTGTCCACCATCGCGGCCGGCGGCAACATCATCTATGCGGGCGCTCCCTCGTCCACCAACGGGTGGCGCGGAGGCTTGGCGATTGCCGGCCCCGGCACGCTCGAAATCACAGCCGCCAAGGACATCTATCAAGGGTCAATCGCGACGGTCGAAAGCATCGGACCGTTGCTCGCGGGCGACAACCGGCCCGGCGCCGGTGTCGTCATGCAGGCCGGCGTGGGTGCGGGTGAGATTGGTGTTGGGCAAGTCGACTGGACCGGCTTTGCGAAGCTCTATCTCGATCCGAAGAATCTCATGGGCGAGGGGAAACTCGCCGATCAGCCCGGCAAGGTGGCAAAGACTTATGGGGATGAACTTTATGACTGGCTGAAGGAACGCTTCAGCTATAGCGGGTCCAAGGCCGATGCGCTCGGTTACTTCTTCACCTTGTCGGCAGCGCAGCAGCGCATCTTCCTGCGGCAGGTCTATTACGCCGAACTGACCGCAGGCGGGCGCGAATACAACGAAGATGGCGGCCCACGTGCCGGCTCTTATTTGCGCGGGCGCCAGGCGATTGCAACGTTGTTGCCGAACGATGCCGCTTATGGTGGGGATATCACGATGTTCTCGGCGGCGGTCGCGGCCGGCGCGGGTAAGACGACCGTTCAAAGCGGTTATGTGCACACCGATTTCGGCGGCGACATCCAGTTCCTGGTGCCGAACGGGGAGGTCACGCTCGGGACCGAGGGGCTGTCGCCGGGCGCCGATGCCGGCCTCATCACGCAAGGGGCAGGCGACATCCAGATCTATTCGAAGGGCAGCGTGCTGCTTGGCCTGTCGCGCATCATGACCACGTTCGGCGGCAATATCATCGTCTGGTCGGCGGAAGGCGACATCAACGCCGGCCGCGGCGCCAAAACCACGGTGATCTACACGCCGCCCAAACGCGCCTACGACAGATACGGCAATGTCACCGTGTCACCGGTCGTGCCGTCCAGCGGCGCCGGCATCGCGACGCTGAGACAGATCGCGGAGGTGCCGCCCGGGACGGTCGATCTGGTCGCGCCGCTCGGCACCGTCGATGCAGGCGAGGCGGGGATCCGCGCATCGAGCTTCGTCAACATCGCAGCCTTGCATATCGTCAACGCCGCCAACATCCAGGCGCAAGGCGGCGTCGTCGGCGTGCCGCAGGTCCAGGCACCCAACATCGGCGGCCTGACCGAAGCATCGAACACGGCGGGCGCCGCAGCCCAGCAAGCCACCGTGCCGCAGGCGCGCGCCGGCGAGCAACCCTCCATCATCATCGTCGAGTTCCTCGGCTTCGGTGGAGGAAGTGAGGAAGATCGCCCCAATAGCGAACGACAGCGGAACCGTGGCAGACAAAGCAACAATTATGACCCGAACAACATGGTCCGCGTCCTTGGCAACGGCACATTTTCCGCGGAGGACACCAAGCAGTTGACGGGGTTGGAGCGCGATACGCTCACCCGCCAGGTCGTCGCGCCAAGCTCTCCATAATTGGCATGGAGCGATCTGCGTGGGAATGTCGTGTCGTTGGTGGTGACCGCTACGGGACGGGCAGGCAGTGCGCTTTGGTCACTGCTTGATCCAAACAGTCATACCTGGCTCGAGGCTGGCCGCCTCTCCCTGTGGGTCGAGGCGCAAGCGTAGCGTATTGCGGTCGTGATCGCCAATCACGCGCTCGGCCTGCCAGGTCGCAAAGACGCCGAGCGGCCGCAGTTCGGTGATGGCGCTCTTGATCGCGCCGTCCTCGCCGTTCCGCACCACGCCGACTGTTTCTCCGACCGCGAGACCGCTCAGATGGTCTTCGCGCACATTGAATGAAAGCCACTGCTTGCCCGCCGCTTCGACCATCAGGATCGGTTGACCCGCGCGAACGTTCTCGCCGACTTCTGCGGCGATGACGCTGACCACACCGTCGGCGGGAGCACGCAAGACCATCTTGTCGAGGCGACGCTCGAGCACCGCGACCGCAGCCGCTGCGGCCTGCACCTCTGCGTCGGCGATCGCGCGTTCCTCCTGGGTCGGACCCGCCACGGCCGCATCGTAGTTCGCCTGGGCCTCCGCCACATCGGCACGTGCGCTCGCGGCGTCGTTTTCGGCCTGGTCAAGCGCCTGCTGGGACTCAAAGCTCTGACGCGCCAGCGTGGTGGTTCTTGTGAGCTGAGCCTGCACATAGTCGAGGCGGGACTTTGCCTTGGCGATTGCAGCTTTCAGAGAGTCGACCTGCTCACGCCTGACGCCGGCATAGACGTTGTTGCGGTTCGCGGTTGCTGAGGCGAGCGCGGCGCGCGCCTGGTCCACCTGTGCGGTCAACTCCACCGCCGAGAGCGTCGCGAGGACATCGCCGGCATGTACCTGCGCGCCCTTCTTGACCGCAATCGAAACGAGTTGGCCGTTTACTTCCGGGTCCACCCTGACCTCGGTCGCCCGCACGACGCCAACGATTGCGGACGGCGATCCGGAACCACGGACGGAATAGATCACAACGCCCGCGACGAGCGCGAGTGCGATCGCGGCGATGGCGACACGCCTAGCTTTGCGCACGTGTCTGCCCTCTCTTGACGGCAAGCGCTGAGATCACGGCGAGCACGAAATAGGCGAGCGCCAAGCACCACAGTCCAAGCCAATCGTGTGCGACCTCCCAAATGCTGGCGCCGAGCTGGTTGATGCGCACGAGGCCGTCAATCGCGAAGTCGGCCGGGAACAGTCGGCCCAGGGCGATGGCCACATCGGGGATCGCCTCGCGCGGCCATGCGAAGCCGGCGGTGAAGAATTGGGGCAGGCTGGTTGCAAGGAGCAGGATGGTTGCATTTTCGGGCCGCGTGAACCAGGCGCCGACGGCCTGCCCCATGAAGCTCGTCGCAAGCAGGAAGACGGCAGCAAGCGCGAGCAGTTGTGGAAGATGCCCGAGCGTTGAAAAGCCATAGATGCGCGGCAGCACGATGAGATAAAGTGCGAGCGCTGGAAGGTAAATCGTCAGATGGGCGACGCCGCGGCCGAGCACGCCGGCGAACGCTCCGCCGCCGGTTGCCAGCGCAGTACGGGTCAACATCGCCGCACCGATCAGAAGGGTTTGCTGCAGGATCAGCACAAACGCCGCTGGGACGATGTAGCTTGCATAGCCGCCCACGGGGTTGAAGATCGGCTGCAGCAGAATGTCGGCCGGGCTCGAACTCGCCAGCTTCGCCTTGACAAGGCTTCCATCCGAGCGTGCGCCTCGCGAAACAAGCTCGGACGTCAATGTCCCGATTGCGGTGGCGACCCCGCTGGCGGTCGATCTGAATATGAACAAATAGGTGGCATCCGCGTAGATCGGAATGTGAGCGGTGATGCCCTTGAGCACGTCGCGCTCAGTGTCTGGCGGGATTTCGACGGCGGCAAAGGCCTTCCCACGATCGATTGCGGTGCGCGCCTCGGCGAGTGTACGGGTGCGGACCGCAACGCTCAATGCTCCGCTCGCATCCAGCGTCTCGACGATCTGGCGGCTGAGATCGCTCAGATCGTTGTCGACGACCGCGATGGGAAGCTTGCGCAGGATCTGGTTCAGATAGGGTTGCGGATAATAAATGCCGTAGACCAAGGGAGCCAGGAACAGGAGGGTGAAGGCGCTCCGCGCGCCGAGCACGCGCCGCCACTCCGCCATGAAGGCGCCGCCGACGCCGCGGGGCGCGCGGCCGATCTCTGATTGCTCGGCTGGTCGCGCCGTCTCAAACCAGCCCCTGCGCTTGAGGCTCGCCATACGCAGCAAGGCGAAACCAGCATAGAGCATCGTCAGGCCGGCGAGCGCCGCGAACGGAATGGCGGAGTCCGACACCGGCAATCCGCGTGCCGCTTGGCCCAACAACACGGCCATGTACCAGCGCAGCGGCAGTATCGCGCTCCAGACTTGCGCAAACGCATTCATGCCGATCGCGGGGAAGCCGACGCCGGCGTAGCCGAATGCAGGAGAGGCAACGAGGCCCGCAAGTCCCAGCCCCGTCGCCAGATCGCCGACCAGGAGCTGCAGCAGGGCACCGAGCGAGAGGTAGGCGACAATCAGGAGCGAGCCGGCGGCCACCATCAACGGAAGGTCTCCCCTGAAGGGGACTTGCAGCACGCCCTCCAGGAAGAGCGGCTCGGCAAGCATGATGAGGAGGAAGATGCCGAAGAGGGGCGCGAGCTTGCCGGCCAGCGCAACGACCGGATCGCCTCCGGCACTTTCGAGCCAGGCCCGCGCGTCGCGCCGGCGGAATTCGGAGCCGACGGAATAGCCTGCCGCGAGCGTGATCACTACATGGATGATCGTCGGCAGCAGCGCACGGAGCAGGAACTGGGCATAGTTCTTTTGCGGATTGACAAGCGCGATGGTTTCCCCGGCCATCGTTCCGATCGAGGCTGGTGTGGGCGCTGCGTGCTTCGCGGGGGCTGCCACGGCGGCTGCGGCGGAAAGCGCATCGCTCAGCCCCGAGGAGGCAATGCCGGCCGCCGTCAGGAACTGCTGGTTGTAGAATCCAACCACCTGCGGACGGCGTTGAGCCTGCAGGTCGCGCTCGAAATCCGGTGGGATATAGATTGCCGAGATCGCCTTTCCGGACCGTATATCCTTCACGGCCGTGGACAGCGTACCGGAGCGGTCGACGATTTTCAGGCTCGGAGATGCCGCGACGTATTCCACCAGGGCACGCGAAGCGTCCGACTTGTCCTCGTCGACGACCGTCACCCCGAGCCCCCGGATGACCGGATGGCTGAAGACCGTTGTGAGAACCACGAACGCGAAGAGAGGCACGCCAAAGATCAAAAGCAGCGCCACACGATCGTGAAACAGCCATTGGCACTCGCGCTGTGCGACCAACAGAAATCCCGGTCTTGACGCCAGCCTCATTGCCGCGACCGCCAGTCGAGATAGGCGCTCATACCCGGTCGCAGCTCGGGCACCGGCTGGACCGGGTAGGCACGAATCGAAAACGTCCGCAAATCGAAATCGCCCGAAGCACGCGTGGCCCGCCAGCTCGCATATTCGCCCTTGGTTGCAATAAGCTTGACCTCGACGGTGACGCGGCGGTCATCGAGAGCCGGAATGCGGACATCAAATCGATCGCCGACCTTCAAGCCCTTGACGAGATCCTCGCGAAGATCGAAGTGAATCCAGACATCGCCCAGATCGATCAAGGTAACCAGCGGCACGCCCGGCGATACGTATTCGCCAGGCTCAATATTGCGCTGATAGATCTGCGAGGCGACGGGGGCATAGACCACGAGTTGATCAATGATCGATTGAACGCTCTGGATATCGGCATTGGCTTTTTCGACGTTGGCCCTGGAGATCGCCCGCTCCTCCTTTGTGTAGCCGTTGACAGCCTGGTCGTAGGACGATTTGGCCTGATCGACTGCGCGCTCGCTTTCGTGCAGCGTGTCGGTCACTTGGTCGAGACGGGCTTGCGGCGCATTGCCTTGCTGGGTCAATGTGTAGGTACGGTCAAAGGTCTTCTGGGCAAGCACCTGGGCAGCCTGCGCCCGCTCCATTGCCGCTTTCCGTGCGGCAATGGTTTCCACCCGTGTTCCGATGAGGACGTTGGCAAGTTGAGCCTCGGCGACAGTCTTTGCTGCCTTCATCTGCTCGTGTTTGGCCAGAGTTTCGGGATTGTCGATCCGCACGAGCACAGCGCCAGCCGGAACGTTCTGGCCACGTTCGACGGGAATTTCCTTGACCCGCCCGTCGACACGCGCGGCTATATCCAGCCGCGTTGCATCGACCTCGCCCTGGACGAGCAGTGGTTCCGGTCGCAAGAGATAGAAGACAGAGAGCGCGACGACGGCAGCTGCAACGATGCCGACAATGATGGAAGGAGCGCGCGTCGCGGTGCGGGTGTTTTTCTCTCCGTCCCTCGGTGCGTCGGACGTACTTTGAATTTCCTTGTCAGAGATCGGCATGTCCGCGCCTGATTCCCCTTTGCGTGACCGGGGTAGTCGTTTGCTAGCCTTGGTTGTTAGGTCTGTCCAATCTCGATCCGCTGAATTCCGCGAGCAAAAAGATCAACTATCGGCAGGGTGCATGTCAACCTCTGCCCTTATCGGGTACCGTCCGCTCGTCACTGGGGATGATCGTCTCGTCTCGATATCGGTATGCTGTACGGAGATCTGATGACGGCCGTGCAACAGGAGCCTTTCGCTCAATCGCGTTCCCGTGAGCTGAAGAGAAAACGGTCGCTCAACCAGGCCCAGGCTTGAGCAGCCAATAGCTTCTCAGCCTTTGTGAAACCGGCTTGACACGCGTTCCAACATGTTCGCATTATGTTCTCAGTGAATTTCGGTCAAATTTCACCGGTGAACGCTCTGGATGGCAACGGCGGCCACCATCCTTCATGCAGACCTTGATGCCTTTTACGCCTCGGTCGAGCAACTGCTCGATCCTTCGCTGCGCGGCAGACCTATCGCTGTCGGTGGCGGGGTCGTGCTTGCTGCCTCATACGAAGCCAAGGCGTTCGGGGTTCGAGGTGGTATGCCGGGACGGCACGCACGCCAGCTATGTCCGCAACTCACTTTTGTCGGCGGCCATTTCAAGGACTACCAACGGCTGGGTGATGCTGCCATCAAGGTGATCGACGATTTCACGCCACTGGTGGAGCGTATTTCCATCGACGAGGCGTTTGCCGACGTTGCGGGCTGCACCCATCTCTTCGGTACGCCCGCCGAAATTGCAAAGACAATCCGCCAACGCGTGCGGATGGAGATCGGTCTTGGGATCTCGGTCGGTGTGGCGCGCACCAAGCATCTGGCGAAAATTGCCTCGCAAGTGGCGAAGCCAGATGGGCTCGTGGTCGTGGATCCCGACACCGAACTGGAGTTCCTTCACCACCTGCCCGTCGAGCTGATGTGGGGAGTGGGTCCCGTCACGAAGGCGCAGCTCGCCGAAATCGGCGTGCTGACCATCGGACATCTGGCAAAGACACCGGGATGGTCGCTCGAGCGCTTGCTCGGCCCCGCTGCAGGCGAGAAACTCGCGGCGCTGGCATGGAATCGCGATCCGCGGGAGATCAAGTCTCACCGCCGGGCCGGATCGGCAGGGGCGCAGTCAGCGATTGGCAGGAAGCCGGCCGAAGAGCGGATTATTCGACCCACGCTGCTTCACCTCGCGGACCGCATCGCTACGCGACTCCGGGCGAAGTCCAGGCCCGGTCGAACCGTGACGGTCCGCGTTCGCTTCGCCGACCTGAGCTCGGTGACGCGCTCGGTAACGCTCGATGCGCCGATCTCCGCGACCATGATTCTTGCTGAGATCGCCGAGGAACTGGTGCGAGCAATCCTTGCAGATCATCCGGACCAGAAGACCATCTCGCTATTGGCGATCTCCGTGTCGCATCTTGAGGAGCACTGGGATCTCGAGCTCGAACTCCCGCTTGAACTTCAAGATGAAGCGCGCCGCCCCGGCACCAGGATAGGCATGGCCCGTTGGGCGGCTGATTGCGCCGTCGACAAGATCCGCGATCGCTTCGGATGGGATGCGATCGGATACGGCCCGGCAGCGCTTGGCATTTCTCGTTCCGTGCCCGACGAATTTCGCAAACTCGCCGAAAAAGACCTTTAACCCTCGAAAGCCTTGGCCCGACAAGCGACCGGTGGGTACGAGCTCCTATTTACCAGCTAGCCGCCAGCGGCAAAGACCTCGCCGTTCCTGACGTGCTTAGATGCGCGCGCTTGTGCTGTACAGCTCCGCTGGCACGAAAAATGCTGAGGCGCCTCCGCGATGGCGAGCGCAAAGCTCGCCGGGCAGACGGAGGACAACATGAGAGCCCAAGTATTGAGAGCGTACGACGAGAAGCTTTCCAACGACCAGTGGGTCAGCGAAGAAAAAGCGCCTGATCCCAAGTTGACTAAATCGACTGATGTCATCGTCCGCATCGGTGGAGCTGGCGTATGCAGGACCGACCTTCATATCATCGAAGGTGTATGGAAGCCGCATATGGATCCGACCGGCGACAAACTGCTACCCATCATCATGGGACACGAAAATGCAGGTTGGATCGAAGAGGTTGGCAAGGAAGTCGAGGGAGTAAAGAAGGGTGACCCGGTCATCGTTCACCCGAAGATCACCGGTGGCACCTGTCTCGCCTGTCGCCGAGGCTTCGATATGCATGGTCCCGGCACGTTTCCGGGGCTTGATTGCAACGGCGGCTATGCAGAATTCCTTTGCACCTCCGAACGCAATATTGTGCCGCTGCCACGGACTCTTGCGCCAAAGGATGTGGCGCCTTATGCGGATGCGGGCCTCACGGCCTATCGCGCGGTCAAGAAGGCCTCTCGTCACCTTTTGCCGGGCGAATCCTGCGTCGTAATCGGTGCAGGTGGGTTGGGCCACATCGGAATCCAGTGTCTCAAGGCGATGTGTGCGGCCGATATCATCGTTGTCGACAAGTCCGAAGCGTCGCTGAAGCTGGCCGAAAAATCGGGCGCCGACCATCTGGTGAAAGCTGACGGCAACGAAGTGGCAGCCGTTCTGGCATTGACTGCCGGAAACGGCGCGGAAGCCGTGATCGATTTTGTTGGCGAGAAAGGCACGACGTCCAAGGGGCTGGCGATGACCCGCCCGATGGGCAGCTACTACGTTGTTGGTTACGGTGAAGACATCCGCGTTCCGACCGTGGATATGGTGATCACCGAGAAAAACATTATCGGCAACCTGGTCGGTACATGGGCCGAGCTAACCGAGTTGATGGCGCTTGCGGATCGGGGTTTGGTCGAACTCGCAACCGCCGAATATCGCCTCGCGGACGCCAACAAGGCATTGCACGATCTCAACGCCGGAAAGATCCATGGACGCGCAGTTTTGATTCCTTGACAAAGAGTTCTAATCCATCGCGGGCATTCGTTTGCTCGCGATGGATTTGGCGTCCGCCCGTCATATGCCATGGCGGACTTGGTCCAAGCGAGTGATCGCTATTGCGGCGCAAACATTGCGATGCAAACTGACGCCTCTGCGTTGCAGCGATTCTCATTTTGCAATTCCTGTCGCAATTTGCGTCTCGATCAGTCGTCAAGCCGAGAGCCGTGCGTGCGCGACCGTCACTCATCTCACGCTCACGTCATCAGAAATCATCTGGCGAGGGGCTCGGACGAGCTGGCACGCCCATTGCAAAGCTCCTGAGCACAACAACGCTGACTGGTCCATCGTCTGGGGCGAGCCGCGAAAAGAACGAGGGAAGGGGATATCGAGCTGAGGGCGTATCTTCTGCGGGGCAACGCAATTGCGATCGAGGCCGCTGGTTCCATGATCGCTGCTGATCGTCCGCAGAGCGCTCCACAGTCATCCTGAGACCCTTGCCGATATCAAACGTCCGGTCGTGAGAACGGCCGCGAGGTGGCCCGTAACGCACGGGTAAGCACTGCCCGGCCCGTCGAGGCGCAGGGCAGGCGGAATATCGATGTGGTTTCTGACTCGATCAGGAGGATAGACTAGATGTCTGGAACGCTAACGCTCAACAAGATCACCGCCCAGCGCGGCATTTCCGTCGGTGACGCTGCAAAGAAGATTGCAGATCTCGGCTGGAATCCTTCCTACGTCCAGGAAGCGATGACCTTCCCCACGGACTACAAGATCACGAAGGCGCCGAAGGACCCGATGAAACAGGTCCTTCGCTCCTATTTCCCGATGCAGGAGGAAAAGGACAACCGCGTCTATGGCGCGCTTGATGCGGCCCTGCGCGGCGACATGTTCCGCAACGTCGAGCCGCGATGGGTCGAGTGGATGAAGCTGTTCCTGGCGATCATCCCGTTCCCCGAGATCTCGGCGGCGCGCTCGATGGCCATGGTCGGCCGTCTCGCTCCGGGTGAGGATCTCCGCACCGGCTTCACGATGCAGATGGTCGACGAGTTTCGTCACTCGACGATCCAGATGAACCTCAAGAAGTGGTACATGGAGAACTACATCGATCCGGCCGGGTTCGATATCACGGAAGAGGCGTTCGGCAAGTGCTACGCCACCACGATCGGCCGTCAGTTTGGTGAGGGCTTCATCACCGGTGACGCAATCACTTCGGCGAACATCTATCTGACCGTCGTGGCTGAGACTGCCTTCACGAACACGCTGTTCGTGGCGATGCCGTCCGAAGCCGCTCGCAACGGCGACTACGCGCTTCCGACCGTGTTCCTTTCCGTGCAGTCGGACGAAAGCCGGCACATCGGCAACGGCCATTCGATGCTGATGTCCATGCTCAAGGAGCCCGACAACCATCTGCTGATCGAGCGGGACCTGCGCTATGCCTTCTGGCAGAACCACGCGATCGTCGATGCCGCGATCGGAACCTTCATCGAGTATGGAACCACGAACCGCGACAAGAACAAGGAGTCCTATGCGGAGATGTGGCATCGCTGGATCTTCGAGGACTATTATCGCACCTATATGCTGCCGCTCGAGAAATACGGCATCAAGATCCATCATGACGACGTCCAGACAGCCTGGAAGCGCCTGACCGAGAAGCACTACGTGCACAGGGTCGCGCAATTCTTCGCGGTTGGCTGGTCGGTGAACTTCTGGCGGATCGAAGCTCAGACCGACAAGGACTTCGAGTGGTTCGAGCATAAATATCCGGGCTGGTACGCCCAGTTCGGCGAATTCTGGAAATGGTACGAGAAGCTGTCGCATCCCGGCCAGACCAACATCCTCTTCAATAGCGATGTCGGCTACGTCTATCCGCATCGTTGCTGGTCGTGCCTGGTGCCTTGCCTGATCCGTGAGGACATCGTTACGGACGAGATTGACGGCAAGCTCTATACCTTCGCGCATGAGCTGGATCGCTGGACTGCCGTGCAGGCATTCGCCGGCGAATACGAGGGACGACCGACGCCCGCGATGGGCCGGTTCAGCGGACGGCGGGAATGGGAAAGCTGCTACGATGGCTGGGACCTCGCCGATGCGATCAAGGACCTCGGCTTCGTCCGCACTGACGGCAAGACGCTGGTGCCGCAGCCACACCTGCGCTTCGACGAGAAGGAGATGTGGACGCTTGACGATGTCCGCGGCCACACCTTGAAGAGCCCGCTGCTGACGCTGCGAGAAATGAGCCCGGCCGACCGGGAGGCGCATCTCGCCGAGTATCGCAAGGGATTCACCATCAATCCCTGCAACTGACCTAAACGGAAGGAGCCGGCTCCGGTCGGCTCCTTCTCTCAATCCCTGAAAGTTCTGCAAGCCTTGGTTTGAGGAGGCCCCATGGGCGCGCCCGCTAATGTCGTTCGCCTGCATCCGGTAGGCATAGAATTCGAGGTCGAGGAGAACGAGACCGTCCTTGATGCCGCCTTCCGCCAAGGCATCGCGTTGCCGCATGGTTGCAAGGAGGGACAATGTTCAGCGTGCAAATGCGTCCTTACCGAGGGCGATGTGGAGCTGAAGAAATACTCGACGTTCGCGCTCAACGAGATGGAGCGCGGTCAGGATTACATTTTGTTGTGCCGCACGTTGGCCTACTCGGATCTCGAAGTAGAGCTCCTCAACTATGACGAAGAGGTGCTGTCGAAATCGATACCGGTCAGGGACTTCACGGGCACAGTGACGAGCGTCTCCGCGCTGACCCACGACATCAGGCACCTTGAGATCTCGCTGGAGCAACCTCTGAAGTTCTGGGCGGGTCAATATGTCGACATCACGCTCGCGGGGGCAGAGACGATTACGCGCTCGTTTTCCATGGCAAATTCGCCGCTCGAAGGCCAAAAACTCGCATTCATCATCAAGAAGTACCCGAACGGACGTTTCTCCTCCCGGCTCGACGGGGACCTTGCCCTCGGAACCAGGGTCGGGATCAGGGGACCTTACGGCACCTGCTTCCGGCGAGAAAACCGAAACGGAGCCATGATCCTGGTCGGGGGCGGATCGGGAATGTCGCCGCTCTGGTCAATCCTCCACGATCACATCAGCTCCGGGGAAGCGCGTCCAGTGCGCTTCTTCTACGGAGCCCGGACGCAGAACGACCTTTTCTATCTCGATCGCTTTGCAGAACTCTCGGCAAAGCATCCGGATTTTACGTTCGTGCCCGTCCTCTCTCACGCAGCCGACGACACAGCCTGGCGCGGGGAAAAGGGCTTCGTGCATGAAGCGGTCGGGGCACATCTGCGCAGCTCGGGATACGGGGAAGACGTCGACGTCTACGCCTGCGGACCATCGCCGATGATCGAGGCGCTGACGCCGGTGCTGCAGATGAATGACGTCGAAGCGGACCGCGTCTTCTTCGACAAGTTCACGCCGGCCGCCAACTGAGACTTTCCGAGTGCCGGTCCGTCAAGTGCAAAGCCACCAATGGGAGGAGGAGACTATGACTGCAGTTCCAAGCGTTTCAGTGGGATCCGGTGCAGCAGGCGCTGCGGTGTTTCCGGATTCGGACAGCCGCAGGTACAGGTATTTCGAGCCGCGCAGCAAGCGGGCGACGCACTACGAGGACGTGACCGTTGATGTGCAGCCGGATCCGGAACGCTACTTGCTGCAGGACTGGATCATCTCCTTCCCCAACGGGAAGGGCGCCTACACCAAGGACAACACTGCGGCGCTGAGCTCGAACTGGCATGCATTCCGTGCGCCCGACCAGGAGTGGGAGCGCACCCATTACCAGCGTCAGTCCAAGATCGAAGGGATGGTTCAATCGGTGATCGCCAACGGCCGCAAGTCCGGCGCGCCGAAGGCTTTCAACAAAGCGTGGGTCAAGATTCTGCAAAACCACCTCGGCGCGTGGAAACATGTCGAGTTCGGCCTCGGCACGTCGCTGATGCAGGCTCAGCGCTACGGCTATACGCAGATGATCAACAATGCGACATTGACCAACTCGTCCTACAAGCTTCGCCTTGCGCAGGACATCACGCTCTATCTCGCCGAGATCGGAATGGACATTCCGGGCTTCGACGACGCGGCGGGCAAGCGCACCTGGTTGGAAGACAAGGGCTGGCAAGGCGCAAGGGAAGCGGTCGAATCGATCATGGGTTCGTCCGACTATCTCGAGCAATACTTCGCCATCAACATCGTGTTCGAGCCGCTCGTCGGCGAGCTGTTTCGTAGCGGCTTCCTGATGCAGGTGGCCTCGTCGAACGGCGACTTCATCACGCCGTCCGTCATTTCCGCGGCCGAGGCCGACTATGAGCGCAATCTCGCGAACACGATCGACCTTCTGCATCTTCTGGTGACCGACAATCAGCATGCCGCCCACAACAAGAACCTGTTCCAGGGCTGGGTGGACAAGCACGTGGCGTTCGCCAACAAGGCGGCCGCCGGCCTGCAGCCGATCTGGTCGCAGCCGCATTCGAAGCCGGTGCAGTACGCCGACGCCCGCGCACAGTCGGTCGAACGCATCAAGAAGATCCTCGGCGAGCTCGGTCTCGTCCTTCCCAAGGAGTAAATTGCAATGTCCGTTGCTTCCAGAACTGCGACCAACCAGAACATCTTCCAGAAGATGGGAGACATCGTCTTCGACCAGACGATTTCTCATCAGTGCGGCGTCACGATGAATGACAGCGTGGAAGCGCGTGCCATCGCCGAGTTCATGGCGAAGAAGCCGAACGTGACCGTGACCTACCAGCCGGCCCTGATCCGCATCGACGGTGAGGGCAAGCTGGTCTTCAAGATGGATGAGATCAGCGAAATTCTCGGCAAAGACATGACGGCCGAGATCTTCGAAGTGAACACCTCGACCCATTATGGCCGAATGGTGCGTATCGACGACAATACGGTGACGCTGTTCGGCAACATGGAAGAGGTCTTCGAATACATCGAGTGACCTCTTGCGAGTGACCTCTTGCAACTCGCGAGCCTGGGTGGGGTCGTATCCTGGTGACTGCGGCCCCACCAATTTCTCGCACGGTCGGCGGTCCCGACGTTGATGGAAAAGCGCTTAGCAAAACCTTGGAGATTATCATGTTCATAACCCCCACCGGCGAGGAAGTCTTCGTCATCGACGGGCACACCCATTTCTGGGACGGCAGTCCGGCGAACCAGCGGAACATTCACGGCAAGCAGTTCATTGACTGCTTCTACACCTATCATACCTCACTCAGCCCGCCGGATAAGCTCTGGCCCAAGGACGAGTTCGAGAAGTACAGCGCCGAGCAGATGTACCACGATCTGTTCGTCGACGGCCCGGACGATATGGCGATCGTGCAGTCGACGTACCTTACCGAATTCTACAAGAACGGGTTCAACACGATCGACCGCAACGCCGAAATGGCGAAGCGGTACAAGGATCGCTTCATTGTCAACGGCGCCTTTGATCCACGGGATGGAGAGCGGGCGCTCGAATACATTCATTATATGAAGGAGACGTTCGGCATAAAGGGCGTGAAGCTCTATACGGCGGAGTGGAAGGGCGAGTCACGGGGCTGGAAGTTGACCGATCCAAACTCCTATCGTTGCCTCGAGCTCTGCGAAAAGCTTGGCATCAAGAACATCCACGTCCACAAGGGGCCGACCATCATTCCATTGGACAAGGATGCATTCGATGTTCACGACGTCGATCATGCAGCCACCGACTTCCAGGGTCTTAATTTCATCATCGAGCATTGCGGCTTGCCGCGACTGGACGATTTCTGCTGGATCGCTGTGCAGGAGACCAACGTCTATGGCGGCCTCGCGGTGGCGCTGCCGTTCATCCATGGCCGTCCACGCTATTTCGCCGAAGTGATCAGCGAACTGCTGTTCTGGGTCGGCGAAGACAAGCTGCTTTTCGGCAGCGATTACGCCATCTGGACGCCGCGCTGGCTGGTCGAAAAATTCTGGAACTTCGAGCTGCCCGACGATCTGAAGCAGGAGCACGGCGTCGATCTGACGCTGCAGGCAAAGAAGAAGATCCTCGGTCTCAACGCCGCGCGCCTCTACGGGGTGGATGTCGAGGCGCAGAAGGGCAAGCTCGCGGGAAGCGCGCACGCAGCCGCAGCGGAGTGACAACGATGGACGCTGTCCTTCTGCATCATGACCGAAGGACCCGCGAGGTATGGGAACGCCTCGCGCTGGTCAGCGATCCCGAGCTCGACGAGTCGGTCACCGAGCTTGGATTTGTTGAGCTTGTCAATGTCGATGATGATGGCGGGGTCGACATCGTCTTCCGCTTGCCGACCTACTGGTGCTCAGCGAACTTCGCTTTCCTCATGGCCGACGACATGCGGCGGGCGGTGTCTTCGCTGTCATGGGTTAGCGAGACGCGACTGCAGCTTCGGGATCACATGGTCGCCGAAGAGATCAATCGTGGCGTCAGCGAGGGCAAATCGTTCGGCGACGCACTCCGGGACTTTGCTTCCGGAGGCTCGCTTGATGAGGTGCGTGAGAAGTTCCGCCGCAAGGCGTTCGAGCGACGCCAGGAGGTCATGATTCTGGCGTTGCGAGAGGCTGGTCATGACGACCAGGCGATTTGTCAGATGAATCTAGGCACCTATGACGAAATCGCGTTCGGTTCGGAGCAAGCCGCGCGCCAGAAGCCGCGCTATCGCGAACTTTTGGTTGAACAACGCCTTGCCAGGCGGCCTGGTGATCAGGTCTTCGTCAGTTACGAGGGACATCCGATCAAGCGCCGCGAGCTTGCCTCTTATCTGCAGCGGTTGCGGGGGGTGCGGATCAACATGGAGTTTAACAGCTCGTTGTGCAGGGGCCTTCTTGCGGCGCGCTATCGCGAGCCTGACGGCGATGCGGGGCAGGCTGCCGTCGACGTGGCGCCGTGCGGAGGCTGCGGCAGTGGCTGTGCCGTGCGGGCGGCCGGGCCAGCCGAGAAGCATTCCACCGCGGTTGCATGAGGTGACGCGCCTCGTGCTTGCGGGTGCCAACAACCGGAGCGGTCAGCAAGTCCGCCCGACCAGACAAAAATAGATAGCCAGGTGGGAGTGAAACATAATGGCGAAAGTTCTGCTGCATGACATAGAAGCCCGTCGCGCTCTTGCGCGCGGAGTCCAGAAGCTTGCCGCCGCGGTCGAGTCGACGCTAGGTCCCAAGGGCATGAACGCAATGGTCGACAGGCCAATCGGCACCCCCATGGTGTCACGCGATGGCGTCACAATTGCCTCGGAAATCGAGTTGCCTGACCGTTTCGAGAACATGGGCGCGCAGGTGGTGCGTGAGGTCTCGATGCAGACCAACGAAGTTGCCGGCGATGGTACAACGACGGCGATGGTGCTCGCAAACGGCCTGATCCAAGGAGGCGTTGCAGCCCTGGAGCGCGGTGCCAAGGCGGTCGATCTCTGCAAGGGGATTGACCGGGCCGTCGAGGTCGTTGTCGAGACTCTCAAGAGTGGGGCAATTGCTGTATCCGATCGCAAGACACTGCAGGCGGTGGCGACGATCGCCTCGACCGACCCCCATCTTGGCGGTCTAATCGCGGAGGCGGTGGAGCGTGTCGGCAAGGATGGCATCATTAGTTCCGATTACGGGCTGACGACCAGCACGACGCTCGAAGTGGTCGAAGGCATGTCGTTCGACCGTGGTTACATCTCCCATCACATGGTGACCGATGTCGAAAAGATGGAGGTGGTGCTGGATCAGCCCTACATTCTCCTGACTGACTTGAAAATCAAAACGCCGGGCGAACTGTCGGCGGTGCGCGCGACGGTCGCCTCGACCGGGCGACCGCTTGTCATCGTCGCTGAAGAGATCGCGCCTGACGTCGTCGTCACGCTGCTTGGCGATGGTAACCGCGGCAAGGTTCTGGTGGTAAATCCACCCGACTACGGCCACTGGCGCAAGGCGATGATGGACGATCTCGCTATCATAACAGGGGGACGGGTCATCGCTCGCGAGCTTGGCGGCAAGCTGGAAGAAGCCAGCCTTGCCGATCTGGGAACCGCGCGACAAGTTCGGGCAAGTGGACGCGAAACGGTGATCATTCGCGGCGGTGGCGACGAAGCGGCGATCGCGGCGCGGCGCCAGCAGGTGGCGAAGCAGTACGATCTGGCACCACCCAATATCGAGCAGGACAAGCTCAAGGAGCGCCTGGCGAAGCTCTCAGGAGGAACGGCGGTGATCCTTGCGGGTGGCGTGACGCCCGTCGAGCAAAAACGGACGATCCAGTTGATCGACGATGCGCTCAGTGCGGCGCGTGCCGCAGCCGAGGAGGGCATCGTGCCGGGCGGCGGCACCGCATTGGCGCAGTGCGCGCCGGTGGTCGTGCGCACGCTCGGCAACGTCAATGGCGACCTCGGCGAGGGCATCAAGTTGGTGCGCGAAACACTATCCCGTCCCGCCGCATTCATTGCCCGGAATGCGGGCTATGATGCGGAGAAGGTCGTGGCCGACTTGCTGAGCGCACCGGCGGGCGTGGGGTTCGATGCCGCCAACGGTGTCTTCATCGACATGGTTTCAGCCGGCATCGTCGATCCGGTGCGGGTGACGTATACCGCGCTTCGAAACGCGGCTTCCGTTGCCACGCTGGTGCTGACCACCAACACGCTTGTGGCCGACGTGCCGCAGTACATCGACCCGACCCAGGGACCGGCACTGGGGGGCGGGGCAGAGAAGCTAGGGCGCGCATGAGGCATTGTATGCGGTCAGTGTTCCGCATCGTCGTCTGACGATCCATACCTTTGTGGTCGAATGATTGGACGGTGACAATGAGCGAGAACGGGCTACAATCTTAAAAAGCTCCGGCGTGAGCCGAAGGAGGCAGTGCACAAGCCTCCACGGTCATCCGACCGGGCGGGAGGAAAACATGGTCCACATCATTTCCAAGCGCGATGGTCCGCGCCGGGAAGAGGTCGCGGCGAAGGACTTCATTCGGAAGAACCGCACGAAGATCGACGCGATCGCCAATCATCTGACGGCTGGGCGCTGGCAGGAATTGCGCAATTCCGCACCCCCGCCGCAGCCCCAGCCATCAGGCAAGCTCTGGTTGACGCCGCCAGGCCGTCCCAGAGAGTTGGAACCATATGTGCGGATCAGCCTTAACGGCCGTGTCGTCATCGCTGATCTCGCGTCGGGGCGGCAACTCCATTTTGTCGGCGAGCTGCGCGGAACGGGCCAATCGCGATACTTCGCTCTCGCGACGCGCGAGAACGGAATCTTCGATCCGCTGGATGAAGAGCTCTGCAAGGTCCTCGCCGATCTTGAAGGAGTGAGCGTGCCCGATGAGGTGTCCGAGGAACGCCTGGAACAGATCATCGCCGGCCGTCTCGGGTTGGATGCGATCGCCAAAAACGTCGAATGATCTCCGTAAACTCGGCCTGTGGGGATGACGATTCCGATCAGGTCCGGTTCAGGTTGTTTCTGCCGATCGGGTTGCTGTTTGCCAACGTACGTATGGTGCTCCAATGCTGACGGAAACGCTCATGGCCAAGCCGCCGTTTTCCCTGGAAGGCTACAAAGTTCCGGGCGCCACGGATACGGAGCAGGGGCGGCCATACGATGAGCGAGAAACCAACAGGGCATGGGAAAACTTTTTGACGTTCGGGGACCTCAGGCGCGAGAACGCGCCAGTGCGAGGCGTCATCGAGGAATCATGGCAGCGCAGTGTCCAGTCCGGGGTCAATGCTCATTGCAAGGGCAGCAATCTCGTCGCCTCGCCGGATGATCTCTACGAGCTGCGTCTGAAGAATGATGACTTGCTTGGTTCGAGTGCGGAGACCTTCCGCCGCGTCGCGGAGGTGCTCGGTGACGCCGCCACGATGGTCGTCATCACAGACAGGAACGGCGTCGTGCTGGACGTGGGGGGCGATCAGCGGACGATTGATGCAGGCCATGATATTCGCCTGGAAGTCGGTGCAGCGTGGGGCGAGACGGTTACCGGCACCAACGGCATTGGCACAGCACTCATCACGGGAAAACCGGTTCATGTCCATGCGGCCGAGCACTTTTCGGAGGGCATCAAGGCATGGACCTGTGTCGGCAGCCCGATTCGTAGTCCGATCGACGGCAGCATCATCGGCATTGTCGATTTTTCCGGACCCCAGGCGATCTTTCACCGGCATAATGTCGCGCTCGCGGTGGTCGCGGCCAATCATATCGAGCTCGCTCTCTCGGAGAAGATTCGCATCGAGAGAATGCAGCTACTCGAGGCCAGCATTTCTCGAATGCCCGGGATGAACAGCGCGGACGGCGTCGTCATTCTTGATCGGTTCGGCAGGGTCGTTCATCACAACGACATGGCCTCGGTTCGCTGGCGGCGGATTGCGCAATCGCAGGACTTGAGCATCGGAACGCAGCTTCTCCCGAGCACCGACGGCTTCTTGGCCAGAGAGCTTGCGAATGGGCTGCCTGAGGAACTGCGGGAGCAGCGGATCGAGCCATTAGTGGTCGACGGCGTGGTGAAGGGCGCGATGCTGGTGCTCGCATCGAGGCCGCGCGTGAATCTTGCCGTATCCCAGATGTCGCCGACAGCCCACGCGGCACTCATGTCGGCCAAGGACGCAATTGTCGGATGCAGTGAAGCATTGCTGCAGACGGTCGAGAAGGTTGAGCGGGCGGCGCTCGGCCGGACAGCAATCCTGCTTGAGGGCGAGACGGGAGTCGGTAAGGAGCTATTTGCCCGCCTGGTTCACGCGGCCAGCCAGAAGACGGGCAAGGAGCCCTTCGTTGCCCTCAATTGCGGTGCGGTATCTAAAGAGCTTCTCGGCGGCGAATTGTTCGGCCATGCGCCAGGCGCCTTCACCGGCGCCACGCGCGAGGGCAGGCCTGGACGGTTTGAATTTGCCAATGGCGGCGTGCTCAGCCTCGACGAGATCGGTGAGCTGCCACTGGATCTGCAGCCCTATCTGCTCCGTGTGCTGGAAGAGCGCGCGGTCTACCGGCTCGGTGACAGCAAGCCGCGCCCGGTGGACGTGCGGCTCGTGGCGTCGACCAATCGGAACTTGAAGCAGGAGGTGGCGGAGGGACGTTTCCGAAAGGATCTGTATTTCCGGATCGGTGTCGTCAAGTTCATCATCCCGCCGCTCCGCGAGCGCTTGGGCGATGTCGAGATCCTGATCGATCACTTCAACAGACAGTTCGCCGCGACCTATAGCACCGAACCGCTGCGTTTCGAGGCCGCCACGATGGAATTGCTGCGGCGCTATAGCTGGCCAGGCAACGTTCGCGAGCTGCGCAATCTGATCGAGAACCTTGTGCTGATGACGCTCACCGGCATTGTCACCCCCAGGGACTTGCCGGAGGATTTCCGGGAAGCTGCGGCTCAGCCACTTCAGGCGCGCTCGCCGGCGGAGGATGGCCCTAGATCGGGAGGCGACGAGATCGCGCGCTTCGACGAAATGGAGCGTCGGGCCATCGAGAGGGCTGTCGCAAACGCGGGCGGCAATATTGCTGCCGCCGCCGAAAAGCTGGGGCTTTCGCGTGCCACGCTGTATCGCAAATTGCATCAATACCGCTCGCGGAGCTGAGGACAGGGCAGGCATGGCAACTGTCTGGGATGAACAGAAGAGCCGAGGAGAGCCGGTCGCGGCGGCGACGCTGGCGTCGCAGATTCTTGCGCGTGCCGACAGCGACGTCACTTTCATGGTGCACCTGATCGGCGAAAGCCAGAATCTCCTGGTGCGGCATTTCATCGTGTTCATCGAGACCGAACTCGCAAAGCGCGGCATCAGCTACGGCGTACACCCACTATTGCGTCCCTTCATCGAAACGCATGCACGCGAGCTGACCGATTTCGTCTTGCAGGGTATCGGCTTGCGACATCAGTTCGGCCTGCAGACGCTCGAGACGATGGCCGGAGATCCGGCGCGGTTGCTGAGAGTCGATCTGTGGGACTCGCTGCAATCTCACATCAATGATGCGCAGAAACACTTCGTATCTGATGTCGGTGGCTTGCAGCGAATCCTGGTTCAAGTCGAGACGGATTCATGAGTGATGATTCTCCGACGCTTGCCGAAATACTGAAGCAGCGGTTGCTGGTCGTTCAGGAGATATCGTCCGCTCAATCGCGCAGCCTTCTGAACCGTCAGCTTGGCGGCGGGGCGGAGTTCGAGATTCAGCGGGTCGAGCAGGAGATTGCGGCAACAGGCGCCTCGCATGCGCTCGCCAAGGAGCTAGAGGACGCGCGCGGACGCCTGCAAAACGCAAATGCCAAAATGGCGGCTTGCGACGCGCATTGCGCCGCGCTGGAGCAACGCCTCGAAGAACTGGACAGGTGGATTGCCGCCGCGGGTCAGCCCATCCGAATGTGAGGCGATCAATGGATACGATGGAAGCAGAGACCGTAACGCTCTATGAATTGCTTGGCCGGCACTGGACTTTAGGCGCGCCCGTTACCAGTGTGGCGTTCGACCTGGCGGGACAGATAGTTGCGTTCGCCCTCGCCGATGGGGCGCTGGCGATAGCTCCCCTGACTGATATCGAGCCGCCGCAGGATCGCTGTCGTATCGCACTCGACGAGGGCCGAACAACGATTTCACCGCGACGAAAACCGGTGCCGCCGTTGATGAAAGTCGCAATCAGCGATGCTCCGTTTCATCTTGCCCCGATCGGAGCTTCCGGCTTTATCGCGAGTGATCACAGCCGATTGGTCGGCGTGTCGACATCCGGCATCACGCAGTTAGCCGCAAACCATGGTTCCCCTATCGATCTCGTCACCCCAGTGCAGGCTGGCGGCATTCTGGCTGCTTCTGGCGGGTCGGTCATATCCTATGATTCCAATGGCGACGTCGGCTGGCTGCAAGAGCGTGCGGGAGGAAATGCATCGGCAATCGCCGTATCATCGGATAGTCGGCGCTTTGCGATGGGGGTCGACGGCTGTCTGCTTGTTCGTGCCTTCGGGCCACGACCCGAGCCGGCGGCTTCATTCGATTTTGGCTCCATCTCAACCTTGTCATGGAGTCCCGACGGAAGCTGGCTGGCCATATCGGTCGCAAAAACGGGCATCGTGTTGGTGCGCCTTTCCGATGCGCGGATCGTTCGGATTCCCGGCTATCCTGCCAGCGTTGCGTCTCTTTCGTGGAGTGCAGACTCCCGCGTCCTGGTTACGAGCGGGGGCTATCGGGTGATTGCGTGGGACGTTTCCAGCCTCAGCGATGCCAGCGAACAGCCGACCAACCTCGCGACCGCCCGCGCCAGATTCGTCCTCGTCGAGGCGGTGGATATGCACCCGGAGCGTCACCTGGTGGCAGCGGGTTACGGCGACGGCATGGTCGTTGTCGCCAGGATCGGAGACGCCGACGAACTCATCGTCAAACCGCCCGGTCGAGGCCCCGTACACACCTTGCAATGGTCCCGCGATGGTCAGCATCTTGCATTTGGAACAAGCGGCGGGGAGGCGGCGATCGTGACGTTTCCGCCCCACATTTTCAAATAGCCGGACCCGGTTCAAACAGCTTGATCCGGCTGCAGGTGCAGAGTCATGCCGCGATCATCAGGAGGGAAATCATGACAGCTACCCGATCGCCAAATGAAGCCGACAGCAAAGATCAATTCTTCAAGGAGCTGGCGGAACTTTCCGAGCGAATGATCGCCGCCCATGGAAAGGAGTTTTCGATGGGCGCCCTGGTGCTGGCGGCAAGGTTCATCGCCGAGAACAAACCATTCGGGCGAAGCGCAGTGACACAGTGACGTCCAACGAAAGTTCACTCCGGCTGGATATTGGCGTCCTTGACGACCTTCGCCCATTTCTGGATCTCGCTGCGAATGTGATCAGCGAATTGCGAAGGGGAGCCGCCGACGGGATCGACGCCCTGATCCTGGAAGCGGCGCTTGACGTCATCCATCCTGAGGATCGCATTCAGTTCTGAATTCAGCTTGCGGACGATCTCCGGCTTCATTCCGGCGGGGCCGACGATGCCGAACCAGACCGTGACCTCGTAGCCGGGAACACCTGCTTCCGTAACCGTCGGAACGCCTTCCGCGAGCGTCGAGCGTGCCGTGCTGCTGACGCCGAGCGCGCGCAACTTGCCGGCATTGACCTGGGGCAGCACGTTCGGCGTATTGTCGAAGGCCGCGTCGATATGGTCGCCGAGCAGATCGTTCACCATCGGTGCGCTTCCCTTGTAAGGGACGTGCACGATATCGATCCCGGTCATGCTCTTGAACAACTCCATCGAGAGATGGTTCGACGAACCGATGCCCGTGGACCCGTAAGAGACCTTGCCGGGATTGTTTCGGGCATAGTCGAGGAAATCCTTGACCGAATGGATCGGCATGGCAGGTCTTACGACGAGAAGATTCTGCGTCTGACCCGCAAAGATCAGCGGCGTGAAATCCTTGACGGTGTCGTATGGAAGGCTCTTGTAAATGCTCGGGTTAGAGCCGAACGGAAACGCCACGCCGAGCAGGGTGTATCCGTCGGGCGGGGATTTGGCGACAGCGTCGGTCCCGATCAGCGTGCCGCCGCCCGGCCGGTTCTCGACGACCACGGGAACGCCCCAGGCCTCCTGGAGTTTTTGCGACACGATCCGTCCCAGCGTGTCATTGAACCCGCCCGGTGGATAGGGAACGATGTAGCGGATCGTGTGGCTGGGGTAGGTGTCCGGATCGGCCGCTGCGGGCGCGGCCGGGGTCTGCGCGGAGGCCGCGCCCGTCAACAGAAGAAGGAACGCGCCGCAGGCGAAGTAAGCAAGACGCGTTGCGCGCGATTTGACTTCAGCCTGCAGCGGTTCAGACATAGCAGGGGCCCTCGATCAGTGGATGTGCGTTGATGAAAGCCTCGTTGATCTCGACCCCGAGGCCAGGCGTTTCAGATGGTTTGACGCAACCCTCGGCGTCGAGCTTGTACGGGACGCCGCCGACCTCGTCGCGGAACGGATTGTGCTTGGCGACGTCGCCCTCGAAATAGCCGGGGGCATCGACCGCCGCGAGCACGTTGATGGTTGCCGCCATGTTGATGCCGGTCGCGGAGGTGTGCGGGTTGAAGGACAGCTTCCACGCATAGGCCATCCCGGCGATCCGCATCGCCTCGGTGACGCCGCCGGTCTTGGACAGGTCCGGCTGCACAAAGCTGACGGCGCCATCCTCGATCAGGCGAGTGAATTCGAAGCGCGTAAAGTGGTTTTCGCCGGCCGCCAGCGGCGTCGAGCCGAGCGAGGCGGCGGTCCGGTACGAACGATAATCCTGCGCCGGGAACGGCTCCTCGAGCCATCCGATCTCCAGCTCGTCATAGGCCGGCATCACGCGACGTACGTCGTCGACCGTGTAGCCGGTGTTGGCATCGACCAGAATTTCAATGGTGTCTCCGACCGCCTTGCGCACCGCCGTGGCGCGGGCGACGTCGTCGCGCGGATTGTCGCCGACCCGAAGCTTGATCGCCCGATAGCCCTGCGCGACGTAGCCCAGCGCCTCCTGGGCCAGCGACTCCGGCGCCTGCCATCCGAGCGAGATGCCGCCGGCATAGGCCTTGATCGGCTTTGAGGCGCCGCCGAGCAGCCGGTACAATGGCCAGCCCGCCGCCTTGGCGCGGATATCCCACAGCGCGAGATCGAGGCCGCTGAGCGCCATCGCGGCGGCGTAGCCCATGCCATGGCTCGCCAACTGCATCTGGTAGACGCGCTGCCAGACGCCGACCACGTTCATCGCATCCATGCCGACGACCAATTCGGAGATCGTGGTGTCGATCAGCTTGGCGATGGCGCCGGGGCAGCGGCCGTGATGGGCTTCGCCCCAACCAACGAGGCCTTCATCCGTCGTGACTTTGACCAGCACCGCGTCGCGCTTCACCGCGCGGCCGATGCCCAACCTGACGTTCTGGCCCTGCGGTACGGGATAGGAGATCGGGACCGCCTTGATCGATGTGATACGCATTTTAAGACCTCAGACCGCTTTGTGTTCGGGATTGACGAGATTGAGCGGCTGCTTGCCGCGCAGGATTCGGAGCATTTCTTCGGCCGAGCCAACCGCCATCGCACGGCCGCTGGTGGCGGTGATCCCCGCGATATGCGGCGTCAGCAGCAGGTTGGGACAATCGAACAATGCGTCGTCGGGCGGCAGCGGCTGGACATCGAATACATCGAGCGCGGCACCGGCGAGCTTGCCTGACCGCAACGCGTAGATGATGGCGGGCGTGTCGACCACGGCGCCGCGCGAGACGTTCACCAGGACGGATTGGGGCCGCATGTGCGCCAGCAGATCATGGCTGACGAGCCTGCGCGTCTCGTCTGTCAGTGCGCAACAGACCACCACGGCGTTGCTCCGCGCGAACAGCTCCACGAGCGTGACTTCCTCGACATCAGGCGGCAGCGATCCCTTCCGGCGCGACGTGCCGAGCACAGTCATTCCAAAACCGTTGCTCGCGATGGAGGCGACGCGGCGCCCGATCGTTCCGACGCCGAGGATGCCGAGCGTCGTTCCGCTCAACTCGGTGAGGCCGTCTGCCATCGCGCGGCTGGTCGCCCAGCCTTCGGCGCGCATCAGCGTGTCCACGCGCTGCAACGGCCGGCGCAGATGCATCAAGGCCGACATGACATATTCGGCGACGGCGTTAGTGTTGCTTCCGGGCAGGTTCGCAACCGCGATACCGCGTGCCGTGGCGGCGGCGACCGGGATGAAGTCGAGACCGACGCCGTGACGGACGATACCCTTCAGGCGTGGTGCATGATCGACGATGTCGTCGGGCAGTTTCGCGCGCACGATGATGCCGTCGGCATCCGCTGCCCATTGGCGCAGTGTCTCCGGCCTGGTGTCCGGCGCGACGATCAACCGAACGTGCGGGGTGAGAATCGCCTCGCCATCAGGGTGCATGGCGTTGGTCAGGAGGACGACGGGTTTCTCAGGCATCTGGCGCAGGCCCCTCGATGATTGGATTTTGCAGGCGGCCGAGGCCTTGAACCTCGACCTCGACGGTCGAACCAGGCCTGAGCCACGCCGGCGGCTTGTGCAGCCCGGCCACGCCGGCCGGCGTGCCGGTGGCGATGATGTCGCCGGGTTCGAGGGCCTGTTGTCGCGACAGATAGGAAACGAGGTCGGCGACATCGAACAGCATGTTCGCCGTCGAACCGGACTGCAGCATGCGGCCGTCGACTTTCAGCGTCACGGTGAGCGCGTGCGGATCTGGTACCTCATCGCGGGAGGCGAGGTAAGGTCCGAACGGACCGAAGGTCGGGTAGTTCTTGCCGCGGTCGAAATGGCCGTCGGCCTTGATGATCTCGCTTGCGCTGACATCGTTGAAGCAGCCATAGGCGACGACGTGATCGAGCGCACGCTCCTTGCTGACGTTCTCGGCGCGCGTGCCGATCACGGCCGCGAGTTCCGCCTCGTAGGTGACCCCGCCGATCGTTGCAGGCAGCACGATGGGCTGTTCCGGCCGAATGATCGTTTGCGGTGCCTTCATGAACAGCACCGGTTTCTCGGGCGGCGCCATGCCGCGTTCAGCCAGCGCGTCGCGGTAGTTATGCGCGATTCCGAAGATGCGCCGCGGCGCCGGCAGGGGCGCCATCAGCGTGACCGCCTCGCGCGAAAGCCGCGCTGCCGCAGCGAAGCCGTGCACGCGAATGCGTTCCACGACTTTGGGCAGGCCGGCTTCGATCAGGGCTTGCACCTGCGGTGCCGCGCCGCCGAGGGCTTCGCCCATCGCCGGATGCGCAAGGTCGACGATGGTTTCGCTGCCGTTGTCCAGCAGCACGCCGGCGCGCGAAAAGCCTTGCTCGCTGAAGGTGACGAATTTCATGAGCGGACCATCGGTTCACGCCACCCGGTAGCGATCGATCACGCCGCGATCGATCTCGATGCCAAGTCCGGCGCCGGTCGGCACCGCGACCTTGCCCTTGACCTGGACGATCGGTTCGACCGCCAGGTGATCGCGAAACGGGTTTTCCTCCTGCTCGAATTCCAGCATCGGCGGCATCGGAAACAGGCTCGGCGGCTGGTTCGGGATCGACGCCAGGAAGTGGATGGTGGCGGCAAGGCCGACCGCGGACCCCCAGGCGTGGGGGACGCATTCCACGCCATGCGTCGTGGCAAGCGTCGCGATCTTCTTGCATTCGGTAATGCCGCCCGCCGCGCAGACATCGGGCTGCACGATGTCCATCGCCTTGCGCACGATGGCGTCGCGGAAGCCCCATCGGGTGAACTCGTTCTCGCCGCCGGCGACCGCCATGTCGAGCGCGCGCGAGACCTCCACATAGCCGTCGATGTCTTCCGGCGAGATCGGCTCCTCGAACCACTCGATGTCGAGCTCTTCGAGCTTGCGGCCGAGACGGATCGCAGCGGGCACAGTGAAGCAATGATTGGCGTCGACCATCAGCTTGATGCCGGGGCCGATCGCCTCGCGTACGGCTTTCACGCGCTCGAAGTCACGCTTGATCGAACCAAGCCCGATCTTCATTTTGATCGCCTTGAAACCGGCCTCAACGTAGCCCGTCGCTTCCTCGACCGCTTCCTCGACCAGCCGGTCCATGTCGGTGAAATAGAGCCCGGTGGCGTAGGCATCGACCTCGGTGCGGAAGGCGCCGCCGATGAGCTTGTGCACCGGCTTGTTGCAGGCTTTGCCGATAATGTCCCAGAGTGCGATGTCGATGCCGCTGATGGCTGCGATCGACATGCCCTTCGGACCGTAATCCTTGATCCGGTTGTAGAGGTCTTCCCAGATCACCTCGACGTCGAAGGGATCGTGGCCGATCACGCGCGGGGCAAGCTGGGTCTCGATGAAGGCTTTCGCGACCGCTGACGGGCCGTAGCACTCGCCCCAGCCGACGATGCCGTCAGCGGTCTCGATCTCGACCAGGCAGGTGCCGCGTGTCTTGTAGAGCCAGCCGCGCGAGGAGGTGAAGGGACGTTGCACCGGAGCTGCGACGACGTGACAGGTGATCTTCTTGATGGACAAGCGCGTGAACCTTGGTTGGAGAGTGGTTGGGATTAAGAGCAGCGATTCCGCCGTATCAGCCTATTCCTTCGGAAAGACCTGTGACGCCACAGTGCCGAGCGTGGCTGCGACGTTGTCGACTTCCTTGGTCAGCGCATCGCCGGTCAGGTCGTCGACGAGGAACACGTTCTTCTTGGCGAATTCCTTGAAGCGCGGGTCCTGAATGGCGGCGCGAAACGCGGTGACCAGCTTGGTGCGGACATCGTCAGGGAGGTTTGCCGGACCAACGACGTAAGCCATCTGGACGACGGGGCCGTAGGGAAAGACGTCGTAGCCCTTTTCCTTGAAGGTCGGTACGTCCGGAAACATCTCCAGCCGCTCATTGGCGAAGATGCCGATCGGCTTCAGCAGGCCTTCCTGGATCTGGCCAAGTGTTTCCGACGGCTTCAACACGCCGGAATCGACGTGCTGACCGAGCAGGTCGGCCACCACTTTCGATCCGCCGGTGTAGGGCACGTTGACGAAGTTCACGCCCGCCGCGCGCGCGGTCATCAAGGCGAAGATGTGGTTCAGATTGTAGTTACCGGGGGTGCCGATCGTGACCTTGTCGGGATTGCCCTTCATGTACTTGATGAAGTCGTCGAGCGATTTCTGCTCGGCCTTGGTCGAGACCAGGAGCATCAACGGATCGGTCGAGACGCGTGCGATGTGAGTGAACTGCGCATTCGTCAGCGGCACCTTGCCCTGGGCCATCAGCGCCAACGTCGAGCTGGTCCCCATGCCCAGCGTGTAGCCGTCCGGCGCGGCGCTCGCGACCCGGCGCATCCCGATCACGCCGGTCGCGCCGACGACGTTCTCGATGACGATCTTGATCCCATGTTCGCGCAGGATCGGATCGAGCGCCCGGGCCGCGACGTCGTTCGAGCCGCCCGCGTTCCACGGCACGATGAAAGTGATGTCCCGCTGGGGATAGTCCGACTGACCGTAGCTGGCGGGCGCCTGGAGCATCGAAATCAGGCACGCCAGGGTGATCGCGGCAATTTTTCTCATCGTGGTATTTCCTCCCGTTTTGTTGTTTGTTATAACAAACATCGTCGGTAGGTCAAGACGGCCGACCGGAGGAGGGATTTGCGCGATGTCGCGCGCCGCGATACCGAGCGTTGTATGACGGCATTGAAACGAATCGAGCGTGAACCGCTGTGGGATCTCGCGCACGCGCAGTTGCGGGATGCGCTGCTGGCCGGGCGGTTCGAGCCCGGCACGGTCTTGACCTTGCGCTCGCTGGCCGAAAGTTTCGGGACGTCAATCACGCCGGTGCGCGACGCCGTCACCCGTCTCGTAGCGCAAGGCGTGCTGCAGCAGGGGCCGCGCAACTCCGCGATCGTGCCGCACCTGTCCCGCCGCGAGCTTTCGGACCTGACGGTGGTGCGTTGCGCGCTGGAAGGCCGCGCAGCGCGGGAGGCGGCCCTGCGGCGGCATGACGAGGCCGCCCTGCGAAAGCTGCAAGAGCGGCTCTCGACGATGCAGTCGCTGATCGCTGCGCGCAAGCTCGAGAGCTACCTCGAGCATCACCGCAAGTTTCATTTCGGCATTTACGCGATGTCGGGGGTCCCGCTGCTCGTCGAGACCATCGAGAACATGTGGCTGCGCTGCGGGCCGGTGCTGTCCTACGTGATCCCCGAATATGTCGTCCTGCTGAAGGGCTGGGATCATCACACCGCGGCGCTGAAGGCTATCATGGCGGGTGACGCCGATGGCGCCGAACGCGAGATCGTCGCCGATATTACTGATGCCGCGCATTACCTCGCGAGTCTTGCAGATTCGACGGGGCAGTTGAGGCGACCGTCTGGGCTAATCACCTCTTAGCTGCGCGCGGCGCCCCGGACTGGCGAAGATGGAAGGTGAAGCCCTTCGATCAGGCGCCACGTTCGCCTTGTGCGGTTCCTGCCGTGGTCCGTTGACGACGTTTGGGGGCGTTGCGTTCCGGCGCAGCGTCGGCGGCTCGGCTGTGCGAGTCAGGCTGGTAGCCCAGGCGGATCGACAGGAGCTCGGCGTGCGTCATCACGGTCCGGGCGAGCTCTGGCACCCATTCGGCCGTAACGCGCCGGCTCGGACCACTCACGCTAATTGCCGCGAAGACGCGGCCCGCACTGTTGCGGATCGGTGCGCCGACGCAGCGCAGCTCCGGCTCATGCTCGCAATCGTCCACCGAATAGCCGCGGGACCTGATCGCGGCCAGTTCGGCCTTTAGCCGCTTGGGCTCAACGATTGTGTTCGGCGTGAAGCGAGGCAGGCCGGCGCGGATGACCCGGTCGATCACGGCGTCGCTCTGGAAGGCGAGCGCCGCCTTACCCACGCCTGTCGAGTGACAAGGCGAGGCTTCCATCGTGATGACGGTGTTGTGCGGGCGTGCAGCAATTTGGCTGCGGCGATTGACGAAGACCATCTGCGCGCCGTCGAAGACGCAAAGATGCACATCCTCGCCACTGAGCTTGGCAAGCGTATCGACGAAGGGCGGCGCCTCGCGATACAGCGGCAGGTTCATGAGTGCGCTGCCGCCGAGCTCGAACAGTTTTATGCCAAGCCGGTAGCGATCGCGGCTCGCATCCTGTTCCAGGAACCCGACGCTGCGCAGGCTATCGACGATACGATGAACGGTGGTGCGCGGTAGGCCGGTGCGTCGCGCGATCTCGACAACGCTCAGCTCGGGGTCGGTCGAGGAGAAGGCCTCCAGGACCTCGAGCATCTTGAAGAGCGACTTCACGCTCTGTCGACCGCTGTCGACGCTAGTCATGTCGGACCTTTCGGGTGGCGTCACCACGCAATATCCAGGACGCGAACCAAGTCCGACTTAGACGGAATCGGGCGCGGCGGCAATGCCGCGCCCTTTGTCGTGTGCTCACTCGGCTGCGACCAGCCTCGTGCTGCCTTCCACCTCGAGCAGGGGCTTGAGGGCAGCCGCGATCGCGTCCTTCTGCCGGCTGGTCGGAGCCGGCATCGGCTGCCGCGGAAGACCGCTCGGCGATCCCTGGAGGGTGAGGGCATGCTTCACGCAGGCCGGGAGATTGTCGCCGACGATCGTGTTCCAGAACCGCAACAGGCGCTTGTGGATCTCGATCGCGGTCGCGTGGTCACCGCGCTCGACCGCGTTCCACAGTGCCACGCAGGCGCCGGGCACTGCGGCCGGGTTCGCGGCGATCGTGCCATGCGCGCCGAGCGCGAAGGACGGATAGAGCAGCGCATCGACCGCCGTCAGCACGACCTTGCCCGCGGGCACGTCGAGCAAAAGATCGGCCATCAGCTTCAGGTCGCCGGCGCTCTGCTTGACGCCGATCACGCCGGGCAGCTCGTTCATGATCCGCAGCAGCAGCGCGGGGCTCAGGTAGTTCCAGGGCACGACGTTGTAAATGATGACGGGCTGCTTGACCGACTCGGACAGCGTCTTGAAGTGGCCGACCGTCGCATCCTCGTCTGGCTTGAAAAGATAGTGCACCGGCGTGATTTGGAGCGCGGCGACGTCGACCGATTCGATGGCGCGGGCGCGGGCAATCGCTTCGCGGGTCGAGTTGGCGATGATGCCGGCGACGAGCGGCACCTTGCCGTTCAGCTCCTCTGCGCAGGCCTCGATCAAACGCCGGAATTCGTCGGCGGTAAGCGTGTGACCCTCACCTGTGCTGCCGCCAACGCAGATGCCATGCACGCCCTTATCGAGCAAAAACTTCACTTGGCGACGGAAGGCCTTTTCGTCGATGTCGCCGTTCTGATCGAACGGCGTGGTGAGGGGCGGGATGATCCCGGTAATCTTCGCTGGCACGTTATCCTCCTTTATTGTCCGGAATGTGGACATTTTGTATGACAAATGCGCGCATCACGTCAAGCGTGGTCGGCAACATATCGAGTTGTTCGCGGCAAATTTAAGAGGAGATTAGCGGCGCGGCCGAGAATCCACTTGACATGCGGAATAAGTCACTGCTCATGTTGTCCGCAATACGGACAAAAGTCCGGGCAGGGGATGTCTTCCTGCCGAAGCCGGAGGACGACGTCATGAGCGGAATGGTTAGGTCGAGCGGGTCCAGCCGGGTGGCAGACCAAGCGACCGCTTCGATCAAGGGTCGGGAGTCCAGCGACATCCGGAAGGTTGCTGTGGCGAGCGCCATCGGCAACATGATCGAGTATTACGACTTCACGCTCTACGCGACCGCAACCGCGCTCGTCTTCAACAAGATCTTCTTCCCGAGTTCCGATCCCTTGGTCGGATCGCTGCTCGCTTTCGCGACGTTCTTCGTGGGCTATTGTGCAAGGCCGCTCGGCGGCGTGCTGTTCGGCCATTTCGGGGACCGCGTCGGCCGAAAAACGGCGCTGCTCATCACTATCCTGATCATGGGACTTGGGACTTTCCTCATCGGACTCATGCCGACCTATGAGCAGGTCGGTGTGTTGGCGCCGATCTGTCTCATCGGGCTGCGGCTGTTGCAGGGAATTGGCATCGGCGGCGAATATGGCGGCGGCATGGTGATGACGGTCGAGCACGCGCCGGCCGACCGGCGCGGTTTCTTCAGCTCACTCGTCCACATCGGCGTGCCCGCCGGATTCCTGATTCCGATCGCGCTTTTGGGAATCCTGTCGACCTCCATGAGCGAGCCTGACTTCCTCGCCTGGGGCTGGCGGATCCCGTTCCTGTTTTCGATCGTCCTCGTCGGGATCGGGCTCTTCATCCGCTTCAAGATCTCGGAGACGCCGGCGTTCAAGCGCGTGCTGAGCGAGGAGGGGGCTGCCAGCGTGCCGGTGGTCGAAGCGGTCTGCAATCACAAGGGCAACATCCTGTTCGGCATCGGTGCCAAGGTCGCCGAAAGCGGGCTGTTCAACATCTACGCCGTGTTCGCGATCACCTACTGCAAGACCAAGCTCGGACTGCCGAGCCAGACGATCCTGAACGGCGTGCTCGTCGGCTGTGCGCTCGAATGCCTGACGCTGCCGATGTTCGGGGCGCTGTCGGACCGGATTGGTCGTCGCGCGGTCTATTTAGGCGGCATGATCTTCCAGGCCGTGCTCGCGCTCGTCTTCTTCCAGATGCTGAACACCGGGCACACCGGCATGATCTGGCTCGCGATCGCACTCGGTCTCGCGCTTGGTCATGGCTCGGTCTACGGCGCGCAGGGCGCCTACTTCTCGGAGCTGTTTCCGGCGCGCATTCGCTACAGCGGCCTCTCGCTCGTGCAGCAGCTCGGCCCGATCCTCGGCGGCGGCCTCTCGCCGCTGATCGCAACCGCGCTGCTTGCCGAGTACGGCTCGGCCTATTGGGTGGCCGGCTACATGGTCGCGATGGCGCTGCTCTCGGCCGCCTGTGTCTTCGGCCTCCGTCCGCTCCGCTCGGACAACTGAGCCGATCCTGCTCGCAAAACCAGCCGCTCGAGACGAGGCGGCATCGCAAAACCAAGTGAGGAAACTGCCATGGTCTCTACCTTGCACTTCTCTCGACGCAGTCTGATCAAGGGCATCGCCGCCGCGCCGCTCGCAATGCCGGCGATCTTCGGCCGTGCACATGCCGCCGATCCCATCCGCATCGGCATTTCCGGACCGATGACGGGTCAGTTCGCCCAGAACGGCCAGTGGATGAAGAACGGCGTCGCGATTGCGGTGAAGCAGGTCAATGACAAGGGCGGCATCAAGGGGCGCATGATCGAAGTGCGCATCGCCGACGATCTCGGGCCGAACCCCACTGCGGCGGCCAATGCCGTCACCAAGCTCCCGACCCAGGACGAAGTCGTGGCACTGGTGGGTCCGCACTACACGCCGGGTATCCTGCCGAACCTGCCGTTGCTCGCGAAATACAAGATCCCGTGCCTGACGGGCGCAACCGGTCCGGTCGTCACCCAGCAAGGCAGCCCCTGGGTGTTTCGCGTCCGCCTGAATGATGCGATCGGCGCGGACCTTCTGGTCAAATACGTCACCGAAGATCTGCAATGGAAGAAGATCGGACTTGGCTACGTCAACACGGCCTTTGGGCAATCCGGCATGGGCGTGGTCAAGGCCTCCTTGACCAAGCGCGGCGTCGAGCCTGCGCTGGTGCAGGCCCACACCGACGCGACCAAAGATTACACCTCACAGATCCTGGCCTTCCAGCAGGCTGGTGTCGACGGCATCATCGTCTGGACTGACGATCAACCGGCCGGGCTCATTGCCAAGCAGAGCAAGACCCTCGGCGTCAAATTCGGCATCGCCGGCAACACGGCATTCTCGCAGCCGATTTTCCTCGGCCTCGCCGGAGAGGGCGCCGACGGATGCATGGCGATCGGCGAGTTCGTCAAGGACAATCCCGACGAGCGGGTGCAGAACTGGAAGAAGCTCTATTCGGCGCTTCGGCGTCATCGAGTCGGCGGGCTCCTTCTACATTTCGTCGGAATATATCGACGTGATCGCGTTCGGCGTCTTGATCGCAGTTCTAATGTTCCGCCCGCAGGGCATTTTCGGTGAACTCGAACTGGAGCGTCCATAAATGACCGCCGACGGAAACACGCTGACGATGCGTACGCTCGCCCTTCTGGTGATCGGCGCGGCGATCCTGTGCGGCCTCGTCCTGCCGCAATTCCTGTCGGTGTACTATCTGCAGGTCGCAGACGTGACATTGATCAACATCCTCCTGGTCCTCGGGCTCAATTTCATTCTCGGCTTCGGTGGCCAGATGTCGCTCGCACAATGCGCATTCTTCGGCATCGGGGCGTATGGATTCACGCTGCTTCAGGCCGCAGGCATGCCGGTGCCGGTCGCCGCGATCGGCGCGATCGCAATCTCCGCCGCGGTGGGGATGGCGCTGGGCTGGCCGACATTGCGGCTGAAGGGGCATTACCTCGCCCTGTGCACGCTGGCTTTCGCGCTGATCGTCGAGCGGCTGCTGGTGAGCTGGGAGGGCCTCACCAACGGCGCCAACGGCATCACCGCGATCCCGGGCATCGGGCTCGCCGGCGAGAACGACAAGATGCTGTGGGTGTTGCTCACGATCGTCGCTTGTGCCTATCTGCTTCAGGTCTGGATCGCCAACGGTCCGCTGGGTCTGCGCATCCGCGCGCTACGCGACGATGCGCTGGCCGCGCAGGCCATCGGCGTCGACATCTCGCGGCTCAAGATCATGCTGTTCGTGATCTCGGCCGCCTATGGCGGTCTTGCCGGCATCTGCTACGTGCTGCTGCGCGGCTATATCAGCCCCGACGTCTTCTCGTGGCAGTCGACCTTCTCCTACCTCGCCATGGCGGTGGTCGGCGGCCTCGGCAGCCCCCTTGGCGCCGTGCTCGGGGCCATCCTCTACACCTTCGTACCGGAGCTGTTGCGCTTCATGCAGGAATACTAATTTGCCGTGTTCGGCGTCATGGTCATCCTCGTGATCACCTTCTTCCCTGCCGGTCTCTCCGGACTGGTTCTCTCCGCCTTCCACAGTCTTCGCCGGCGCGAAAAATCCTATGCACGATCGGACGTGACGCATCATGAACGCGCTGCTTGAACTCTCCGGCGTCACCAAACGTTTCGGCGGCCTGACGGCGCTCGAAGACGTATCGCTCACCGTCGCGCAGGGCACGATCCATGCTGTGATTGGCCCCAACGGCTCGGGCAAGACCACGCTGTTCAACATCATCAGCGGCATCTATACGCCGACCGGAGGCGAGGTGCGCTTCGAAAGCGCCATCGTCACGTCGAAGCCGCTGCACCAGCTCGCGGCAATGGGGCTGGCACGCACATTCCAGAATACTCGCCTGTTCGGCTCGATGACTGTGCGTCAGAACGTCCTTGCCGCGCGACACGGCAGGGCTCATCCGTGGCGCTTCGACCAGGAGAACGCGCGCCGGGTCGACGAGATCATTGCGTTCGTCGGACTTGCTGATGTTGCCGACGCGAATGCCGCCTCGTTGCCGCAGGGGCAGCGGCGTCTGCTCGAAATCGCCAAGGCGCTAGCGCTGGAGCCGCGCCTCGTGCTGCTTGACGAGCCGCATGGCGGTCTCAACCACGCCGAGACCGCACGCCTGATCGAGGTGATCCGCCAGATGCATGCACGCGGGATGACGATCCTCTTGATCGAGCACGAGATGGAAGTGGTGATGACGCTCGCCGACCGGATCACCGTGCTCAATTTCGGCAAGGTGCTGGCGGAGGGCGCGCCGGCCGAGATCCAGCGCAACGACGCCGTTATCGAGGCTTATCTCGGCCGTGCCGACCGCGAGGAGGAGCTCCATGAACGGGTCGGCCGCGCAAGCGAAGGCACTGGCGCGCCGCTGCTCGAGGTCTCCGATCTCGTGGTCCGCTATGGTGACATCGAGGCGGTGCGGCAGGTGTCGCTGAAGGTCGGTGTCGGCGAGTTCGTGGCGCTGCTCGGCAACAACGGGGCAGGCAAATCCTCCACGCTGAAGGCGATTGCGCGTCTGGCGCAGGCGTCGGGCTCGGTGCGCTTCACAGGTCAGGAGCTGATCGGGGAGCCGACCGAGCGTCTGGTCGGAATGGGACTGGCGCTCGTTCCCGAGCGCCGGCGGCTGTTCGGCGGATTGACCGTGATCGAGAACCTCAAGATCGGCGCCTACGGGCGGCCGCACGGCGAACTGGCGGGATTGATCGATGAAATGCTCGAACTCTTCCCCAACCTCAAGCGCCTGTCGGCGTCGCTGGCCTTCTCGCTCTCAGGTGGGGAGCAGCAGATGCTCGCTATTGCCCGCGCATTGATGAGCCGTCCGCGCCTCTTGCTGCTCGACGAGCCGTCGCTCGGACTGGCTCCGCTGTTGGTCGAGCAGGTGTTCGGCAAGCTCGTGGAAATCAATCGGCAGGGGACCGCGATCCTGCTGGTTGAGCAGAATGCCCGCATGGCGCTCGCGGTCGCGCATCGCGGTTATGTGCTGAGCTCGGGACGCATCGTCGCCGAGGGCAGCGCCGCCGAAGTCGCGCGCGATCCCCGCCTGATGGGCGCCTATCTCGGCCACGGCGAGGCCGCCGAATAAGCCATCGGGCTGGATCTGGTGCTCACGAGAGCCGGCGCCGTCGCGGCTTGAAAGGCGGATCGCCGTGGTGCAGATGGAAGCAGGGTCACCAATGGAGGCCGACATGAACGCCCACACCCTGCCGCGCCCAACAACCGAAGTCATCGCCGCTGTGCGCGCGCGGCTCGCCGAACGTCTGGGCGCGCGGGTCACCGTCTCGCAGGCCGTGCTCGACCAGCATAGCCACGGCGAGGGTCTGCCGGCAGTCGGTGTGCCAGACCTCGTGGTCTTTCCCGAGACCAACGAGGAGGTCGCCTTCGTTCTGGCGCTGTGCAACGAACACCGCGTACCGGTCACGCCATTCGGCGCGGGGTCCTCGCTTGAGGGCCAGCTCGCAGCCCTTGCCGGCGGCGTGTCGCTCGACATGACGCGCTTTGACAAAATCCTTGAGGTCACACCGGACTCGCTCGACTGCCGGGTCCAGGCGGGCGTGACGCGCGAAGCGCTGAACGCGCATGTTCGCGACACCGGCCTGTTCTTTCCGGTCGATCCAGGCGCCAACGCCTCGATCGGCGGCATGGCCGCCACACGAGCCTCCGGCACCAATGCGGTGCGCTATGGCACGATGCGTGAGAACATTCTCGGCCTCACCGTCGTCACGCCCGATGGCCGCATCGTCCGCACCGGTAGCCGCGCCCGGAAGTCATCTGCCGGCCTTGATCTCACCCATCTCTATGTCGGCAGCGAAGGAACGCTCGGCGTCATCACCGAAATCCAGCTCAAGCTTTACGGGCAGCCGGAGACCATCATTGCGGCCGTCTGCCAGTTTGCCTCGCTTGAAGGTGCTGTCGCCGCTGTCGTGACGGCGCTGCAGTCCAATCTGAAGATGGCGCGCATTGAACTGCTCGACGAGGTGCAGATGCGCGCCGCAATCCGCTATTCGAAGCTGGATTATGTGGAGACGGCGACGCTCTTTCTCGAGTTTCACGGCACGCCGAACGGAGTGCGCGAGGAAGTGGAGATGATGCAGGCGATAACAGCGGATCACGGCGGCGGCGCGTTTCAATTCGCCGAGCGGCCGGAAGACCGGACGCGGTTGTGGAAGGCGCGCCACAATTCCTATCAAGCCGTGATGGCGCTTGAGCCCGGTAAGGCCAATATGGGTACCGATGCCTGCGTGCCGATTTCGGCGCTGCCGGCCTGCCTGCTGGAGACCAAGGCGGACATTGTCGCATCTGGCCTGACGGCGCCGATCGTCGGCCATGTCGGTGATGGCAATTTCCATCTCGGAATCCTGTTCGATCCGAAGGACGCGCAAGAGACTGAGCGCGCCGAGGCGCTCGCCTTTCGCACCGCGCGCCGAGCCATTGCGATGGGAGGCACATGCTCAGGCGAACACGGCGTAGGGCTGCACAAGATCGCGCACATGGAAACGGAGCACGGTGAGGGGGTGACGCTCATGAAGGCGGTAAAGACGGCGCTGGACCCGAGAGGAATCATGAATCCGGGAAAGATTTACCCGTCGAGCAACTGATTTCCAGCGTGCGCTGTTTGAAGACGAGACGCTCTTTCCGCGCTGGCCTCCAGCAGCTACCGCTGTGGATTTTCGTCCACGGCGGTTTTTTTGTCGGCGCTTCCGTCAGAAATCAGCAGAGGCGAGGAGGTGCCATTGCGCGACAGATCCAAGCGCAGGAGGTACTGCGAGGACCGTTGGGCTTGGTCCTGCATCGACGATGACCTCATTTGGCGGAACTGCGAAACCTAGTCCGGCCGCTTTCAGCAATGCCTCCTTGAGGGTCCAATAGCGGAGAAACAATCGGGACCGGGATATTTCCGGTGCTTTCCGCAGAGCAGCTTGTTCTTCGGCGGCCAGCACCAGCTCGCTGATGGAATCCAGATGATCTACTTCGCGTAGGGGTTCGACGTCGACCCCGATGGGCATGCGTGCTGCGGCGACGGCAACGGCGCCCCTGGCATGACTGAGGCTGAAGTCGATTTCCTGCGGATCGACGAGAAGGACCGGCTTGCCGTTCGCCGATGGTGCAAACCGCAGCGCATTCGGCGGTCGACCTACTGCATGTCCAAGGATCAGGCGCGCTCCCGCATGGGCGGCCAGATAGCTGCGCCGGTCCTCATGATGCCGGAGTCGCGCCAAGTGGTCCGTCTCCTGCACGTCAAGCAGCGCGGCGCTTTGCTCAAGAGGAAGCGCGGTAGGGCCGGGCGTGGCGCTTTTCTCCGGCGGGGAGACTGCGGCCAGCCAGAACGCGATCTCTGCGGGTGTCGGTCCTTTGACCGGCGTCGGGAGGTTCGGATGGGGCAACCATCGCAGGCGCAACTCATCGTCTTCAGGCGTGACACGCTTGACGGCGATTGCCCAGGCGACCACCGTTGTTGCCTGCAATGCGGTTAGCGATGAGGCGAAGCCGTCCTGTCCGGTGCAGACAGCGTTATTCATGCAAGGTTGGCTGACATCGGCTACCGGTTTTCTTGAAACTGAGCGACATCCAGCATTGAGCGGTCCCCCTCAATCAATACACGCGCTCTCTTGGCGGGATTGACTGCACCTCGTTTGAGAGCGGCTGTAAATGCACTGGTCTGTAATCGAGCCGCACGCGGCCATCATCATCGAGCCAGCACAGGGTGTGCTTCAGCCAATTTTCGTCATCGCGTTTGGGGAAATCTTCCCGCGCATGGGCGCCGCGGCTTTCCTTGCGACCGATCGCTGAATGAAGGCTGACGCTGGCCTGCGCAAGCATGTTGTCCAGTTCGAGTGTTTCGGCCAGATCGGTGTTGAAGATCATCGTGTGATCGGTCACGCCAATGTCATCCCGCATCGTGGCGATCACCTCGTTGAGTTTTGTCAAACCGTCGTCCAGCAGCGCGCCGGTGCGGAATACGGCGCAGTGGCGCTGCATGGTTTGTTGCATGGCCAGCCTGATGTCGCCGGCGACGGCCTTGCCTTTGGCCCACCTGATGCGATCGAGATGCGCGATGGCACGATCGGTCGCCTCGTCGGACGCCGGTGCGTGGCCCTCTTGCGGACGCAGGGTCTCGATCACGCGATGAGCGGCAGCCCGTCCAAACACGATGATGTCGAGAAGCGAATTGGAGCCGAGGCGGTTCGCTCCATGCACGGAAACACAAGCCGCCTCCCCGATCGCCATCAGTCCTGGGACGACCGTTTCCGGATCGCCATGGCGAGACGTGACGGCTTCGCCATGCAGATTGGTCGGAACTCCGCCCATGTTGTAATGGACGGTGGGCAGCACCGGAATCGGCTGGCGTGTGACGTCGACGCCCGCGAAGATTTTGGCGGTCTCGCTGATGCCCGGCAGGCGCGTGTGCAGGAGTTCCGGATCGAGGTGCTCCAGGTGTAGTTCGATGTAGTCCTTGCGCGGACCGCAGCCACGCCCTTCGTTGATCTCAATCGTCATGGCGCGGCACACGACGTCGCGCCCGGCAAGATCCTTCGCGCTTGGCGCATAACGCTCCATGAAGCGCTCGCCTTCGGAATTGGTGAGATAGCCGCCTTCGCCGCGCGCCCCTTCCGTGATCAGGCAACCGGAGCCGTAGATGCCGCTCGGGTGAAACTGTGTGAATTCCATGTCCTCGAGCGGCAACCCGGCCCTCAGGGCCATCGCGTTGCCGTCGCCGGTAGAGGTGTGGGCGGCGGTGCAGGAGAAGTAGACGCGGCCGTAACCTCCGGTGGCCAGCACAGTGCGGTGAGCATTGAAGCGGTGGATGGTCCCATCTTCCATGTTCCACGCCAGCAGGCCACGACAGGCGCCGTCATCATCCATCAGGAGGTCCAGCGCGAAATATTCGATGAAAAACTCCGTGCCGTGCGTCAGACACTGCTGATAGAGCGTGTGCAGGATGGCATGGCCTGTCCGATCGGCCGCCGCACAGGTGCGCTGGGCCATCTTCTTTCCGTACTCGATGGTCTGGCCACCAAAGGGACGTTGATAGATCCGACCATCTCCGGTGCGCGAGAAGGGCACCCCATAGTGCTCCAGTTCCAGCACCGCGGGCACGGCTTCGCGGCACATGTATTCGATTGCGTCCTGATCACCGAGCCAGTCGGAGCCCTTGACCGTGTCGTACATGTGAAAGCGCCAATCGTCGCCATCACCCATGTTTCCAAGCGATGCCGCCATGCCGCCCTGTGCGGCGACGGTGTGGCTGCGTGTCGGAAAGACCTTTGTAACGCAAGCCGTCTTGAGGCCTGACGATGCCATGCCCAGTGCCGCGCGCAATCCGGCGCCTCCGGCACCGACGATCACCACATCATAATTGTGGTCGATGATCTCGTACGCTTTAGCCATCCTGCAGTTCTCCCAAATGTGCGAACGGGTCTTTTCTGAATTCAGCGGTATCCATCGGATCGGCGAAAAAGCTTATCGATCTCCGACCGTTCTGGCGACACAACTCAATATGGCGCCGAGCAGGCCAAATTCCATCGGCTTCGCTCTGACCATGCCCATCGCTTCGCGGAGAGATTCCGATATCGTCAAATGAGATGATACGTATCTCATTATTTGAATTTTCAGGATGGAGATCGAGCCTATATCTTCCTGCGACAGATATTCAGCGGATACCGACGTCATCGCGTGTCGCTGTTCGAAGGACTTGTCTCTTCGCGTTTCGGTCGCAAGTCGGCCAGTCGCATTGCCGGAGGTAAGGATATGAAGCTTCCAACCGCTCTATCGGCCATCGCCGCGCTGGCCATGGGGCATGGCGCCCAGGCCGCAGCCTTGCCGTCGACCTCGGCCACGATCACCTATCATCGCACGCAGGTGGATGGCGTCGGCATCTTCTATCGTGAAGCGGGGCCGAGCGACGCGCCGACGATTGTGCTGTTGCACGGCTTTCCGTCCTCCTCGCGGATGTTCGATACTTTGCTTCCGCTTCTTGCCACGCGCTATCGCCTGATCGCACCTGACTATCCGGGGTTCGGCCAGAGCGAGGCTCCGCCGCCCTCGCGCTACGCTTACACGTTCGATCATCTTGCTCAGACCACGAACGCCTTGCTCGAGCAGCTCAAGATCAGCCGCTATGTCCTGTACCTGCAGGATTATGGCGGTCCGGTTGGCTACCGCATCATGGTGGCTCATCCCGAGCGGGTGCGCGCGCTTGTGATCCAGAATGCGAACGCCTACAGGGAAGGGCTCGGCGCCAAATGGAGCGGCATTGCGCAATATTGGGCCGATCGTGATGCGCACCCGGAGCAGGTCGACGCTTTCACGTCGCTCGAAGGCGCCAAGGCCCGTCACATCGGCAGCAGCCCCAATCCCGAGCGCTACAATCCCGATACATGGACCGACGAATATGCGTTCCTGTCCCGACCTGGGCAGCGAGAAATCCAGGCGGACCTGCTTTACGACTATCGCACGAACGTGGCCTCTTACCCCGCATGGCAGGCATTTCTGCGCGAGCATAAGCCACCGACGCTCATCGTGTGGGGGCGCTATGATCCATCCTTCATTGCACCGGGCGCCGAGGCGTTCAGGCGCGACCTGCCGGACGCGGAGATTCATCTGTTGGATGCCGGTCACTTCGCGCTAGACGAGAAGGTCGACGATATAGCACGTCTGATGATCGACTTCCTGCCGAAGCAGCCCGAATAGGCTTAACGCCAGCTATACAAGGAGTGAGCGAGTCGACCGTTCATACCCATTACCGAACGGGCCACCCAACGATGTGTCTGTTCGAATTGAAGAAAACATTTAGGTGGGGCATAACCCTCGGCGATTGAAGCGCTGATTGCCCACACTGTTATGACCAGGCCCCGGGTTCCATCCCTCGTCGCATTGAGAGCTTTTGAAGCTGTTGGCCGCACCGGCAGCATGCGTGCCGCTGGCGACGAGTTGGCGGTGAGCCATACGGTCGTGTCGCGTCATATCCAGAACCTGCAGGAAAGCCTCGGCGTCACGCTTGTCCGGGCTCAGGGTCGCGGCGTCATGCTGACCGAACGAGGCTCGTTCCTCTATGAGCAGTTGTCGCAAGCGTTCGACATCATCGCGCGCGCCACGGTTGCGGTACGTCCTCCGTCGCGAACCACGCTTAACATCTGGTGTATTCCCGGCATCGCCAACCGCCGCCTGCTGCAGAGGCTTCCGGAACTGACGGGCCCGCCGAACCGATGGGAAGTCAACCTGCAACCAACCTTGTCGCACCCCGATCTCTCGCGCGGTGAGGCCGATGCCGAGATCGTCTATGCCGATGTGATCACCACGCATCTCGATCTTGCGTCCGAGCCCTTGATCCGGCCGAGGGTCTTCCCGGTGGCCAGCCCGAGCTATCTGGCGCGTCATCCCGCCATCACGAGCCTGACGGACTTGGCGTCGATCGCCTTGATCCACGAGGAATCGACGGAGCAATGGGAGCGCTGGTTTCGGCTGGCCGGATTGGTCGATTTGCCGCAGCTCGGCGGCCAGCGTCTTTGGCATGCCCACCTCGCCATCGAGGCGGCGCGGCTTGGGCAGGGCGTGGCGATCGCAAATGACGTCCTTGTCGAGGACGACCTTCGCACTGGTGCATTGGTCGAGCTGCTCTCCACCTCCGTCTACATGGGAACGTACCAATTGGTCGCTTTGAAGGAGCGATGGCGCGACCCGGCGATTGTTGCACTGCGGAATTGGCTACAAAATGTGCTGGCCAGCGCACTGATCGGTCCGACTGGTGCATGTGAGTCACCATAGCGCGATAATAAAACTGGTTGTTCGTTCGATAGCGCCAACTACGGTCCCCTCAACTTGGGGAAGTAAGTAATGACGCTAAACTCCGAACTGATGTCGCGCAGGCAGGCTGCGGTGGTCCGTGGTGTTGGTCATGCCACACCGGTTTTCGCTGAGCGGGCACTCAACAGCGAGCTCTGGGACGTCGAGGGACGACGTTACGTCGATTTTGCCGGTGGTATCGCGGTTCTCAACACCGGTCACCGCCATCCGCTGGTGATCAAGGCGGTTCGCGATCAGTTGGATCGCTTTACGCACACCTGTTTTCAGGTCGCCCCCTATGACTCCTATGTTGAGCTGGCGGAGCGTCTCAATGCGCTGGCGCCGATCAGCGGGCCGCTGAAGTCGATACTGCTGACAACCGGCGCCGAGGCCACCGAGAATGCGGTCAAGATCGCTCGTGCGGCAACCGGCCGCACTGGCGTCATCGCGTTCACGGGAGGCTTCCACGGCCGCACCGCTTTTGCGTCGGTGATGACGGGAAAAGTCGTCCCTTACAAGAAGGGCGTTGTTTCCCCGCTGCCCGGCGTGTGGCATGTGCCATTCCCGATCAGTGGCAGTGAAGTTACTGTCGACGACGCGCTGCGCTATATCGGCTTCATTTTCAAGGCCGATATCGATGCATCGCAGGTGGCGGCGATCATCATCGAGCCTGTGCAAGGCGAAGGCGGCTTCCACCAGGCTCCTGCCGAACTGATGCGTGGGCTGCGCCGCATCTGCGACGAGAATGGGATCGTGCTGATCGCGGACGAGGTTCAGACCGGATTCGGTCGGACTGGCAAAATGTTCGCGATGGAGCATTACGACGTCAAGCCGGACCTTATCTGCGTCGCGAAAAGCCTTGCCGGTGGTTTGCCGCTATCGGGCGTGATCGGACGTGCCGCGATCATGGACGCGGCGGAGCCGGGTGGCCTCGGGGGCACATATGCCGGCCATCCGCTGGCATGCGCGGCGGCGCTTGCGGTCCTCGACGTGTTCGAACAGGAGAACCTTCTCGCGCGCGCCAATGAGATCGGTGCGCGCTTGCGCGATGCGATCGATCGCTTCGCGCAGGCCAACCATCTGCTGCCGATTTCCCGGGCTCGCGGATTGGGCGCGATGATCGCCTTCGATGTGCTCAAGCAGCGGGGGAGCAACGAGCCCGACGCTGAAGCCACCAGTCAGGTCACGAGGCTCGCGCACCAGAACGGCCTGATCCTGCTCTCCTGCGGCACGACTGCGAACACGATTCGGATCTTGGTCCCGCTCACGGCATCGGACGAGATCGTGGACGAGGGGCTTTCGATCCTCGAATCCTGCCTCGTCGCCTGAGCTCCACGACCGGCGAACATCGACCAGACCAACAATGGGCATTCGTTGAAATGCCCCCTGCGAACAGGAGACGACCTTGGAAACTGAGCTGACCAAGACCAACAGTCTTGCGGAAGAATTGCGGGCTGCCGTCGATCGCAACTTTGACGACCAGGTGGCCTTCCTCGCGCGCCTGGTACAATTCCGCAGTCTCCGCGGTCAGGAGGCCCCGCTCCAGGCCTGGATGGCCGAGCGCCTGGCCGAGCGCGGCTACAAGGTCGATGCTTTCAGTCTCGCCGATGTCGATCTGATGAGCCATCCGAAGGCGGCCCCGATGGACGGGATCGATCTTGCCGGCTCGAGGCAAGTCGTGGCGACTTATGAGGGCGGCGGGAAGGGGCGCAGCCTGATCCTCCAGGGTCATATCGACGTGGTGCCGGAAGGCCCGGCGGATTTCTGGGATTTTCCGCCATTTGACGGCGTGGTGCGCGACGGCTGGATGCACGGCCGCGGCGCTCAGGACATGAAGGCCGGCGTGTCGGCGATGATTTTTGCGCTCGATGCGATCCGGGCCGCGGGCTACGCGCCGCAGGGCCGCATCCACGTGCAGACCGTCACCGAGGAAGAAAGCACCGGCAACGGCGCGCTGTCGACGTTGATGCGCGGCTATCGCGCCGACGCCTGCCTGATCCCCGAGCCGATCGGCCACAAGCTCTTGCGCGCGCAGGTCGGCGCGATCTGGTTCAGGGTGCGGGTGCGGGGCACGCCGGCACATGTCGCCTACTCGGAGAACGGCACCAGCGCCATTTTGTCCGGTATGCACGTGATCCGTGCGTTCCAGGACTACACCAAGCGGCTTAACGAACAGGCCGTGGATCATCCGTGGTTCAAGACTGTCAAATCGCCGATCAAGTTCAATGTCGGCATCATCAAGGGCGGCGATTGGGCAAGCTCGACGGCGGCTTGGTGCGAGTTCGACTGCCGGCTCGGCCTGCTTCCCGGCACTAGCCCGCAGGAGGCGATGCGTGGCATCGAGAAGTGCCTGGCCGACGCACAGGCCACCGACAGCTTCCTGTCGAGCAATCCGGCCGAACTGATCTGGAGCGGCTTCCAGGCAGATCCGTCGGTCTTGGAGCCCGGAAGCGAAGCCGAGCAGGTGCTCTCCTCGGTGCATCAGGTGGTCTTCAACGAGCCGATGCAGTTGCAGATCGGCACCGCCGTTACCGATACGCGCTACTACAACGTCGACTATGGAATTCCGGCGCTGTGCTACGGCCATTACGGCATCGGGCCGCATGCGTTCAATGAGCGCGTCGATCTCGAAAGCGTCCGCAAGATCACACTGAGCATCGCGCTCTTCGTCGCCAACTGGTGCGGATTGAAGAAGCTGTGATGGTCGCCGCCGCATCTGCGGCCGGCGCGTCTCGTCCAGAGAGCCATGTCAACAGGAAGGGGGGATATCATGGGAATGAACAGGCGTGAATTCGGCAAGTTGGGACTGGCCGCGGGAATGGCCAGCGTCGCGGGGATCCCGCTCGGCTTGCACCGTGCCGCGGGGCAGACGCGCGGCGGCACGCTCAGCACCATTATCCATCCGGAGCCGGCCATGCTGGTCTCCGCGATCAGCCAGCTCCAGCCGACGCTGACGATCTGCGGCAAGATCTACGAGAGCCTGCTTCGCTACGACTTTGACCTGAAACCGATCCCCGGCCTGGCGCAATCCTGGAGCGTCTCTCCCGACGGGTTGACCTATACGTTCAAGCTGTTTCCGAACATCACCTTCCACGACGGCAAGCCGCTGACGGCCGACGACGTCATCTTCTCGATGACCAAGATCCTGCCCGAGACCCACGCGCGGGCCCGGCCGATATTCACCCGCATCGATAGCGCCGAAGCTCCCGATCCGCTGACGGTCGTCTTCAAGCTCAAGTCGCCGTTTTCTCCGTTCCTCGGAGCATTCGATTGCACCACGGCGCCGATCCTGCCCAAGCACATCTACGAAGGCACCGACTTCAAGACCAATCCTGCGAATGACAAGGCGATCGGCTGCGGTCCCTTCAAGCTGAAGGAATGGGTGCGGGGGTCGCACATTCACTTGGTGAAGCACGAGGGCTATTATCGCGCCGGTGAACCTCATATCGACGAGATTATCTACCGCGTCATTCCGGACGCAGCGGCGCGTTCGGTCGTGCTCGAGCAGGGGACCGTCAAGCTGACGCAGTGGAGCGACATCGAGCAGTACGATGTGGCTCGCCTCACCAAGCTGCCCCATCTCGACATGACGACAAAGGGATATGAGTACTTCGCGCCACATCTGTGGCTCGAGCTGAACAATCGCATCGCGCCGATGAATGACAAGCGCTTCCGTCAGGCGGTGATGTACGCCATAGACCGCAAGGCTCTGCTCCAGCGTGTCTACTTCGGTCTCGGCAAGGTTGCGACTGGTCCGATCTCGTCGAAGACCCGGTTCTACGACAAGAACGTAAAGCAGTACGAATACTCACCGGACAAGGCAAAAGCTCTTCTCGACGAGATGGGATTGAAGCCGGGCGCCGATGGCAAGCGGATCACCGTTCCGTTCCTGGTCACGCCATCGGGCGAGCTCTATCGTCGCGTCGCAGAGTTCTTGCGCCAGTCGCTGCTGCGGGTCGGAATCGACCTGCAGTTTGAAGGCACCGATGTCGCGGGCTGGATCCAGAAGGTCAGCAACGGGGAGTATTCGATGACGACGAATCTCGTCTATCAACTCGGAGATCCCGCTATCGGCGTATCGCGCACCTACATTTCGTCGAACATCCGCAAGGGCATCATGTTCTCCAACACGGCCGGATATTCAAATCCGGAAGTCGATCGTCTTTTCGAGGAAGCTGCGACCGCTTCGCCGGACGAGAAGCGGCAGGAACTGTACAGCGCGGTGCAGAAGGCTCTGGTCGAGGATGTGCCGATCGTGTGGCTGCTCGAACAGGACTTTCCGACGTTTACCGACAAGAAGCTCAAGAATGTGACCACGACCGCCATCGGCGTTCACGAAACCTTCGGCGCGGTCCGGTTCGAATGAGCGTCGTCGCCATCACCCGGTACGGAGGCCGCTTGTCGGCCTACGTGCTGGGCATCGCCTACGGAGCGGTGAAGATCATCGGCGTGATTCTGGTCATCGCGACCTTCAACTTTATTCTCGTTCACGCGGCGCCCGGCGACCCGGCGCAGGTGATCGCAGGACAAAGCGGTGCTGCCGACGAAACATTGCTCCGCCAGATACGATCGGCCTATGGCCTCGATCAGCCGTACCTGGTGCAACTGGCGAGCTCCCTGAAGAAGACGCTGACGCTTGATCTCGGTTATTCCTATCGGCAACAGCGGGCCGTGTTGTCGCTGCTGCTGGAGCGGCTGCCCGCGACCTTGCTGCTCACGGGTACGGCGTTCATCCTGTCCCTGGTCTTCGGTACGGCGTTAGGAACGATAGCCGGCACACGTGCGGGAAAATGGTCCGACACGTTCTTTACGATCGTCTCGCTGCTGCTCTATGCCTTGCCGGTGTTTTGGCTTGGCCTGATGCTCGTGCTGTTGTTTTCCGTGCAGCTCAATTGGCTTCCGCCATTCGGCTACGTGACCGTCGGCGTCGAGATGACGCCGTGGCAGCGCATCGCGGACATTGCCTCGCATATGGTCCTGCCGACCTTGTCACTGGCCGCTGTCTATCTCGCGATCTACGCCAGGCTGATGCGTTCCTCGATCATCGAGGTCAAGCAGCAGGATTTCATCAAGACGGCGCGCGCCAAGGGCGTGACCGAGTCCCGGATCGTGATGCACCATCTGCTTCGCAATGCGATCCTGCCCGTTATCACGGTCGCCGGAATGCAGGCCGGCGCGGTGGTTGGCGGCGCGGTTGTCGTCGAGACCGTGTTCGCCTGGCCCGGCCTGGGGCGGCTGATCTATGACGCCGTGCTGCAGCGCGACTATCCGGTCATGCAAGGCATCTTCCTGGTCATGTCGATTGTGGTGATCGGGCTGAACCTGCTCACCGAGGCGGTCTATCGCATGGTGGATCCGCGCATCTCCGTACGAAGTGTGAGGTGAGGCGGCCGTGAAGAACCTGGCATCCTTTCTTCGGCATCCGGCCGGCGTCATCGGACTGGTCATCCTGACCGGAGTCGTTGTGCTGGCCATCGTGGCGCCGACCCTGTTTCCCGTCGATCCCTGGGATATGGTGGCCGCGCCGTTCCAGCCGCCGTTCGACGGCGAGACGTGGCTCGGTTCCGACATGCTCGGCCGCGACGTCGCCGCCTGCATCGCCTATGGCGCGCGGGTCTCGCTTCTCATAGGCGTCTCGTCGACACTTGCCGCGCTCGCGATCGGCGTCACCGTGGGAGCCGTTGCCGGCTATTTCGGCGGCCGCGTCGACGACATCCTGATGCGCTTCGTCGAGTTGTTCCAGACGATTCCTGGCTTCATTCTTGCCATCCTGCTGGTGGCGACGCTCGGGCCTTCACTGACCAACGTGATCCTCGCGATCGGCGCTGTGAGCTGGCCGCAGCTCGCCCGGCTGACGCGCGCCGAGTTTCTGCGGCTGCGGAGCCGGGAGTTCGTGCAGGCCGCGGTCTGTCAGGGGCAGCCACCGATGTCGGTGGTGTTGCGCCATATCCTGCCGAACGCGGTGTCGCCGATCATCGTGACCGGCTCGTTGATGATCGCCAGTTCGATCCTGATCGAAAGTGCGCTGAGCTTCATGGGGCTCGGTGACCCCAATCTGATGTCGTGGGGATTCATGATCGGCGCGTCCCGTTCGGTGATGCGCCAGGCGTGGTGGATGAGCGTGTTCCCCGGTGTAGCCATCTTCCTCACCGTGCTGGCGATCAACCTCGTTGGCGAAGGACTGAACGATACCCTGAACCCGAGACTGTCGCGGAAGGCGCGAGGTGCATGACGGACGAACCGCTGCTTGCAATCGAAAATCTGTCCGTTGCGTTGCCCAGAGGCGGCGACCGGCAGTTCGCGGTGGAAAACGTCTCGCTCGCCGTGCGCCGCAACGAGATCGTTTGCCTGGTCGGCGAGTCCGGCTCGGGTAAGTCGATCACCGCGCACGCCGTGCTCAGGCTGTTGCCGCCGGCTCTTCACGTCGCCGGCGGTGCCATCCGTTTCAAGGATACGGACCTCGCGACAGCGGATGAAGGGGCAATGCGGGCGCTGCGGGGCGGCCCGATATCCATGATCTTCCAGGAGCCGCTCAGCGCGCTCAATCCGCTGACGCGTGTCGGTCAGCAGATCGCGGAAGCCATCGTCACGCACGCCGGCGCGAAGCTGTACCGTTCCGAGCTGGACTCGCGGGTCGTCGAATTGATCGCGGCGGTCGGCCTGCCCGATCCTCCGGCGCTCGCCCGCAGCTATCCATTCCAGCTCTCCGGCGGTCAGCGCCAACGCATCATGATCGCGATCGCGATGGCAAACGAGCCGGCACTGCTGCTCGCCGACGAGCCGACCACCGCACTCGACGTCACCACGCAAAAGCAAATCCTCGGCTTGATCCGGAAGTTGCAGGCCGAGCGGGGAATGGGCGTCCTGTTCATCACGCACGACTTTGGCGTTGTCGCCGACATAGCCGACCGTGTCGTCGTCATGCGCAACGGCTGCGTGGTCGAGCAGGGCACGGTCGATGAGGTGCTTCGCGCCCCCAAGAATGACTACACCAAGGCGCTCATTGCGGCAGTGCCGGGCGGGCGCCCCCCAACGACGCACAGCCAGGCGCTGGGCAGCGATCCATTGTTGGAAGCCCGCGGTCTCAACAAGGTATTCGCGTCGCGTCAGGGCGCGTTCAGGCCGGTGCGGCGAGTGCCTGCCGTGCAGGACGTCGCGCTCACGCTGCGACCACGCGAGACGGTCGCCATCGTCGGGGAGTCCGGATCGGGCAAATCGACACTCGCGCGCATGGTCATGCGGCTCATCGAGCCCGACACTGGCTCGATTGATTTCGATGGGGTGGATTTTCTTAAATTGAAAGGCGCGCAGTTGCGCGCGATGCGCCGCAAGGTGCAGATCGTCTTTCAGGATCCCTTTGCGGCGCTCGATCCACGGCAAAAGGTCGGCGAAGCCATCGCGCGCGGTCCGATGACCTATGGAACGCCCTCCGTCGAGGCGATTGCGGACGCAAAGCGATTGTTGGCGCGGGTAGGGCTGAAGGAGAGCGCATACGAACGCTATCCTCATGAATTCTCCGGTGGCCAACGCCAACGCATCTGTATCGCGCGCGCCATCGCGTTGAAGCCGCTGGTGCTGGTCGCGGACGAGGCGGTTTCGGCGCTCGACGTTTCCGTGCAACAGCACATTCTGGAGCTATTGGCCGAGCTGCGCGAAGAAATGAACCTCGCAATGCTGTTCATCACGCATGACCTGCGTGTCGCATCGGAGATCGCCGACAGGATCGTCGTGATGCGGCGCGGTGAAATCGTCGAGCAGGGTGAGACGCAATCGGTATTCGGCGCGCCGCAGCACGCTCACACCCGCGAGCTGCTCGAGGCCATTCCTGGGCGTTCGTTGTTCGGCAGGCCTCACGAGCCGTCGGCCAACGTATGTTTCGCCTAGGTGCTTGCGAACGGGAAACACGGGGCGCAATGACATGAAAACTGGTGCGGATCATCTCTGCGACGCGCTGCTCGCGCTTGGCGTCGATACCTGCTTCGCCAATCCGGGCACGTCGGAGATGCACTTTGTCGCCGCGCTCGATCGTCGGCAGGACATGCGATGCGTGCTTGGGCTGTTCGAGGGCGTCGTCACCGGAGCCGCCGATGGCTATGGCCGGATGACGGACCGGCCCGCGGCGACCCTGCTGCATCTCGGCCCCGGTCTGGCGAACGGGCTCGCCAACCTGCACAACGCCAGGCGCGCCGGCACGCCGATCATCAATATCGTCGGCGAGCATTCGACCGCGCATCTTCCGCTCGACGCGCCGCTGACGAGCGACATCGAAACGCTCGCCCGGCCGATGTCGGCGTTCGTGCGCCGGATCGGCAGCGCCGCGTCGATCGAGCAGGATGTCGCGGATGCCTGGGACGCAAGCTTGGCGAACGGCATCGCGACGCTGATCTTGCCGGCGGATATGGCCTGGTCGGAGCGATCAGCCGGGGCTCCGCTCGCCAGGCGTTCGCCGCCGCCGCGGCACGAAGTCGATCCGGACAAGTTCAAGGCGGTCGTCGATCGTTTGCGCCGCGGTTGCAAGGCGGCGCTGATGTTGTCTGGGCAGGCTTTGCGCGCCGATGCGCTTGCCGATGCCGAAAGGATTTGCGCCAAGACCGGCGCGCGGCTGTTTGCACAGGGCGTCAACGGGCGCATCGAGCGCGGGCGCGGTCGGGCGCCGATCGAGAAGATATCCTTCGCCTGGGAGCCGGGTCGTGCCGCATTGGCAGGGCTCGATATGATCGTGCTGATCGGCGCCAAGGAGCCGGTCACGTTCTTTGGCTACCCGACCCAGTCGGGTCGCCTCGCACCTGAGGGGTGCAGCGTGGTCGAACTCGGTGGGCTCGGTCACGATCTGAAGGGAATTCTCGCCCATCTTGCGGAAGCTGTCGGCGCCAAATCGGCAGCAGGTTTGCATACGAGCCACCCGCCGGCGGCGGAAGTGTCGCTCCAGGCCGACGGACCACTGACCGCAGAAATGATCAATCGCCTGGTTGCCGCGAAGCTGCCGAAGAACGCGATCGTGTGCGACGAGGCGATCACGTCTTCCGGCTTCTACGAGCTGTCCTACAACGCGCCCGCGCACGACTATCTCCAGATTACGGGCGGCGCCATCGGCATCGGAGTGCCGATGGCGGCGGGCGCCGCGATCGCCTGTCCGGGGCGCAAGGTCGTGTCGCTTCAGGCTGACGGCAGCGGTCTCTACACGCTTCAGGGGCTGTGGACGCAAGCGCGCGAGAAACTCGACATCGTCACCATCATCTTTGCCAACCGGGGCTATGCAATCCTCCACGGGGAAATGCGCAAGGTTGGCGTCGCTAACCCGGGCCAGAATGCTCGCCGCATGCTCGACATCGAGGATCCCGAGATCGATTGGGTCAAGCTTGCCGGCGGCATGGGTGTGGCAGCGGAACGCGTAACGACCGTTCAGCGTTTCGCTGAAGTGTTCGATGCTGCGCTTCGACAGCGCGGGCCGTTCGTTATCGAGGCATCGTTGCTGTAACTCTTGAGGCGATTGATAGACGGGGCAACCTCGCATGACGCATTCCAACGCGACCGATCAAAACGAGGCCTTCGCGACGCACAGTGCGCATTGGGGAGCGTTTTCGGCGCGCTGGGATGGTCAGGATGTCGCGATCCTGCCTTACGGCGGCGATCCTGCGCCATCGCCGATCCTCGGCAACTTCAAAGGTGCCTTGCGCCACAAGGCGCGTATCCTCAAGCCGATGGTCCGCCGCAACTGGCTCGAGCATGGGCCAGGCCCGCAGCGGCGCGAGATCGGCGACGATTTTGTCGAATGCGGATGGGATACCGCGCTCGATTTGCTCGCCGGCGAACTCGCGCGCGTTCGCGGCAATTTCGGCCCGCGGGCAATCTATGGAGGCTCGTACGGTTGGGCGAGCGCGGGCCGTTTTCATCATGCGCAAAGCCAGATCCACCGCTTTCTCAACCTGGTTTGCGGGGGCTATGTGCGTTCGGTCAACAGCTACAGCGCGGGCGCATCGGCAGTCATTTTGCCGCATGTGATGGGGCCGTTCGAGGCGCTTTCGCGCCGCAACGTCACCTGGGATCAGGTGCGCACCCACACCGATGTCGTGCTCGCGTTTGGCGGCATGCCGATCAAGAACTCGATGATCGCCAGCGGCGGGCTGAGCCGGCACGTCGAGCCCGACGCCATGCGCGAGGCGGTCAAGCGAGGCACGCGGTTCATCTCGATCAGCCCGTTGCGCGACGATTTCCCGCCCGAGGCCAGGGCCGAGTGGATTCCGATTCGTCCGGGCACCGACGTTGCCGTGATGCTCGCGATGGCGCACACCTTGCTCGCGGAAAATCTTTGCGACCGTGCGTTTGTCGACCGCTACACGACCGGCTTCGACGTGTTCGCGCGCTATCTTCGCGGTGACCGCGACGGACAGCCCAAGCATGCCGATTGGGCTGCCGCAATCAGCGGAATTGCGGCCGACACGATCAGGGATATCGCGCGCTCCCTTGTGCATGGCCGCAGCCTCATTGCCGTGGCCCACGCGCTGCAGCGCTCGCAATATGGCGAGCAGCCGGTGTGGGCCGCCGCGGTTCTTGCCGCAATGGTCGGTCAGATCGGCCTGCCCGGCGGCGGCTACAATTATGCGCTCGGCGCGATGGGGCACACCGGCCGCCGTGTCAACGCCGTGCCGATTCCGACGATGCCACAAGGCACCAACTCGGTTCGCGAGTTCATTCCGGTGGCGCGGATTTCCGACATGCTGCTGAATCCGGGCGCGCCATTCGCATATAACGGCGGCGAGCTGCATTATCCCGACATCAAGCTCGTCTATTGGGTGGGCGGCAACCCGTTCCATCATCATCAGGATATTCATCGTCTGCGTCAGGCATTCGCGCGCCCCGATACGATCGTGGTCCATGAACTCGCCTGGACCGCGATGGCACGGTCCGCCGACATTGTGCTGCCTGCGACGATGACGCTGGAGCGCGATGATATCGGCGCGGCGGCGACCGATCCGCGCTTGATCGCGATGCGCAAGATTGCGCCGCCCATCGGTGAAGCACGTGACGACTTCGCAATTCTCTGCGATCTCGCCGAACGCCTTGGCGCCGCAGAAGTCTTTGCCGAAGGACGCGATGCCGCGCAGTGGATGCGCCATCTGTATGAGCCGACGCGGCGGGCCCTGGCCGAGCGCGGCTGGGCGGCGCCTGATTTCGAGGAGTTTTGGGATCGCGGCGAACTGGCGCTTCCGTCGAAACCGGACGACGGAGGCATCCTGCGTCGTTTTCGAACGGAGCCAGAGGTAAATCCGCTGCCGACGCCCAGCGGCAAGATCGAGATATTCTCCAAGACGATCGCCGGCTACGGCTATGACGATTGCCCGGGCCACCCGACCTGGCTCGCCTCGACCGAGCAGCCGGACGCGACGGCTCCATTGTGGTTGGTTGCCAATCAGCCGGCGACGCGACTTCATGGCCAGCTCGATTTCGGTGACTATAGCCAGTCCCGGAAGATCGAGGGCAGGGAAGTCGCGCGGATGCATCCGGACGATGCCGCGCCGCGCGGGATCGTCGACGGCGATGTCATCAGGATATTCAACGCGCGCGGCGCCTGCCTCGCGGCGGTTAAGGTGACCGACGACGTCATGCGGGGCGTCGTCAATTTGCCGACTGGCGCCTGGTACGATCCCGCGCCTGATGGCGCGGAGAATCCGCTTTGCCTCCATGGCAATCCCAATGTGCTGACGCGCGACGTCGGCACGTCGCGATTGGCTCAAGGCTGCTGCGGGCAAATCACTGTCGTCGATTGCGAGAAGTTCGTCGGAGCGGCTCCGGCCGTCCGAGCCTATGAGCCGCCGATTCCCGTGAAATCTCGCTTGCGATAGTGGCGATGATCGCGGAATGATCGCAAATTGTTGCTTCAAACGCGGCTATAGACGCTCGTCGGGTGGCGCGATTTCGGTGACGAGGTCTCTTATCAGCGCTTTCTTCGGCCGCGGCGCCAGCGTCATGACGCCCTGTTTGAGGCGCACCGTGCAGGCGTAGTCGACTGTGCCGTCAATGAGCATCATGCACTCCTTGCACGCGTTGGCGTTGATGCAGGAGTACCGATAGGCGAGGGTGGGGTCGATCAGTCGACGGACCATGCGAAGGCCATCGAGCACGGATTGGCCTGGCTCGAACGTGACGTCGAACTCTTCGAAGCGCGGCGTTTCCCCGGCGTTGCCGCGCCGAATGCGCAGAGTTGTGTTCATGCCACGGGCCTTCCATTGGCCGGCGCGATCCTGCGCAGGCTGATATCGCCTTGTGACAGGCTGATGGTCTGGTTGACGCACCAGTTCTCCGACAGCCTCGGTTGGTCTTCCCGTTGATGCGCGCCGCGGCTTTCGCTGCGCACCAGCGCAGCCTCTGTAACCGACCGCGCCACCAGCAGCATGTTCCGAAGGTCCAGCCAGTCAGTCATCATCGTGTCGAACGGCGCCCCGGTCGAAAGTGGAACATTGCCGATCTCCTGGCTGAGCTGCAGGATCGAGGAGAGTGCCGAGCGAAGCTTGGCTTCTGTTCGGAAAGGACCAACCTTGTCGGCCATCACCGTCTGCAACCCGGCAATCGCGGCCGCAGGATTGGGCGCATCTCGTCTTGTCGCGCTGCGCAGCAGATCAAGCACGGGGCGAACCGCCTCTGCTGACCAGGACAGGCTTTGTGCCTTGGCTCGTTCCGCGGCGTTGCGACCGGCGCGCGCGCCAAAGACCAGCGCTTCGGTAATCGCATTGCCGGACAGCCGGTTGGCGCCATTGGCGCCGCCCACGACCTCACCGCCGGCATAAAGTCCCGGTATGCGCGTCTGCAGCGTCTCGTCGACCCGAACCCCGCCCATCGTGTAGTGGGCGATCGGCGCGACCTCGACGTCCTGTCGAGCAAGGTCGATACCGTTGGCAAGAAGACGATCCACGACGGGTCCGAATGCGCGGCGTATCTCCGCCTCGGGTACGTGCCGGAAGCTGAGATAGGCGCCGCCCGCCGGGCTGCCGCGACCGGCCTCGACCTCCTTGGTGATCGCATAGGTCGCGAGATCGCGAGTCAGGACGTAACGACCGTCACTGCGGGAATCCTGGCTCGCGTAGGCCGTTTCGAATTCCCGGCGTTCAGAGTTGAGCAGCCTGCCGCCCAGCTTGTAGCGGAACGGATCCCACATGATCGGATCCATGCCGATCAGACGCGGTGCCAGATGGCCAATCGGGAAGAATTGAACGAACTCCATGTCGATCAACTCCGCCCCGGCGCGCAAGGCCAGCGCATAGCCATCGCCGGCCATGTTGGCAGAGGCGCTGTTGCGGCGATAGAGGCCGGTAAGGCCGCCAGTTGCGACGATCACGGCTTTCGCGGCGATTGTCACCGCGCGACCGGTCGGCAGGTGCAACGCGACTGCCCCGCAGGCCTCGCCGTCCTGTATGGCGATATCGACGATCACGAGATCGCCGATCAGGCGCACATCGCTCGCACTTTTCAGTCGGGTCCGCAGTGTCCTGGAGACCGCGGGACCCGTCGAGAGAAAAATCGACATAGGCGCAGCGGGGACGGTCACGGCCTGGCGCCTGAGCCTGCTTGATGTGGCCGTCCTCCCGCGCCCAGCCCACCTTCCAGTCGTCCATCTCGCGCAGCCGCCGCGGCCCGTCCTCGCAAAGCAGCGCGGCGAGGCGCTCGTCACACAGTCCGCGGCCTGCCGCGAGCGTATCCGCCAGATGGTACTCCCAGTGATCGGGCGTCTGCTCGCCAAGCGCAGCCGCCACCGTCATTTGCGCCATCACCGTTGCGCCGCCGCGACCAATCAGGCTGCGATCGGCGAGAATCACGGACGCACCGGCACGCGCAGCTTCCAGCGCCGCGTACATGCCGGCGCCGCCGGCACCGATCACGAGCACGTTGGTCTCAAGATGCGCCGGGCTCAAGTTCTGGGCTGAATTCAACCCGGTCCTCCCAAGAAGGCATCCGAGACCGCGGGATCTTCGATCATCTTCTGCGCCGGCCCCGATGCCACCACGCGACCGGTCTCGAGCACGTACGCCCGGTCCGCCACCTTCAACGTCTGACGCGCCTTTTGCTCAACCAATAGCACAGATAGTCCTTCGGCGCGGGTCTCGGCAATGACGCCAAAGAGGTAAGCCGTGGCTTGGGGCGCAAGGCCGAGCGACGGTTCGTCCAGCAGCAACAGGCGCGGTTTCGACAGCAGCGCGCGCGGTCGCCAGCAATTGCTGCTCGCCGCCGCTGAGCAGGCTCGCCGCGTTGTGACGCCGCTGGCCGAGGATCGGAAAGCGGTCCTGCATGCGCTTGAGGTCCGCGATCGCCTGGCTCTTGTCAGCGCGGGTATAGATCCCCATCGCGAGGTTCTCCTCGACCGTCATGCGTCCGAGGATGCCGCGCCCTTCGGGCACCAGCACGATGCCACGGCGAACGTTGCGTTCGGCGTCATTCGGCCTGAGCTTTTGGTCTTTGTAGACGATCTCGCCCTGGAACGCTAAGAGGCCGGCGATCGCCCGGGCGATCGTGCTCTTGCCCGCGCCATTGGCACCGAGCAACGCGACGATTTCGCCTTCAGCGACGTCGATGTCCACGCCGCGCACCGCGGTGATGGCGCCATACCGGACCTGCAGCCCACGAGCCGAGAGTATCATTCGTCCTTACCGAGATAGGCGTCGAGGACGCGAGGATTCGTGCGGACTTCGCTTGGCGCGCCTTCCGCGATCAGCACGCCGAAATCGAGCACATAGAGATAATCGCACAACCGCATCACGAAGTTCATGTCGTGCTCGATGAGAAGGATCGTCAATCCGGTTGCGCGAAGCTTCAGCATCAGTTGCCGGATCTCTTCCGCCTCGTCATGGTTCATGCCGGCCACGGGTTCGTCGAGCAGCAACAGCTTCGGCCGCGCGGTGAGGGCACGCGCCATCTCCACCCGGCGCTGCATTCCATAAGGCAGCGATTTGGCGGGGCGGTCGCGCAAGTCCGTCAGGCCGAAGAACTCCATCACCTCTACCGCGCGGACCTGCGCGGCAGGGTCGCCCCAGCCGACCGGCAGCAATCGGCGCCACCAGGATTCGCGGTGCGGCTGCGCAACGAGCAGATGCTCCCAGACCGTCATGCTGGGAAACAGGCGGATATTCTGGAAGGTTCGCGCAATGCCTTCGCGCGCGATTTGGTGGGGAGGCAGCCCATTCAGCGCCGTGCCATTCAGGCGAACCGTGCCGGAATCGGCGCGATAGGCCCCGGTGATAACGTTGAACAGCGTCGTCTTTCCGGCGCCGTTGGGACCGATGATGCCGACGATCTTGCCCTCAGGCACGCCGCTGGTCACGGCGGAAAGCGCATGGATGCCGCCGAAGCTCTTTGTGACCTCGCTGAGTTGAAGAAGCGGCGCGCTCATGATGCCGCCTTCCTGAACGTGAGCCCACGCAGCAGCGTGCGGTCGACGATGCCCTGGCGACGCACCAGGAGCACCAGGATCAGCAGCGTGCCGAAGGCGGCGAGGCGCCAGTCCGCGATCGGCCGCAGGAATTCGGGCAGGAAGACCAGCAATATCGCGCCGATCAGCGAGCCCAGCCCGAGCGTGGAGCCGCCGAGGATGGTCGCGAGCACGAAGTCGATCGAGCGCTCGAAGCCGAAATTGGCGGGTTCGATATAGACGTGATGGTGCGCGAACAGCCCACCGGAGATCGCGGCAACAGCCGCGCCGATCCCGAATGCGCCCACCTTGATCGCCACGGTGTTTAGGCCGACCAGCCCCGCCGCGGTCTCGTCGTCATGCACGGCCTGCATCTCGAGCCATACGCGCGAACGCTCGACGAGGATCAATACGACAAGGATGCCGCCGGCCCATGCCCAGATATACCCGACCGAAATGTGCGCCATGCCGTGAAAGCCGCCGGACCCACCCATTGCAGGGAAGTTGATGAAGAAGCTGCGCATCATCTCGCCGAAGCCGAGCGTGGCCATCGCAAGATAGATGCCTTTCAGCCGCAGGGCGGGGAAGCCCACGATCACGCCGATAATGCCGGCCGCGATCGCGGAGAGGGTCAGCGCCGGCGTGAGCGGCATGCCGAGTTCGACCGTGAGGTAGGAGCTCAGATAGGCGCCGATCGCCATGAAGGCCGCGTTGCCGAGCGACAATTGGCCGGTGGCGAGGATGATGTAAACGCTGAGCGCGCCGAGCAGCAGGATGCCGGCTTCAGCGAACAGGCTGGCATAATAGGTCGACATCACACGCGCTGGCCCTGGTCGGAACGCGCGCCGCCGAGCAGACCTTGTGGGCGCAGCAAAAGAATCAGAATCATGAAGCCGTACACCACGAAGTCGCGGACCTGCGAGCCGCCATAAGCCACCGTGAGCACCTCGACCACGCCGATCAGGGGACCTGCGAGCAGCGCGCCCCAGATGTTGGTGGTGCCGCCGATCACCATCACAGCGACCGCCTTCAGCCCGATTTCGACGCCAAGATATGGCGTGATAGCGCCGTAATGCAGCGCGATCAGGACGCCGGCAACGCCCGCGAGCGCGCCTGACAGGGCGAAGGCAAACAAGGTCAGCCGGTCCGCCGAGACGCCGAGCAGGCGCGACACTTCGCGGTTTTCGGCGACCGCCCGCAGCGCACGGCCAACGGTGGTTCGCTGCACGGTGTAGGCGATCAGCGTCACCAGCACGATGGTGGCGCCGACAACGATGAGCTGCATCTGGCCGATATTGACCGGGCCGAGCGTATACTGCCGCCCGAGATATTCATCAGGCAGTTGCAGCGGGTCGGAGCCCCAGAAATTTGTCGCGACGTTCTGCAGGATGATCGAGAAGCCGAGCGTGCTCAGCATCGGCGTGACGACAGGAGTACCCCGCAACGGCTGATAGCCAATCCTCTCGATCACCATGGCGGCAATGGCCGCACCCGCCATGCCGCCGAGCACGGCGACGGGAAGGGGAAAGTTTGCGGCGATCAGCGTGAATCCGAAATAGCCGCCGATCATGAAGAGTTCGGCGATCGCCAGATTGAGGATGCCGAGAATTCCCATCACGATGGAGAACGACAGCGCCAGCAGCGTGTAGATCGCTCCTAGCGTGAGGCCGTTCACGAGTTGCTGCCACAGCATGAAATGTTCAGTCGGTTCGATGAGCGTTGATGAGAGCGGCCGGGCGAACCCGGCCGCGCAATGGCTGCTGCGTCGATCAGCAGCCGGCGTGGTTGGGCGCGGAGCTGCAGCCGCGGACCTTGGTGTCCCAGGCGCCGTTCTGACCCTGCAACACGTAAAACGCCTTGATCGCATCGCCGTCGTCGTTGAAGCCAATCGGTCCGCCGAGGCCCTGGAAGCCCTCCAGCTTGGCAAGATGGTCGCGGATCTTGGCGCGATCGGCCTCGACGTCTGCAGGCTTGCCGGTCACACCGGATTTCTTGATCGCATCGATATACATGCTGACGATCTCATAGATGTTGGCGTCATACATGCTCGGTTCAATCTCGGCCGGCAAGCCGCTCTCCTTGCGCAGCAGCGGCTGTAGATTGGCGACGAACTTCTCGGCCGCTTCGCCTTTCATGGTGGCGAAGAAGGTCGCCGGCGCAATGATCGGAATTTCCGGCGCGGCCTTGAGGATCGCCGACGAAATCAACTGGGTGGCGCCGACGACCGGCTTGATCAGGCCCTGGCGCTTCATCTCGCGCAGCACGGTGATGGCCTGGCTATAGTCCGCGCTGACGACCACACCGTCCGGGTTCAGCGACTTCAGCTTGGTGACCTGGGCACTGACGTCGAGATCGCCGGTGTTGAAGGACAGCGGGTCGGATTCGTTGACGATGGCGATCTCGTTCGCCTTCAGCGCGGCGGGCATGATCGCCTTGCCGACGGTCGCTGCGGTGGCGTCCTTGGCATCGAAGATGATGCCGACGGTCTTGATGTTGAACGCCTTCTTGAAATAGGGCACCGTCGTCTTGGCGAGCACGCCTTCGTCGATGGTGTTGCGGAACGCCCACGGGCGGTTCAGCTTGGCCACTCCCGGTTTCGAGGAGGCCTGCGAGGTTGCGACCACCTTCATCTCGTTGGCGACCGGAAACGTCACTTCGGCGGCGCTGCTGGTCAGCGGGCCTGCGACTGCGAGAACCTTTTCGTCGCCCGCCAGTTTGCGCAGCGAGCTCGCCGCCTGGGCCGGCTTGGCGCCGTCGTCGAGAATGGTGATCTTCAACTTGGCGCCGTTGATGCCGCCGGCATCGTTGGTCTGCTTCTCCAGCATCTTCAGCGTGACGCTGTTGCTGCGGCCCCATTCGGCGAATGGGCCGCTGCTCGGCACGACTGCGCCAAGCGCGATCTCCGGGGCTTGCGCCAATGCGCTGCCCGCGCTGAGCGAGATCACGGCGAGGGTGCCTAGCAGCCGCGACGGGTTCAATATGACCTTCAACATCGACTTCTTTCCGTTGCTGTTAACCATGGCTGCCTGCTGCAGCCGATCTCGGAAGGGTGCAATGCACGCGGCGTGCCAGCGGCCCCGCGCGTAGCCAATGCTCCAACAGATTTGGCTTTTTGACAAACGAAAAGTTCGCAGCTTTGTAGATTAGTTCTCTTTGGAAGCTATTTTTTTCGGCACTGCGGTCAAGTTTGCGGCAACCTGTCACGCCCTGCCGGTCTTCCGTGGCTTGGACGAGGATTTACGCGATGGCGGGGCGATCGGCTGGACGTTGGTTTCGGCCAGGTATCGCTGCAGCGCGATAGCGCGGTCGCTCGACTCGACCAGGCGCTGCACCAGGTCGAGCAACATCTCGAACTCCCGCGCGCTCAGGCAGCCAAATTCCACGTCGTTGATCTGCATTTGCGTCGGCGCCAGCCGCTCGAGCAATTCGACGCCCCGCGACGTGACGCTGAGCGAGAGCCGTCGGCGGTCACCCTGATGCGCCGCCTTTTCGATCAAGCCCTTGCTTTCCAGCTTGTTGGTCACGGTGGTGACGAAGGCGCCGCTGAGATGGAGGTGGTCGGCGACGGTCTTGACGTGGACGTCGCCTTGCGCCGCCAGATGCCGGATCGCGATCAGCGTGGTGTATTCGATCCCGGGAAGACCGATGACGGCGGCATGGCCGTCGCGCAGGGTTTGATGCCGGGCCAGGAATCCGAACAGGCTGTGCACCAGTTTGCGAAACTGCTGGTCGGAGCCGTCTACAAGCAGTTCAGGGCGGGAGGTTGTGAGCGCAGTGCGATGGGCGATGCGTCCGGCGCCGGGTTTGGCGGTGATGGCGCGCGCTGCTGTCTTGGCCAAGGGATCATCTCATTGATTGGGTTCGTCGCAAGATTGAACGCTCCCAATGGCATTTGCAATGCTTGTAATTGCAATGCTTGTGCCCGGAGGGGCACAGCATTTATTGCAGTCTTGACATTCAGCCCATAATAGCTTCGGATATTAGCTATCTAATCCTGCATCGGGTGGCACGAGGTGCCATTTGTTCGATGTTTTTTGGGGAATCGCGATGGACGAGGCATCATCCGGGGCGGCTGCGGGCGGTTTGGTCAAGAACGGCGCCGAGCACGTCGCAAGCGTGCGGGACGGCAGGGCGGTCTTTCTCGACGGCGAGCGCGTCGCCGATGTATCGACGCATCCTGCCTATCGTCATGCCGTCGAATCGGCCGGCGTGCTGTACGATTATCAGGCGCATCCCGACAATCTGGAGCGGATGACTTTCGACGTCGGCGGCGGCCGGCGCATCAGCCGCGCCTGGCAGTTCCCCAGGAGCTATGAGGATCTGGTCGAGCGCCGGAAGGCGCTGGTGGAGTGGGCCGAATTGTCCTGCGGCTACCTCGGCCGATCGCCGGACCACGTCGCGTCTTCGATGTCCGGCATGATGATGGGCATCGAGGTTTTCGAAAATTATGATCCGAAGCGCGCCCAGGCGTTTCGCGACTGGTTCGATTACGCCCGCAAGAGCGACCTGTTCATGACCTACGTCATCAACAACGTGCAGGGCGACCGCTCCAAGGCGTTCGGCAGCCAGGGCAAGGGCGCCGAGGACATGGTGGCCCGCATCGTCGACGAGGACGCTTCCGGCATCACCATTCGCGGCGCCAAGCTGTTTGCCACCAGTGCGATCATGGCCAATGAGCTGTTTGTGGGCTCCGGCCAGCCGCTCCGGCCGGGTGAGGAGCATCTGGCATTTTCCTGTGCGCTGCCGATGGGCACCAAGGGATTGAAAATGCTGTCGCGGAAGTCGTTCGAGGCGCACGCGGTCAGCGAGTACGACAATCCGCTGGCCTATCGCTACGACGAGAATGATGCCCTGGTGTTCTTCGACGACGTCAAGGTGCCGTGGGAACGCGTCTTCCTGCTGCGCAACACCGACATGTGCCGGGCACAACTCCATGATACCCCGGCGCATATCTATCAGAACTACCAGGCGCAGATCCGGCTTTCGGTCAAGCTGCGGTTTCTGGTCGGCCTGGCGCGCGGCATCGCGCAGACCATCGGCACCATCAATTTTCCGCCCGTGGTCGATACGCTCGGCAAGCTGGCGTCGCAGGCGGCGCTGATCGAGGGTATGGTGTTCGGCATGGAAGCCGGCGGCGCCATGCGCGGCGAATATTTCCTGCCCAACAAGCATCTGCTCTATGCGGCGCAGGTCCAGTCGCAGGAAATGTACCCGCAGATCATCAGCACCATCCGCGAACTGGCCGGCGGGGCGCTGTTGATGCTGCCGTCATCGGTGCGGGATTTCGCCAATCCGGAACTGGCCGACATCATCTCGCTCACTCAGATCTCGCCGGCGATGAGCGGCGAGCAGCGGGTCAAGATGCTGAAAATGACCTGGGATGCGGTCGGCTCGGAATTCGCCTCGCGTCATCTGCAATACGAGATGTTCTACGCCGGTGCGCAGTTCGTCACCCGCGGCCACAGCTATCGCACCTATGACTGGGATCGCGCCTCAGGCCTTGCCGACCGGTTGGCGAGCAAGTACCGGTTGCCGGATTTCGAGAATTAGAAGCGTTTTCGAGCGAAGCAATGCCCTCGGACTTGATCCGAGGGTGGACCCCGGTTCGCATAGCAATCAAGTTTACGCAGATTGCGTAGACTTATCTGCGCAGAAAACGCGTCGGGTCTAATGCGCGGCGCCTGAGAAGTCGCGGGGCAGGCGGTTTTCCGCGACGCGTACGTTGCGGATGCCGGCCGGCGTATTGCGGCTGCGACCGACAAAGCGCGGAACGCCTGCCGTCAACACGGCGGATACCGCGGGAACGTCGCCGTTGCGCAATGCCGACAACGCGTCATCCTGCGAGCCGCCGGCACAGGCATCGATCAGGAGCACGTCGGCTTCCCTGCCCGGCTGCAGCAGACCGGTGTTGAGCCGATAGACGCGCGCATTGTTGCCGGTGGCCGCGGCGATTGCCTGTTCCGGCGGCATGCCGCCGAGGCTTGCCAGGTGGCTGATCGTGTAGAACATGCCGAGCGGCATGATGCCGCTTCCGGTCGGCGTATCGGTGGCGATCAACAGCCGCTCCGGCTGCCCCGCTTCGTCGAGCAGTTTGGCGGTCAGGAGCGCGGTGCGCAGGTTGCCCGCGGTGCAAAGCTGCAAGGCAATGGTGCTCTCGTTGACCAGCCGGGCAAAGCCCGCCTCCGGCATCGCCACCGGACCGCCATTGACGTGAAAGGACACGGTCGGATTGGACGCCAGCACATGCTCGGCCCAGATCCCTGACGAGCCGGGGATCGAGGAGCCGCCGGTGTGCATGGTGGTCACCATGCCCAATCGTCGCGCCGCCTGCATCAGCGGTGCATAGTCGAAAGGCGTGGCGAAGGCGCCGAAGCCTGCCTTGGCGAGCCAGATGCCGCCCCCTGCGAGTTCCTCAAGATCACCCTCGGTGAGGCCGGGCTCGAGAATGACCGAGCCGGCGTGAACCCGCACGCCGCCGGGACGATAATCCAGGAAGCACGCCCGCGCCGCCAGCGCCAACGCCTTGACGCCGGCCGCATCCTTCGGTCGGCCAGGCACATGCACTTCCGATGCGGTGATCGCCGTCGTCGTGCCGCCGTGCAGATAGCTTTCGAGATAGCCGACGACGCGCTGGCGCGGCGTGTAATCGCCGAAGGTGATGTGCACATGGCTGTCGATCAACCCGGGCACCGCCGTCGTTCCCGCGGCATCAATCACCACATCGCAAGCTGCGACCGCGTCAGCGGAAAGCGTTCCGATCTCGACGATCCTGCCATCATTGATCAAGATGCCGTCGCCCTTGGCAAAGGGAGCGGCAAGGTCGCCCGTCACGATGGTGCCGATGTTGACGATCGCGGTGCGCATGGAGAGTCCTGTCGCTGGGGTTAGTGTAGTCCGTCTTCGCCGACGATGGCGTCAGCAGACAGGCCTCCAACGCGCGCGTTGAGGCGGCCGCGATTGGCGAGGCAGATGATCAGCGCGATTTCGTCGGCGGCCGGCGCGTCGGTCGGCAGCGTCACCGAGACGCCGTCGTAGTGTGAGCGGACGTAAAGGGCGTCCTTATGGGCCAACGGAACGTCGATCAGGCACCCTGGCGCCGCGAGTTTCGTGAAGGAGGGGATCCAGGCCTTGGCGCCGCCGACGGCCTCCCGCAGCGGCGTCGCAAAGGTGGTGGTCAGCAAGGCGTTGGCGTGCTCGAGTTCGCCGCCGAGGCCGACGACCCCGCCCTTGCCATAGCTTTCGGCCTTGTGCGGCCCGAGCGCTTCGAGCGCCAGCTTGGCCAGCACTGCTCCAATCTCCGCGCTGGCAGCGGTCCCTTCGGACAGGTCTTCGACGTAGCGGCCGGCATAGGGGTTCTGGATGATCGCGACCGCGGCGACACGGCGCAGCGGCCTGGCGTGGCGCTGGCCAGCCTCGACCTCCTTGTGATCGGTGAAACAGAGCAGGCGCCTGACATCGAGTTTCATTTGATTAGTCTCTCCCAAACCAGCTGCCGCAAATCCTGCCGCATCAAATATGTTTGGGCAATAGCTTAGTTGCGAAGCAAGAACATGGCAGGCGCCAATCTAACATGGATAACGGGCCACAAGGGCTGGGGGGCAATCAGGAAGCCTCACGATCCCACAACGCCCGCTGGCGGCCGCGTAACCTATTCTCGATCAGGGGTGCCGCCTCGTCGGCGGCATAGACCATGCCGGACATCAGCTTGCGCATTTTCCGGAAGTCGGTTGCCGACAACGCGCGAAACAGCATGTCATTGACCGGACGCTGCACCGCCGCCAACTCGCTGAGCAATGCTCGGCCCTTCGGGCTCGCTGCCAGGATGACCCTCCGCCGATCCACCGAATCGACGTGCTTGTGGACAAGGCCCCCGGCAGCGAGCTTGTTGATCTCGATTGTGGCGAAGGCGCCGCTGAAGTGCAGATGTTCGGCGACCTGGTTCACTCCAATCTTCCTGTTCTCGCCGCTCAGATGTGCGGCCGCAATCAGCACCGTATACTGCGTTCGGGACAGACCGATCACAGCGCCGAGTTGGCTCCGTACCGCCTGCAATCTTGTAAAAAAGGCGAGCGCATCGTGAATGAAGTGCCGAAAGGCCCAGTCGGACCCATCCATCATCAAATGCGGGATCGAGACCGTTGGCTCAATTCCAGGCTTTTGTGCCTTCCGATTGGTCTTGGCTGTCCGGGATCTTGTCTTGCTCGGCATGAATTCCTCGCTGTTGCGCCGCGATATGTCGTCTGGCACAAGCACGAACAGCTTGCGTTGCGCTGCCGCAAAGATCGGCATCGGCTTGCTTGACAGCGGTCTTTTTACCTCGATAATATAGCTTTGTTATAAAGCTAATTATGGGCTTTGACTCCTGATGACCGCAACCACAGATCTCGATGCGCGTGCCTTCCGCCGGGCGTTGGGGCAGTTTGCCACCGGGGTTGCCGTGATCACCGCGCAGGCTGCCGACGGAAGTGCGATCGGGCTGACCATGAGCTCGTTCAATTCCGTCTCGGTCGATCCGCCACTGATCCTGTTCTCGATCGACCGCAAGGCCTTCAGCCTGGCCGCGATGACGGAGGCCAAGGGCTATGCCGTGAACATCCTGGGGCACGATCAGGAGCATCTGTCGAACCAATTCGCCCGGGCGCTCGGCGATAAATGGACTGCGGTGGAGCACACGATCGGCCATATGTCGGCGCCGCTGATCGCCGGCGCGCTGGCGCATTTCGAATGCGTGCCCTACGCGCAGTATGACGGAGGTGACCATGTGATCTTCGTCGGGAGGGTCGTGCGGTTTTCCGCCCATCCTCCCAAAGAACCGCTTATATTCTTTCGCGGGGCCTATCGCAGCCTTGCCGGAACCGAAAGCAGCCCGGAATGGCCGCTTCCAATGCACTACTAGTAAATCCATCCAGGAGATCTCGAGGCCTTCATGATCAAGACTGGCGCACAGCACATTGCGAGCCTACGCGACGGACGCGAAGTTTATCTTGATGGCGAGCTGGTGACCGATGTCACCACGCATCCGGCGTTTCGCGGCGCCGTGGCTTCGGTCGGTCGGATGTTCGACTTCCAAAGCGCGCCGGAAAATCGCGAGCTCATGACGTTTGAGACCGACACCGGCACCCGCGCCAATCGCATTTGGGAGTTGCCGGGCAGCTATGAGGCGCTGGTCAGGCGCCGGCGCGGGCTGGAGGCGTGGACCGAACTGCATGCCGGCTTCATGGGGCGAGCGCCGGACCATGTCGCCTCGTGCATTGCGGGCATGTATATGGGGCTCGAGGTCTTCGAGGCCTATGACAAGGAGCGCGCCAAGGCGCTTGCGGATTATTACCGCTACGCGCGCGACAACGATCTCTATCTGACCTACGTCATCATCAATCCGCAGGCCGATCGCTCGAAGAGCGCCGCTGGGCAGTCCGATCCCTACCTGACCGCGGGCATCGTGTCGCGCGATGCTGACGGCATCGTTGTGCGCGGCGCCAAGATGCTGGCGACCGGCGGGATCATGGCCAATGAGGTGTTCGTCACCTGCATCCAGCCGTTGCAGCCGGGCGATGAAAAATACGCGATCTCCTTTGCGATCCCGATGAACACCAAGGGGCTCAAGATCCTCTCGCGCAAATCCTACGAGGCCGGGGCGGGCGCGGTGTTCGACAGCCCGCTGGCGAGCCGCTTCGACGAGAACGATGCGGTTCTGTATTTCGATGACGTTAAGGTGCCCTGGAACAGGGTGTTCATCGTCGATGACATCGCGATGTGCCAGAAGCAGTTCCACGTCACGCCGGCGCATGTCTACCAGAACTACCAGGCCATGATCCGGCTCTCGATCAAGTTGCGCTTCCTTGCGGGAATCGCGCACCGTATCGCGGAAACCAATGGCATCATCGGTTTCCCGCAGGTCAAGGAGACGCTCGGCCAGCTCGCCGCCGAGGTCAGCATGGTGGAAGCGTTCATGGTCGCGATGGAGACCAAGGGCCAGCAGCGCGGCGTTTACTTTGTGCCGGATCGGCAGATGCTCTACGGGGCGCAGACCATGACGCAGCAGCTCTATGCCAAGATCATCAACGCGCTGCGCGAGCTTGCCGGCGGCGGCATGATCATGCTGCCGTCCTCCGTGAAGGATTTCGACAATCCGGATCTGGCCAAGCTGATCGGCAAGACCCAGCAGTCGCCGGCCGTCGGCGCCGTGGACAAGGTGAAGTTCTACAAGCTCGCCTGGGATGCGGTCGGATCGGAATTCGCCTCGCGGCACGCGCAATATGAGATGTTCTATGCCGGTGCGACCTTCGTCACCAAGGGGCACGCCTTCCGCACCTATGACTGGCAGAAGTCGGCGGCGTTGCTAGACAAGATGCTGTCGAGCTACGATCTGACGGACGAATTGACCAATGGCCAAAAACCGGCTTCATCGTCCCGAGCGGTCGCCTAAACTTCAGGAAAGTCGAAAAATGGCAATCAACAAGCTTCACGACGAGTTTCGCGCCATCGATATGTCCAGCGGGTGGGAGACGCCCCCGGGCTATCCGGCCGGTATTCAGCAGAAAATCCTCTCGGGCGCCCTGGATGAAGTGAACAAGCGCGGCAGCCGCACCCGGCTGCTTCGGTTCGAGCCGGGCGTTTACACGACCAAGCCGTTCGTGCACGAATATTGGGAAGAGGTGTTCCTGTTTTCGGGCGACCTGATCGTCGGCAATGACGAGCAGGGCAATGGCGGCGAGTCGTTCAAGCCGAATACCTATGCCTGCCGCCCGCCGGGCGCCTATCATGGACCGTTCAAGTCGGTGACCGGCTGCCTTCTGATGGAGATTCACTATTTCGATCCCGCCTGAGGGCGAGCCGAGGCGTCTGATCGTCGGCATCACCGGAGCATCCGGCGCCATTTATGGCGTCCGGATGCTGCGACTGTTGAAGTCGATGCCGATCGAGACTCATCTGGTGATGAGCCGTTCGGCAAAAATCACGCTGACCCAGGAGCTCGACCTCAAGGTCTCTGACGTGACGGCCTTGGCTGATGTCGTCCACCAGGTTGATAATATCGGCGCCTCGATCTCGAGCGGCTCGTTCAAGACGCTCGGAATGGTGATCGCGCCGTGTTCGATGCGGAGCCTTGCCGAGATCGCCAGCGGCGTGACGTCGTCGCTGGTGACCCGCGCTGCCGACGTGGTCCTCAAAGAGCGTCGCCGGCTCGTGCTGATGGTGCGCGAGGCGCCGCTGCATCTCGGCCACCTCAGGTCGATGGTGGCCGCGACGGAAATCGGCGCCATCGTCTATCCGCCGGTGCCGGCGTTCTATGCACGCCCCGAGAACCTCGAGCAGATGGTCGACCATACGCTCGGCCGCGTCCTCGACCTCTTTGATATCTCGACCGATGTGGTCAGTCGTTGGCAGGGGCTCGCACCTGCCGACACCAAGGAGTCGCGTTGAGCGGCGAGGCGCCTGGGCCGGAGCGGGGCGCCACGGCGGGCGCAATCGATGCGGAAAGCTGGGCGTTTGCGCTGGAGCTTTATGCCGAGCCGGGCATCGCCGATGCCTGCCTTGCATTGCAGAACGAATGCGGCGTCGACGTCATGGTGTTGTTGATGGCGACATTCGCCGCCGTCCGCCGTGGGATTGCGCTGACGCCATCCGATGTCACGGCTATGGACGCGGCATGCCGCGACTGGCGTGAGCAGGTCGTGCTTCCGCTGCGCGCGCTCCGCACGATGTTGAAGTCGGGACCAGCGCCGGCGCCTAACGAGCAGACCGAGAAATTGCGGTCGAGCATCAAGGCGGCCGAACTGTCCGCCGAACGGTTGCAGAATGAAGCGCTCGCGCAATGGCTTGCGAAGCTGCCGGCGCGGTCGCGTGCACTGCAGCGTAAGGACATCATCAGCGCATTGCGAGCCGTGATTGATTTTGCGCTGCAAGAGCGCCAAGGCGAGCCGAGTGCGGCGCAGCTCTCGCTGATCGACGCGATTGTCGATCGAGCGCTTGGACCTTCCAACTAAGTCTGCGCGTACGGCGCGCACATCTTCAGCACGGCGTGCCTATCAAGCAGGCTTGACTAGCTTTATTGCTTAGCTATTCTTGTTTAGTAATTTAGATGGGATCGATCTTGCAGCCTGAAGTTCTCGATACGCGTTTCCGTTCGGCGCTGGCCCGTCTGGCGCAACGTGGCCGCATCCTCACCTATGAAAAGCCGGTCGATCCGCACCTCGAGCTCGCCGCGATGTTGAAGAAGCACGACGGCAAGCAGGTCCTGCTGTTTCCGTCGGTCAAGGGCGCGGACGTTCCGGTCGTCGGCAATCTCCTGAGTTCGAGAGAAAACTGCGAAGCGGGTTTCGGGCTGGATTTCAGGGGCATCCGCGGTCTCGTGCAGCGCGCCCTCGGTGGTCCGCTGAAGCCGGAGCTCGTGAAAGAAGTTCCTGTTCAGGAAGTGGTGCTCCGCACCGGCTTTGATATTACGAAGATCATACCCGCGTTGTTTCACGCACCGGGCGATGCGGGCCGCTACATCACCGCCGGCATCGTGGTGGTGGAGGATCCGCTCACCGGCATCTACAACGCCTCCTACCATCGCCTGCAGCTCTTGGGGCCGGACCGCGTTGCGATCAAGCTCGACTTCGGTCGTCACTTGCGGCTGGCGTTCGAGCGCGCCAAGGAGCAGGGCAGGTCGCTGCCGGTCGCGGTCTGCATCGGCACCGACCTCGCGCTGCACTTTACCGCGGCGACTATGGGTTCGCAGATGCCGGAAAGCGCCGACGAGCTTGCCGTCGCGGGCGGGCTCGCGGGCCGTCCGCTCACGGTCGGTAAGGCAGTGTCGCAAGACATCCTGGTGCCGGCGGAGAGCGAGTTTGTCCTCGAAGGTGAGATCCTCGCCGACGAGGTCGCTCCCGAGGGGCCATTCGGCGAGTTCGTCGGCTTCGCCGCGCCGGCGGCCGACGCGCCGGTCCTGAAGATCACCGCGGTCACGCATCGGCTGCGGCCGATCTACCACGTCATCAACGGCTTCGGACGCGAGACCATCATCCTGCGGAAATATGTACTCGAGGCCAGCCTGCTGAAAGTGCTGCAGTCGGCGATTCCAATCGTGACTGACGTCGAGATGACGTCAGGTGGCCTGCATCGTTTCCACGCGGTGATCCAGGTCCACAAGCAGAGCCGTCAGCACAACGGGCTTCAGCGCAACGCGATCCTGGCCGCATTCGGTGCGTTGAAGGATCTCGATCTCATCACCGTGGTCGACCACGATATCGACATCCGCGATCCCATCGACGTGGAATATGCGGTGGCGACGCGGATGGAAGCGTCCGCCGACCTGTTCATGATCCCTGGTGCGCGCGGCCACGAATATGTGCGCGTCAGCAAAGAGGGCGTGCGTACCAAGCTCGGCATCGACGCCACGGTGCCGTTCGAGGATCAGGACAAGTTCCGGCGGGTTGAATTCGCGCCGACGCCGGTAGAGCTCAGTGAATTCACCTCGGGCGAGGCGGTCGCCAGGAACGCTCTCGGCCTTGCGGGATCGAACATCACCTGAACCATCTTCACTCAATAGATCACAGGCGGGGAAACGAAAGATGATGCGAATTGCGGCGGCCATTCTGTCGGCAGGCATGGCATTGAGCGCCACGGCGGCATCGGCGCAGGAGTGGCCGAGCAAGACCATCAAGCTGGTCGTGCCCTATGCGCCCGGCGGCTACACCGACTCAGTCGCGCGCATCACCGCGCGATATCTCGAGAAGGAATTGGGACAGACGGTGATCGTCGACAATCGCGCCGGCGGCGGCGGCATTGTCGGCTCCGACCTCGTGGCGAAGTCGCCGGGCGACGGTTACACGCTCTGCATCTGCAGCGTTGGTGCCATTTCGGTCGCCCCGGTCGCGCAAACGACATCGTACGATCCGGTGAAGAGTTTCAAGCCGGTCAGTGTCGTCAGCACGATTCCGCAGACCGTGATCGTCAACCCGTCGCTCCCGATCAACACGATGCAGGATCTCGTTGCCTATGCCAGGGCCAACCCCGGCAAGCTGAGCTATGGGTCCAGCGGCGCCGGCGGCCTGATGCATTACTCGGTGCAGCTCTTCGATGCGCGGAACGGCACCAAGATGACCCACGTTCCGTTCAAGGGCGGTTCGCCGGCCACGGCTGCTGTAGTGTCGGGCGAGGTCAATTTGTCATTCACCAACATGACTGATGCGTTGCCGCAGATGGAAGCCAACAAGGTGCGCGCGCTGGCGGTGACGTCGGCCAAGCGCAACGAGTTCGCGCCGCAATTGCCGACGGTGTCTGAAACGGTGACGCCGGGCTACAGCGTCGAGTCATGGAACGGCCTGATGGCACCGGCCAGCACGCCGGACCCGATCATCGCCAAACTGTCGGACGTGCTGAAGAAGATGGCGGCGGACCCCGAGGTCAAGAAGAGCATGGCGGTGGTCGGCGCCTCGACCGTGTTCACCACGCCTGACGAATACAAGGCGCAGATCGCAGCTGAAGTCGAGCAGTGGCGGGAACTCCTCAAGGAAATCGCCGAGAAGAAGAACTGACTGGCCTCGGGATAGGTCAGCGGGAGGCAATATCAGCATGAGGTCATCTGCCGGACGCGGCAACAATACCGACTTCTATTCCGGCTTGCTGCTGATCGCGGTTGCGATCGTGGCACTGCTTTATATTCGAACGCTTTCAGTTGGCACCGTCCTGGAGATGGGGCCGGGCTACTTCCCGCTCGGGCTTGCGCTCGTTCTGCTCGGCATGGGGCTTTGCCTCGCCGTCAAGGGACTGCTCGCCGAAGGCAGTCCGATTGGATCGTTCCATCTGCGGCCGTTGATCTGCATCCTGCTGTCGTTCACGGCTTTCGGCGTGCTGGTCGAGCGTGCCGGGTTGATCATCGCGATCCTCGCGCAGGTGGCCATTGCGCATTTTGCCTCCGTCGAGACGCGTTGGCGGCAGAGCCTCGTGAGCGGCGTGCTGCTCGCGGCGGCCTCGGCCGTGATCTTTGTGTGGCTTCTCAAGATTCCGGTGGACCTCTTGCCATGACCGATGTCTTCGCCCAGCTTGGTCATGGCTTCGCCGTCGCCGCGACGCCGATAAATCTCTTCTTCTGCCTGGTCGGTGCCATCTGCGGCACGTTGATCGGTGTGTTGCCGGGCCTTGGTCCGGTCGCCACGATCTCGCTGTTGCTGCCGGCGACCTATGCGCTCAGTCCGGTCTCCGCGATCATCATGCTGGCTGGCATCTACTACGGCGCGCAGTATGGCGGGTCGACGACGGCGATCCTGGTCAACATTCCCGGCGAATCCACCTCCGTGGTCACCGCCATCGACGGCTACAAGATGGCCCAGCAGGGCAGGGCGAGCGAGGCGCTCGCGATTGCGGCCATCGGCTCCTTCATCGCGGGATGCATCGGCACCGTCGTCATCGCGCTGCTTGGACCGCCGCTCGCCTTGATGACGCAGCAGTTCGCCTCGCCGGACTATTTCTCGCTGATGGTGCTCGGGCTCGTCTCGGCCGTGGTGCTCGCCAACGGCTCCGCGTTTCGCGCCATCGCGATGATCTTTCTCGGCCTGCTGCTCGGCATGGTCGGCATGGACCTCAACACCGGCGAAGCCCGCATGACCTTCGGGCTTGTTGAACTGTCCGACGGCATCAATTTCGTCGCGCTCGTCATGGGGCTTTTCGGCGTCGCCGAAGTGATCTCCAATCTCGAAGGGGCATCGGTCCGCATCGTCAACAAGATGCGGATCGGCACCATCTGGCCGTCGTTCAGCGCATTGCGAGGGGCATGGGGCGCGGTTCTGCGCGGCACCGCGCTCGGCACGCTGTTCGGCATCCTGCCGGGCGGTGGCGCGACCATCGCGTCGTTCTCCGCCTACGCCCTCGAGAAGCGCGTGGCGCGTGACCGGTCGCGGTTCGGCAATGGCGCCATTGAAGGCGTGGCGGGGCCGGAAAGCGCCAACAACGCTGCGGCGCAGACTTCGTTCGTGCCGCTGCTGACGATGGGCATCCCGACCAGCGCCACCATGGCGCTGATGGTTGGTGCGTTGACGCTGCACGGCATCGCGCCCGGACCGATGATCATCTCCCGGCAGCCAGACCTGTTCTGGGGCCTGATCGCGAGCATGTTCCTCGGCAACGCAATGCTGGTGATCATCAATCTGCCGATGATCGGGATCTGGGTTCGTTTGCTCGCGGTTCCCTACCGGCTGCTTTATCTGGTCATCGTCGTCGTCTGCGCCATCGGCGTCTACTCGGTGAATAATTCGAGTTTTGACGTTTACATGACGGTCGGCTTTTCCCTGCTGGGTTACGTCCTGCGCAAGCTCGACGCCGAGCCGGCGCCATTGTTGATGGGCTTTGTGCTCGGACCCATGGTTGAGGAGAACTTTCGGCGCAGCCTGATCACCTCGCATGGCGATCCCATGGTCTTCCTGCAGCGGCCGATAAGTCTCGCGCTGCTCCTGATCTCGGCAGCCTTGCTGATCTCGATCATGATGCCGACGGTGCGGCAGCGCCGCGTCGAAGTCTTCCAGGAGTGAGCGGCCAGCAAGGCGCCGTAACGCAATCAGGAACGAGCGCGTGAACAAGCATGATCCGGAGCAACCGGCCGGTCCGGTAACGGCTTTGCGCAGCGGCGGCCAGCTATTGGTCTCCGCATTACGCGTCAATGGCATCGACCGAATGTTCGGCGTGCCCGGCGAGAGCGCGCTGCCGATTTTCGATTCGCTGCTGGATGCAGGCATCCACTTCGTCACCTGTCGTCATGAGGCCACGGCTTCGCACATGGCGGAAGCGGACGGCAAGATTTCCGGACGTCCCGGCGTTTGCGTCGTCAGCCGCGGCCCCGGCGCGATGCACGCCGCGATCGGGTTGCACACCGCCTGGCAGGATTCGACGCCGATGATCCTGATCATCGGACAGGTGCCGCGCAGCCACCGCGGTCGCGAGGCGTTCCAGGAGATCAACTACGTCAGAACGTTCGACGACATGACGAAGTGGGTCGGCGAGGTCGAGTCACCGGACCAGATTCCCGAGTTCGTCAATCGTGCCGTCCACATCGCGATGCAGGGACGCCCCGGCCCGGTGGTGCTGTCGCTCCCCGAAGACGTCCTGAGTAGCACGAGCGATGTCGCCGATGCGCTCCCTGCGCAGATTGTCGAGACCGCGCCGTCAGATCAGCAAATAGCGCAGGTCGGCGAACTGCTCAGTCGAGCGCAAAAGCCGCTCGTCATCATCGGCAATCTCGGCTGGACGCCGGAGGCGGCCGAGCAATTCAAGGCGTTCGTCACGCGCAACGACCTGCCGGTCGTCGCAGGGTTCCGGTCGCAGGATGTGCTGGATAATCGAAGCCCGCACTATGTCGGTGATCTCAGCCTGGGCTGCAGCAAGGCCCTGATGGAGCGCGTCAAGGCGGCAGACCTGCTGCTGGTGATCGGGGACCGGCTTGGTGATGTGACCACCAACCATTTTTCGTTGCTCGACGTGCCGACGCCAAAGCAAGTCCTGATCCACGTGTTTCCTGGAGCCGAGGAGCTCGGCCGGACCTATAATCCGACGCTCGCGATCCAATCGAAATCGTCCAATTTCGTCGCCGCGCTTGCGAAGCTGCGGCCACTGGATGCAAAGCCGTGGGCTGGCTGGCGCGAGGAGTCACGCCAGGCTCTGGTCGATTATCAGTCGCCACGGCCGGAGACGGCGAGCTTCGATCTCTCCAAGGTGATCGCCCATCTCAATCGCGTGCTGCCTGATGATGCCGTTGTCACCAATGGCGCCGGGAACTACACGATCTGGCTGCATCGCTACTACTGCTACCGGCAACTCGGTACCCAGATTGCGCCGAAGTCCGGCTCGATGGGCTATGGGCTGCCGGCCGCGATCGCAGCGAAGCTGCGTCACCCGAAGCGTACGGTGGTCTGTCTCGCCGGCGACGGCTGCTTCATAATGGCGTCGCAGGAGTTCGCGACCGCAGTTCAGCACAAGCTTCCGATCATTGTCATCATCGTCAACAACGGCATGTACGGCTCGATCCGGATGCATCAGGAAAACCATTTTCCGGCCAGGCCGAGCGGCACGGACCTGCTGAATCCAGATTTCGGGGCCCTGGCGAAGTCGTATGGGGCGCATGGCGAGATCGTCGATCACCACGATCAATTCCCCGATGCCTTTGCCCGGGCGGCAAGGGCGGATCTACCGACCGTCATCGAACTGCGCGTCAATCGCAATCAACTCACCCCGGATCGTAGCCTGTAAAGCTCGGCTTAAGAAAATCGAGCACGCCACATGGAACAGACATGAAGAACGATATCGAATTCACTTTGGTTGCCAAGAACGCCACCACGCCGCTCAAACTGTCGATCACGCAGGCGGTGATCGCCGGCTGGACCGGGCGCGATCCGGTCGCGCGCGACAAGCACATTGCCGAGCTCGCGGCGATCGGCATCGCGCCTCCGGCTTCGACCCCGATCTATTACCGATGTGCCGCGCGCAGGCTGACGACCGCCAGCAGCATTGAATGCACCGGCACCGAATCGAGCGGGGAGGTCGAGTTCGTGCTGTTTGGATTCGAAGGGCGTACGTTCGTCGGCGTCGGCTCCGATCATACCGACCGCAAGGTCGAGACCTACAACATCACGGTATCAAAGCAGATGTGCGACAAGCCCGTGGCGCCAATGCTGTGGGATCTCGCTGAAATCGAAAGCCACTGGGATCAGATCATGCTGCGATCCTGGGCGACGATCGACGGCGAACGCGTGCTTTATCAGGAAGGCGCGCTGAGCGGAATGCTGCCGGTGCCCGATCTGATCGAGCGCGGATTTGGCACTGCCCGACTGCCCGATGGCTGCGCCATGTTCTGCGGCACTTTCGCTGCCAAGGGTGGCATCCGCCCGGCCAGCCGCTTCGATTATGTCATTGAAGATCCCGTCTTGAAACGCAGCATCAGCCATGGCTACGAGATCATCACGCTGCCGGTGCTGGGCTAGGTGCCACGGGCGGACTTCATCTGGGACTCGGTCGGCACCTTCCGATCCGGGTCCCTGTCATCCTTGTTGCCTTCAGACAGGCGAATGCGTCGCTCATAGTGGTGAGCCAACTGCAGCAGGCGCCGCTTGATGAATGGATCTGCTTGCTCCGCAATGGCCCGAACCGCGCGCGCTCTTTCTCTGCAAAACTCGTCGTCCATCGATTTTGTCCCCGCAGACATTCAGCAAGCGGGGCGGACGTTAGCGCGGTTGGCCCGATTTATTTGTGATCGAGATCACACCTCCAGGTCGAAGTCGAAGCGAGTTCCTCCGGCGTCAGCACGGCAACCCGGGGCGGGCTTTTCCGACGCGTGCTCTAGAAGAAGCCCTTCGCCGGCAGCGGTGTGCCGCTGATCTCGTATTGTCCGATCGAGCGCGCCTTGAAGGTCGTTGGGTTGTGTGAGGATAGGGTCCGCGCGTTGCGCCAGTGGCGGTCGAAGTTGGTGACCTTCTTGGTGGCGGAGGCGCCGCCGACGTCGAACAACAGGCTGCCGGCGCGGATCGCGAATTCGTCCGCCACGATCTTGGCCTTTGCCGACAGCAGCGCGGCCTCGTGCGCGGCCTCGACCGCGTTGGCGGCACCCGCGTCGAACGCATCGGTCGCGACGTCAAGCGCGTCGGCCGCCGCGAGCACGACGGTCTCCGCGGCGAAGGCGCCGCTTGCGATCTGGCCCACGGTCTGCTGCAGCAGCGGATCGTCGGTCGGGGTCTGGCTTGGCGCATAGTAGAAGGTACGCTTGCGGGAGCGGACGAGGGCAGCGGCCTCGCGCAGGCTGGCGCGGGCGATGCCGGCGACGATCGCGGTCAGGAACAGTTGCGCGAACGTGTTCGAATAGGGCACGCCGTAGCCGATGTCAGGCGCATCGAACACGACCTCCTGCCGTTTGACCTTCACGTTGCGGAAATGGGTCGTACCGGTTGCCGTCAGCCGCTGACCGAGCCCGTCCCAATCGTCGATCAGCTCGATGCCTTCTCGCTTCACCGGGATGATCGTGGCGCCAGTCGCTCCGGACGGATCGGCGGCGCGCACCAGGACGTAGTCCGAATACAGCGTGCCGGTGCTGTAATATTTCGTGCCGTTCAGCAGGAAGTCGCCGTTCTCATCCGGCGTCAACGTGGTGTTGGGCGTGATGTCGCCGACCTTCGGGCTTTCCAATTCGGTGGTCGCAAGTCCGATGATGGCGCCTCCCGCGACCGCCTTCTGCCATTCCCGGCTCTGCTCGTCCTTGGGCGTGCGCACCAGACGCTCGACCACGCTGAAGTGATTGCGCAGAATATGCGCGACGTTGGCGTCGGCCTCGCCAAGGCGGATCACGACCTCGAACAATTCGCGGATCGTGCTGCCGGCGCCGCCGGCCGCCGTTGGCAGCCGCAGCGCGCCGAGCCGCGCCTTGCGGATCAGGTCGATCTCCTGGAACGGAAGGACACGGTCGCGCTCGCGCTCGCTGGCGCCTTCGGCAATATGTTTCAGGAGCGCTTCAACATCTGGTGAGCGGGGATCGAGACGGTGCGACGATCCCAAGGAAAGTGCAGATACAGGCTTGTTCATCGTTTGACCTGGATGGAGTTGGAATGATCGTTCAGAGTTGCGCGAGGTGGTCGGTGATCTTGACCGGCTCAGGCAAGACCTTGCGCGCCACCAGCCAGTCGGCGGCCTTCTGCAAGTCGGCGAGGAATCTTTCATCATTGACCGGGAAGTAACGATATTGCCGGTTCAGCGCGATGAACTGATCGCGCACCTGGTCGCTGTACTTGCCGGCCTTCTGCGCGATGTACTCGGCGTCCTTGCTGTTCTCGGAAATCCATTTGCCCTCGGCGCGGAAGGCGTCGTTGACAGCGCGGACCAGCGCCGGATTGTCGGTCGCGAATTTGCGGGTGGTCAGATAGGAGGTGTAGTCGATCTGGAAATCAAGGTCGCGCCCCTCCAGGAAGATATCGTGCGCCTTGTATTCGAGCCGCGCAATGTCGACGCCGGGGCTCCACATCGACCACGCATCGACCTTGCCGGAGGCCAGCGCCGGCGCCGCGTCGGGCGGATTGAGATAGACGAATTTCACCGCGGAGCGGTCGACCTTGTGCTTCTCCAAAGCCGCGACCAGAAGGAATTCGCCGAGCCCTGAACGGTTCACCGCAACCGATTTGCCGACGAGATCTTCGATCTTGTTGATGCCGGAATCGTCCTTGGCGATGATCGCGGTGGTGCGTGGCTCGTAAACGACGAATTGCGTGAATACCAGCGGCGAGCCGGCGATGATCGCGGCCAGCGCCGGCGTGGTGCTGCCGCCGAAGCTGAAGTCCGCGCTGCCGCCCGTCACCGCCTGCAGCGTCGGGGCATGGTTCGGGAACGGTCCGAGCCATTCGACCTTGATGCCGTCCTTTGCCAAGAGCTTGTCGAACTCGCCGCGCTCCTTTGCGATCAGGTTGAGGCCGCTGAGTCCCCAGGTCAGGCGGACCGTGTCGGTGGTGCGGCCGGTCGCCGACCGCGCGGTCTTGGGCAAGCCGAAGCCGCCAAGCACGCCAAGGCCCGCGGCGGCGGAGCCGAGAAAACGCCGGCGGGAGGGGTTGGCAGACGAGAAATTAGACATGGATGAACGGTCCTTCCGAAGAGCTCAAGCTGTATGGTGAGACGCAACGACGCCAAGCTCTGCGAGCAGCTCGGATCGCGCAATGCGGCCAGCGCCATCCCTTTTGGTTCGATGCTCAAACGCGATCCGGCCCTCGCGCATCACGAGGATGCGGTCGGCGAGCGCAATCGCTTCGTCCACGTCATGTGTCACGAGCAGGACGCCCGGCCGATGGTTTGCCACCAGTTCGCGGACGAGATCGTGCATGCGGATACGGGTCAGCGCGTCGAGCGCGGCAAAGGGTTCATCGAGCAGCAATAGCTCCGGCTGCTGCACCAGGGCGCGTGCCAGCGCGACGCGCTGGGCCTGCCCGCCGGAAAGGTTGCGCGGCCAGTCATCGAGCCGGTCGCCGAGGCCGACCTCGGCCAGCGCTGCTGCCGCGCGTTCGCGCGGATCCTTCACCTGGAGTCCGAGCGACACGTTGCGCCAAAGACTGTCCCACGGCAGCAGGCGGTGCTCCTGGAACACGACCGCCGGACGTCGTGGCGCCACGATGCGGCCGCCGTCGATTGGGTCGAGCCCGGCCAGCGCGCGCAGCAGCGTGGTCTTGCCGCAACCGCTTTCGCCGAGCAGCGCCACGAACTCGCCGCGCTCGATGCGCAGACTGAGGTTTTCGATCACCACGCGCTTGCCATAGGCACGGCGCAGGTTGGTCACCACCACCGCGGGCGAGGCAACGGAGGAGGGCACGACATGAAGGGTCATCGCGCGCCTCCATAGTTCGGGTGCCAGGCGAGCAAGCGCCGCTCGAGCAAGCGCGCGATCGCGTCCGCAGCGACGCCGATCAGCGCATAGATCACGATCGTCAGTACGATCACGTCCGTGCGCAGGAATTCGCGGGCATCCATCGCGAGGAAGCCGATGCCGGACTGCGCGCCGATGGTCTCGGCCACCACCAAGGCGAGCCATGCGGTCGCGAGTGCATAGCGCACGCCGGTCAGGATCGAAGGCAGGGCGCCCGGCAGGATGATCCGCCGGATCAATTCAAGCGTGCCAAGACCCTGGATGCGTCCGAGTTCGATCAGTTTCGGATCGACCTGGCGAATCCCCAACGTGGTGTTGATGTAGATCGGGAAGGTGACGCCAAGCGCGACCAGGAAGATCTTCTCGGCCTCTCCAACGCCGAGCCAGACGATCACGAGCGGCAGCGCCGCCAGGAACGGGATTGCGCGGATCATCTGCACGCTGCGGTCGATTGCGGCCTCCGCGATGCGCGAGAAGCCGACCAGCATGCCAAGCGCAAAGCCGATGGCGCCGCCGATCGCAAAGCCGGCCACAGCACGCAGCAGGCTGATGCCGAGATCGTTGAGCAGGCTTCCGGTGGTCACAAGCTTGAACGCCGTCCTGACGACCTTGCTTGGTGCCGGCAACACGTGCGGCGACAGCCATCCGGCCTGCGCCAGCACTTCCCAAACGACGAGCAGGGTCACCGGCGCGAGCCAGGAGAGCAGTTGCAGTCCGCGGCGGCTCAGCTCGAATGGTTTCCGCGGGGATGCAGCCGCGCCGTCCTTGCTCTCGGTCCCATCAAATTCGGCCGGGGAAACGGTTTGTTCCAGGTTGCTCAAGACAACGTCGTCCTCGCTTCATCGTGTTGCATGATGCGCGCGCCGATGAAGCGACATCAGGATGCCACGCGCGAGGCACATCGGAGCATTCACCCAACTGCGGCGCTCCGCCGCGTGAGTGCACGCCCTTCCATATGTCGCGAAATCTCCCACGAATTTAGCCGGACAGAAATAGAGCGGTTTTCCAATTGTCTGGTGCCGGAGAGTTTTCTGGTTTCTTTGCGCGCGCAAGACGGCAAAGAATATCTTTCACCGCGGCTGCGCTTGATCTCGCTTCGCGCTTTGGCGAAAACAGCCGCGCTTCCACCACGGCATGATGCGCGCAATTCGAGAGAAATCACAAATGACGGCACGACCGCTTCGTTTCGGCATCTGGGCATTGGTTCATGGACCGCGTGCCGCGCATCAGGATCCGGAAGAACCCTATGATGCGTCGTGGGAGCGCAACCGCGATCTGGTGCTTGCGGCGGAACGGCTCGGCTATGACTCCACGCTGGTCGCGCAGCACACCATCAATCCGCATCAGGAGGATCTCGATCAGTTGGAGGCGTGGAGCGCGGCGGCGGCGCTTGCGGCACTGACGAGCCGGATCGAGATCATCGCCGCCATCAAGCCGTATCTCTATCATCCGGTGGTGCTGGCGAAGATGGCGCTCGGCATCGAGAACATCAGCCGCGGTCGCTTCGCGATCAATCTCGTCAATGCCTGGAATAAGCCCGAACTCGAAAAGGCGGGCATCGGCTTTGCCGAGCATGACGCACGCTATGCCTATGGCCGTGAATGGATCAGCGTGGTGTCGCGCCTGATGCAGGGCGAACGGCTGACCTACAAGGGCGAGCATTTCGACGTGCGCGACTACGCACTCCGGCCCGCCGACCTCTACCGGCAACGGCCGCTGATCTATGTCGGCGGCGAATCCGAGCCGGCGCGGGCGCTGGTCGCCGATCACGGCGACGTCTGGTTCATCAATGGCCAGCCGCTCGCGGATGTCGCGGCGCTGATTGCCGATGTCGCGGCGCGGCCGCGGGTTTCGGCGCCGTTGCGCTTCGGCCTTTCGGCGTTTGTGGTCACGCGGCAGACCAACGAAGAGGCGCAGGCGGCGTACCGGCGGCTCCTGGACCTCGCCGCCAAGGATGCGCCGATGCGGGCGATCCAGAAGCAGAACACCGATCCGAAGGTCGTGATGATGCAGACGATGCAGAAGACCGCGCGGGTCGGCAGCAATGGCGGCACGGCGGCCGGCCTTGTCGGCAGCTATGACGAGGTGGCGTCGCGCATCCTTGCATTCCACACAGCAGGCATCGAGCTGTTCATGCTGCAGTTCCAGCCGTTCGAGGCGGAGATGGAGCGTTTTGCCAGGGAGGTCATCCCGCGCGTGCGGCAGGCGCAGTCCGCGGCGGCGGCCGACGGAACTGCATTGTTGGCAGGTTCACGCTAGCGATCGGTCGGTGCCCAAAAAACCAGCACACAGTCTGGCGGAAGGAATTTCTCTTGCCGAGGCGAGCGACGAAAGCTTGGCCTACGTCTCCGCCGATATCTGGAATTGCCAGCGGCCCCTGCTCGCGTAATTTTGCAGTGCAGCGCGCAGCCGAAAGACCGGATTTCAGCAATGAATGTGCATCAATCTCTCGCGGCCTCACGACCGCCGGAGGCATTTCCGCCCGTCGCCCCCGATGTCGTCTCCAAGGAGGCGATGGTGCGGTTCGAGGCCGTCTCGAAAACCTACCCCGCCTATCGCGGTAAGCCGAGCGTCACGGCGCTGCAGGACATCGACTTCGCAATTCCCCGCGGCGCCATCACCGGCGTGATCGGCCGCTCCGGCGCCGGCAAGTCGAGCCTGGTCCGGCTGATCAACGGGCTGGAGAAACCGACGACTGGCCGCGTCATCGTCGATGGCAGCGACATCTCGGCGCTTTCCGGTCGCGAGCTGCGGCTGGCCCAACGCTCGATCGGCATGATCTTTCAGCATTTCAACCTGCTGTCGTCGCGGACGGCGGCGGACAATATCGCCTTGCCGCTTGAAATCGCCGGCTGGTCGAAACCCGAAATCGCCGCGCGCGTCACCGAGCTGCTCGACCTCGTCGATATCGCCGACAAGCGCAATCGCTATCCGTCGGAGCTCTCCGGCGGCCAGAAGCAGCGCATCGGCATCGCGCGTGCACTGGCGACGCGGCCGAGCGTGCTGTTGTCGGACGAGGCAACCTCGGCCCTCGATCCGCAGACGACGCGCTCGATTCTCGACCTGCTCGCCAATATCAACCGCGAGCTCGGCGTGACCATCATCCTGATCACCCACGAGATGTCGGTCGTACGACAGCTCGCCAAGGAGGTGATCGTGCTCGATGCCGGGCACATCGTCGAGCGCGGTCATGTCGCCGACATCTTCACCCATCCGCAACATGCGATTACCCAGAGCTTTCTCTCCGAGGTCCTCGGCGACGCGGTTCCGGTTTCCTTGTCGAGCCGGCTGCAGCAGCAACCGACGCCAGGTGGCCAGGCCGTGATCCGCGTGCTCGTCCGCGGCGATGGCGGCGACCGGCTGGTGGCGCGGCTGTCGCGCGAGCTTGCGATCGACGCGGCGCTGTTGTCGGCCCGGATCGACGAGATCGGCGGCCAGCAGGTCGGGTCACTGACGCTTGGCGTGCCCGGCGACGAGGCCGTGGTTGCGCGCGTGCTGTCCTTCCTTGCCCAACATCGGTTTTCCGCGGAGCGCCTCGGCTATGTCGCCTGAACTCATCAATCTCATCATCCAGGCGACCGGCGAAAGCCTGTTCATGGTCGCGGTCTCCGCCTCGCTCGGCACGTTGTTCGGCCTGCCGATCGGCGTGTTCCTCGCGACCAGCCGCAAGGGCGAATTGTTTGCCGCGCCGGCTGCGAATGCGATCCTTGGCGTCATCGTTAACGCGACGCGTTCCACGCCCTTCATCATCCTGGTCGTCGCGATCATCCCATTCACGCGCCTTGTCGCAGGAACCTCGATCGGCTCGGGAGCGGCGATCGTTCCGCTCACCATCGCCTCGACGCCGTTCATCGCGCGCCTTGTCGAGGGCGCGATCCGCGAGGTCGATGCCGGCCTGATCGAAACTGCCTCGTCGTTCGGCGCCACCCCGCTGCAGGTCGTGCTCAAGGTCCTGATCCCCGAGGCGCTGCCAGGGCTCGTGCTGTCGCTGACGCTCGCGGTGGTCAGCCTGCTCGGCTATTCGGCCATGGTCGGCGCAGTCGGTGGCGGCGGACTGGGCGATCTCGGCATCCGCTACGGCTATCAGCGCTTCATGCCGGGCATGATGCTGGCCGTGGTGGTGGTCCTGATCGCGCTGGTACAGACGGTGCAGACCGCCGGCGACTATCTGGCGCGCCGGGTCAACCGCCGGCTGCGCCATCGTTGAGCCCTCACGGGCGCCGTCAGGATCCTTTCGGCGCCCAGATCTTGACGTCTGACGTATCGACCTTTCTCGGGATCAACCCTTCGGCGACGAACGCATCGGCGATGCGCTGCTGCTCTGATAGTCCGGGAACGGTGACTGCGCCGACCTTGTAGGAGCGATGGCTGTTGGCTTCTTCCACTGCCGCGGCGTCGATGCCCCAGAGGCCGGCGAGAATGGTTGCGGCATCCTTGGGGTTGGCCTTCACCCACTTCCCGGTCTCGGCAAGCTTGTTGAAGATCACGTTGAGCGCGTCGCCGCGGCGATCGGCAAAGGCAGCCGAGGCGACATAGTAACGCTTGTAGCTTGCGAGTCCGTTGCTGCCGTCGGAAAGGATCCGCGCGCCGGACTGGCGGCTGGCACTGGTGAGGAAGGGATCCCAGGCCACCCAGGCGTCGACATTATTGCTGACGAATGCTGCGCGGCCGTCGGCCGGTGTCAGATAGGCGGGCGTGATGTCCTTGAAGGTGAGGCCGGACTTGGCGAGCGCTGCAAGCAACAGGAAATGGCTGCCGGCGCCTTTTGTCACCGCGACCTTCTTGCCCTTGAGATCGGCCACAGATTTCACGGGCGAGTCCTTCGGCACCAAAATCGCCTGCGCCGACGGCGATGCGGCTTCCTCGGCGACATAGGCGAGCTTGGCGCCGGCGGCCTGCGCAAAGATCGGCACGGTGTCTGCGACATCGGCGCCGAAATCGACGCTGCCGACATTGATGGCCTCGAGCAGCGGCAATCCGCTGGTGAATTCGTGCCAGGACACAGTGATGCCGAGCGGCGCGAGCGCCTTCTCCAATTCACCATTGGTCTTGAGGATCGCGGTGAGCGTCGAGGATTTCTGGTAACCGATCCGGATTTCCTCCGAGATCGCAGGCCGCGCCAGCGAGATCATCGCCAGCACGCCAAGCGCGCTCATGGCGAGCCGGCGCGTGATGGGTTTGATCCGGGAGGCGGCTGGAACTTGCGAACGCGGGCGAGGCGAGAACAACATATCTGTGGCTTCCAAAATAATGCGGATGAATTCCGGAACCTCATTTGCGATCAATCGCGTGCCGGTGGCAATTCCGGAGAAGTCGTCCGATGTGGTGCAAAATTCTCCGCGGACGACAATTAAGAGAATTACGTTTCGCGTGACATGCTGTCACCGTGCTGCATCATCCGTTCGTACGGAGGACCGATCGGCTGCGGAGAACAGAAGCATCGCGCTGCACCATGTAGAGCAAATGTTTTGTTCCCCACGTTGAATGATCGCAGCCGTTTCGTCGTTTTGTCACCGAGGCGGTTGAAGCCACCAATGATCGGCGCTAGTGCCAGCCGCGTTACGTTTGTGTGATCTTTGGAGAGCTTTATGCGAATCTTTACCGCGATCGTTGCGGCAGCCGCCTTGTTTGCCGGCGCCGCAAGGGCCGAAACCATCCGGGTTGGCGTGACCGCCGGGCCGCACGCCGAGATCCTCGAGGTGGTGAAGAAGGTGGCCGCCGAGCGTGGCCTCGACATCAAGGTCGTCGAATTCACCGACTACGTCATTCCCAATCAGGCGCTGGCGCTGAAGGATCTGGAAGCGAACTCGTTCCAGCATGAGCCTTATCTGAAGAACCAGATCTCCAAGACCGGCTGGAAGATCGTGAAGGTCGCCAACACCATCGCTTCGCCGCAGGGCGTCTACTCGCTGAAATACAAGAAGCTGGCGGATCTGCCGGAGGGCGCACGGGTGGCGATCGCTAACGATCCGTCGAACGGCGCGCGCGGACTGATGATCCTTGCCCTCCACGGCGTGATCAAGCTGAAGGACTCGAACAACGTCGCCTCGACGATTGCCGACATCACCGAAAATCCGAAGAAATTGCGCTTCGTCGAGCTCGACGCGGCACAGCTCCCGCGCTCGCTGCAGGATGTCGACCTCGTCTCGATCAACAACAATTACGCGGTGCAGGCCGGCCTCAATCCCGCGACCGACGCGATCGCGCATGAGTCGAAAGATGGCCCGTGGGTCAACATCATCGCTGTGCGCGAGGAAGATAAGGACAAGCCCCGGGTCAAGCAACTCGTCGACGCCTATCACTCGCAACAGGTGAAGGAGTTCCTCGATAAGCGCTTCAAGGGCACCTATATCGCCACGTGGTGATAGACCTGACGTAGGGTGGGCAAAGCGAAGCGTGCCCACCATTGCGAGCGGAGTGCCTGATGGTGGGCACGGCGCAAAGAGCGCCTTTGCCCACCCTACGCGGCGTTTGTTCGCTTCGCGCTGCCGAACGGCTAATACACTATTCGGCGGCGTTGGATCGAACGGCATCGGTCGGCAGGCGGCGAAATCCCGCGCCTGGATGCGCCGCATGCAGGCGCGGTCCGTGTCCCGGAAACAGCTTCTCCCGTAAGGTGCCGTCGCGATAGGCGGTCTTGTAGACGCCGCGGGATTGCAATTCGGGCACCACCAGATCGACGAACGCGTTCAGCGATTCCGGCACGACAAGACGGAACAGGTTGAATCCGTCCACGTCGGTCTCTTCCGCCCAGGCGATCAGTTCGTCCGCCACGTCCTGCGGCGAGCCCACCACGAAGGGTGAGCGTGCGCCGAGGTGGCTCAAGCTGGCAAGGTCGCCGATCTTCACCGGCCGCTCGCTGCGCAGCGTAAAATTCTCGACCATCGACTGGATCGCATTGCTCTCGACGTATTGCACGGCCTCTTCGGGACGGTAGGTCGAGAAGTCGATGCCGGTCCATCCCGAGAGCAGCGCGAGCTGCCCGGCTTGGTCGACATGGCGGGCGTAGTCTTCCAGTAGATCGTTGGCTTCGGCGCGCGTCGGCGCGACGATCACGGTGGCGCCGGCAAACAGCCTGATGTCATAGGGATCGCGCCCGAATTCCTTTGCGGCCTCCCTGATCTCGCGGACGGCTCGCGCGAGGATCGGCCGGGTCTGGCCGTTGAGGAAGATCGCTTCCGCATGCCTCGCGGCGAAGGCGCGGCCGCGCCGTGACGTTCCCGCCTGATACAACAATGGCGTGCGCTGCGGCGACGGTTCGGCGAGATGGATGCCGTCGACGCGATAATGCGAGCCTTCGTGCCTGACACGATGGACCTTCGCCGGATCGGCGAACAGGCGCGTGCCGCGGTCGCGGCGGACGGCGTCATCCTCCCAACTGCCTTCCCAGAGCTTGTAGACGGCGGCGAGAAAATCCTCCGCCGCGTCGTAGCGTTCGTCATGGGCGCGGGCGGTGGGCAGGCCCATCCCGCGCGCGCCACTGTCGAGATAGCCGGTCACGATGTTCCAGCCGATCCGTCCTTTGGTGAGATGATCGAGCGTCGAGAAGCGGCGCGCGAATTGATAGGGATGCTCGAATGTCAGGTTCGACGTGATGCCGAAGCCGAGATGCTTGGTGACCAGCGCCATCGCGGAGACCAGCAGCGTCGGCTCGGCGTTGGGCAGTTGGACGGCATGGCTGATCGCCGCATCCGGATTGCCGCCATAGACGTCGTAGACGCCGAATACATCGGCAAGGAAGATGCCGTCGAGCAGGCCGCGCTCCGCGGTCCTGGCATAGTCGACCCAGTAATCAAGCGTGTTGTAGTCGATCGACGCATCGCGCGGATGCGACCACAGGCCGGCCCAGTTGTGGCTCGGCGCGGTCATGTTGAACGCGTTGAAGCGAAGTTCTCGCGGTCTCGTCATCAGCCGTTCTCCGCAACGGGTTCGTGTTTCGCGGAAACTATCACGCCAGCCGGACGACGTTGTTTTCAATTTGCCGCGGCGGATGAAAGATTACCGCCGCGTCAGGCCAAAGCCGCAGCACGCGCATCGCTATTCTCTCCGACGCCTCGACAGCGCAGAGACCGGCAAGCATCATTCGTCAACGGCGCTCGCGAGGCCGCCTCATACGATCCTTCGAGAAGAGATGGACCTGACAAGATGAAGACGTTCATGCGTATGGCGCAGGCCGCCGGCCTGTTGCTTGCCCTCGCCACAGTCGCGGTTGCCGACGAGCCGCTGAAGATCGCGACCAGTGCCGGCCCGGTCGGGCAGTTGGCTGGCTATGCGGCCAAGCTCGCCAAGGAGAAGGGGCAGGACGTCAGGATTGTCGAGCTCAGCGACTGGGTGGCGCTGAACGAAGTGGTCAACAGCGGCGATGTCGATGCGAACCTGTTCCAGCACGGGACTTACCTGGCGCTGCAGAACAAGCAGCGCGGCTTCAATCTCGTTCAGGTCGACAAGGTGGGCGTGATCGCGCCGGTCGGATTGTTCTCGAAGAAGATCAAGAGCCTCGACGAGATCAAGTCCGGCGACAGCGTCGCGATTCCCAACGAGCCCTTGAACGGGGCGCGCGGATTGATCCTGCTCGAACGCGCCGGCCTGATCAAGCTGACGCCGGGCAAAGGTTTCGCGGTGAGCAAGTTCGACATCATCGAAAACCCTAAGAACCTGAAGATCGTCGAGCTCGATCCCGCGCAGACCTATCGTTCGCTCGATGACGTCACGCTGGCGCTCGTCAACGTCACCTATCTGATCCCGGCCGGCGGCGATCCGAAATCGGCGCTGATCATCGACCGCACCATCGATGACGGCCTGGTGCTGCGCTTCACCGCCCGTGCCGACAAGAAGGACGACCCGCGCCTGAAGGCGTTCATCCAGGTCTTCAACTCACCGCAGGTGAAGCAGTTCATCGAGGAAAAGCTGCCGGCCTTCATCCCGGCGGGGTTCGACGGCTAGGCTCCAGGCAAGTCAGGACGAGCTGCGGACGATCGGCGCAGCGTCGCGATCGGTCGGCGTCACCGGGTGCAGGATGCTGGTCCGATTGCGTCCCGCCTTCTTCGCCGCGTACAGGGCGGAATCGGCTGCCGACATCAGCCGATCCAGGACGATGTCTCGAGCGTCGGCGATCGATATCCCCGCGCTCGCGGTGGCCATGATTTGAATGTTGTCATGAAGGATCGGCGCATCGCTGAACGTGGCGCGAACTCGATCGACGACGAGCCTTGCATCGTTGATCGTGGTGTTCGGCAGCAGCAGCGCGAACTCTTCCCCGCCGATCCTGCCGAAGACGTCGCCCTGGCGGATCGCGCGCGCGGCGCGCCTGGCGAACTCGGCGATGACCTCGTCTCCGGCAGGATGGCCATGCTTGTCGTTGATGGCCTTGAAGTAGTCGATGTCAAAGAGGGCAATCGCGATCTCGCACGACTTGCCGGATAGTTTGGCAAGCCGGGCTGCGCAGGTCTCGAAGAAGCCGCGTCGATTGAGGACGCCGGTCAACTGATCGTTCATCGCGAGATCGCGGAGCCGGCGTTCGGAACGCTCGCCGATCATCAGAATGCCGAGGACGACGATCGCCACCATCGCGACGGCGGATTGGAACGGCGCAAAGGTGAGCCACCCCCGGAGCGGGCCCGCGCCGATTTCGTCGCGCATGACGAAGATGGCAATGGCCTGGCTGTAACTGACCACCGTCTCAAACAGGCAGATCAGCGCGATGCAGAGCCGCGGCGAAAGTTCCCGGGACGATGAACGCCAGAGATCGAGGCCGATCAGCAGCGTCATCGTGCCGATCGCGAGATTGTAATCGATCTGGCGAAGCGCGTAGCTCGGATACGCGAACGGCAGGCCCACTGCCCATATCAGCGGCGGCAGCAAGGCCAATACAGGTAGCGGTCGTTGGTCGAAAACACGCACACCGCACCAGAGCGCGCCCGCGCCAAACAGGGCGAAAAAGCCGGGAACGCCGAACGCCGAGAGCTGGGGCAGCGTCTGGCGCTGTGCCGCAAGAATGACGCCAAGAAAGGACAGCAGGAACCCGAGGATCCACCAGGAATAGGACTTAGTGGAGCGATCCCGCACCCATGTGATCACAACGATCAAGCAGCCAATCGCGCATGCGGCCTCGGCCAACAGCCCGACGGTGAACATATCGAACAAGGACCACAACTCCGGACCTTTCCCCAGCACGACCAGCTATCCGCCCGACCTTAAAGGAACGGGAGCGAATTCACTACAATTCGATCGATTCGGTGGCGGTTGAGCAGAGCCGGAAACGGCGAGGGCTGCGGCGATGCCGCAGCCCTAAGGTCATTGAAGATCGTGGATTCGCTCAGAACCTGTAATTGACGCCGGCCTTGACCGTGTGAAGCTTGGTGCTGACGTCCATGCTGGCGCTCGAGAAGAAGCCGTTGGCGACGTCATCGACCGCGCTGTTGAACACGGTGTGGCTGCCAAGGTCGACGTAGAGATATTCGGTCTTGAAGGACCAGTTCGGCGCGAAGGCGTATTCGAGACCGGCGCCCGCGGTCCAGCCCCATTGCGTGTCGCTCGCCGAGATCACGGCCGGCAGCGGACCGACAAGTCCATTGGCGTTGAAGCTGGCGTGCGATTTGACCTTGCCGTAAGCCGCGCCGCCGGTCGCGTAGAGAAGGACCCTGTCCCAGGTGTAGCCGAGGCGACCGCGAACGGTGCCGAACCATTCGATCTCGGATCCGATGTCGAAGCTTGCGTTGCCGACGACGCCCGGAGCGGTGAAGAGCGCGGCGCCCGCGAGCTTGCCCTCGATACCCGACCATTCGAAATCGGCTTCGATGCCGGCGACCACATTGTTGGCGAACTGATAATTGTAGCCGATCTGGCCACCGCCGAAGAAACCGCTCGAGTTCAGGTTGAGATTGCCGGCGATGCTCGATTCGAGCGCAGGCGCTTCCGCCTGAAGCTGCCGCTGGAATGCCTGGAACGGATAGTTGAACTTGTCGCCGCCAAAGCCGACATTGGCGCCGATATAGAAGCCGGTCCAGGACAACACTGGGACGGCCGCGATGCGCGGCGCCTTGACCGGATAGGACAGATCGGCGGCAAAGGTCGGGCCCGCCGCCAAGCCAAGACCAAAGACAGTGCCGAGTAGAAACGTCTTCATTACCACGCCCCTAAATTTCCCTGGAGAAAGGGTTTTCCAATGCATCGCCGTCATGGGACGGCGACATGTGAAGGCTGGGCGAGCGCGTCGCGACCTCGCAGGGGGTGAGCTCGACGCAGTTCCTCGCAGCAGCCGTGTCGCAACATGGCAGGGGTTGCAGCGATGGTCTTGTTCTCGCCCGCACCGGATTTTAGCCCGAGCGCGCTCCCGCTAAACCGTTCGTCCGTGTGGCTGTTGTGCAACAACCCGAAGCGGCATCAGCGATTCGCGACGCGCTGCGGCAGAGTTACTCATGGCTCGCATGGAGCGGCGCCGGTAACATGGTTGTGTAAGTGCAATTTCAAGAACAATGCATCAAACAAGCTTCCACTCCGACAATCTCGATCCCGCGCTTGAAGACGATCGAAGGTTTTCTCTCTGGTATGAGAAGGTGGAGGCGCTCACCTGTTGTGTCGACATCACGAGGTTCGAGGACCGACCGTTTTCCGGGTTCCTTCGCTGGTCCGGCTTTCAGGACATTCACGTCACCCGATTCGGGGGCGCCTTCGGCAGGGTGAAGCGATCGAGAAGCGCCATTTCTCGCGGCCCCGATGACGATTTCTGCCTTGTCTTCCACCGCGGAACCGGCACGCTGCGGGTGGATCAGTCAAATCGCGAAGCGACTCTCCCTTCCGGCGGCGTATTTCTCGGGACAAATGGCGTGCCGACGGAGATGGCGTCCGATACGCCCTTTGCCTGGACGACGTTGACGGTCAGCCGGGACCAACTGACTGCGCTGGTCAGCCAGGCGGACGACCTGTTGGCGCGGCCGCTCGATCCGCAGCGGCCGGCTGTTGCTCACCTGCGGCGCTATATCGAAAGCGTCGTAAAGCTGTCGCGTGCGCCCCACGATCCGCAGCTCGACGCGCATATTCGCACCACTCTTCTCGACCTGATCGCGCTGGTGCTCGGCGCGCGCGGTGATGCCGCGCAGATCGCCACGACGCGTGGCCTGCGGGCATCGCGCATTCACGACATTATTGCCGAGATCGATCGAAGCTTCATGAGTGCCGGTTTCTCGGCAGCGAACGTTGCCCGCCATCTCGGTCTCTCGACCAGATATGTGCAGGATCTCTTGCACGAGACGGGCCAGAGCTTCACGGAGCGTCTGCTGGAGCGTCGCCTGCAGCAGGCGCGGCAGATGCTTACGAGCGAGCAGGGAGATCGTCTCAAGATCAGCGAGATCGCGCTCGCATGCGGCTTCGGCGAGGTCTCCTACTTCAACCAGCGGTTCCGCCGCCGTTTCGGAGTCACGCCGACAGAGTGCCGGCGCGATTCGTCTCGCTGAAGCTCTCACGCGATCCGTCGGGCCTCCAATTTGCGACCCGATGCATCAGAGTTCTCAGGGCAACGCGCCCGCAAGAGCGCGATATCGGCCGCCGAGAGTCCGAAGGTCAAGAGTTTCTCGTCGCAGATATTGCCGAGCCATGCGCGTATACGTTGCTTCGCCGGATCACCCTGGGCTCGAACCAACCTTCTGACCAGGCCCGAGGTCGCAGCCGGTGTCTGCAACACAGTTTCGTGCTTCATGATGCTGTCCTATCGAACTGCAAACCGTGTCGGCGCGCGAATTCAACGGGCGCGTGGCGCGCGCCGTTGATCATCAGCGATCGAGGTCCTTGCGCGCTGTGTAACCGGCTAGGTTTCGCGCCTGCGGATGGATGCGATATCGTAGCGGGACAATCCGACGTCGCGCAGCATTCGGTCGTCGAGATCCCGCAGCTCTGCCATGGCCTGGCGTATCGCCAGTTCTTCCCTCATCTTCGACAGCAGGAACGTCACCATCGCGCTGATCGAGACATACCATCGCGGAGCGTTCGGCGCCTGTCGGGTCTGTTTCGGATATGGGCGGGTGTAGAACAGTTGGTCGATGTGCGACATCGATATCTCCCGGCAAATATCAGTCGCCGAGACTCTGGCGCGGCCATGTTTCCGGAACATTCCGACGCGGGAAAATACGGCTACGGCCGTAACGCGGGGCCGCGGCCGCCTTCCTGGCGATAACGCATAACAGAGCTCACGCCACCTCGCCCTCGATGGAGCCAGCACCATTGGTAAAAAAATACGCTGACATCGCGCCGATGTCAGCCGGCCATGCTATGAAGGGACCGGCGCAGTCGCCGTCTCTCTAAAACAACCCCAAGGACTTTCGTATGAAAGTGGTCAAGCTCTTCGGTCTAACACTAGGTGTGTCACTTGTGCTGTCCTCTGCAGCGCTGGCCCAGGACATCAGGGTGGCGGTTGCCTCTTCGATCACCGGCGGTGAAGCCGCGTTCGGCCGTCAGTTCCAGAACGGCGCCGAGCAGGCGGTGGCCGATATCAATGCCGCCGGCGGTCTCCTCAACAGGAAGCTGGTGCTTGATGTCAACGACGATGCCTGCGATCCGAAGCAGGCGCGCTCCGTCGCCGAGAAGATCGCCAGCGCGAGAATTCCGTTCGTCGCCGGCCACTATTGTTCTTCGTCGTCGATCCCGGCCTCGGAAGCCTATGCGGACGGCAACGTGCTGCAGATTTCGCCGGGCTCGACCAATCCGCTGCTTACCGAGCGCAAGCTGTGGAACGTGCTGAGGGTCTGCGGCCGCGACGACCAGCAGGGTCTGGTTGCCGCCGGCTATATCGCCAAGAACTTCGCCGGCAAGAACATCGCGATCCTCAACGACAAGACCACCTACGGCAAGGGACTTGCCGACGAAACCAAGAAGGCGCTCAATAAGGCCGGCGTCACAGAGAAGATGTTCGAGTCCTTCAACAAGGGCGACAAGGATTTCAATTCCATCGTGTCTCGGCTCAAGCGCGAGAACATCGATCTGGTCTATGTCGGCGGCTATCATCAGGAAGCGGGCCTGATCCTGCGCCAGATGCGCGATCAAGGGCTCAAGACGGTGCTGATGGCGGGCGATGCGATCAACGACCGCGAGTTTGCCTCGATCACCGGGCCTGTTGCGGAGGGCACATTGTTCACCTTCGGTCCCGATCCTCGCGAAAAGCCGACCGCAAAGGCCATCGTCGAGAAGTTCAAGGCCAAGAACATCGATCCCGAGGGTTACACGCTCTACACCTATGCGGCGTTCCAGGTGTGGTCGCAGGCGGTGGCGAAGGCCGGTACGACCGACCCGAAGAAGGTGGTCGATACCATAAAGGCCGGCGAATGGGACACTGTAATCGGCAAGTTGGCGTTCGATGCAAAGGGTGACATCAAGGCCATCGATTATGTCGTCTATAAGTGGGACGGCAAAGGCGGCTACGCCCAGGTCGACAAGGCGCTGTGAGGTAGCGTGACGTCCAGGGCCAACGAGCGAGTTTCGCTCGTTGGCCTATGTTGGTGGTACAAGGCGCGGACCTCAGCCGCGCCGTCGTCCCTGCGAAAGCAAGGAGCCATAACCACGGGTTGTGGCGCAAAGCAAGTGGGTTGCCGCGGAGCACAACAACAAAGGCCTGTGGTTATGCGTCCCGGGTCAAGCCCGGGACGACGGCGGTATGTCTATCACGGCCTGTTGCCTGACTCGCCCGACTGCCATTACCAAGAAAAGCAGCGCAACGAGAGCGCAGAATTCCATCACGCCGGCCATCGACAGTGCCGTCCGGCCGTCGAAGAGAACGGCCGTGAGCGCGCTGGTTAATGAGCCCGATATCATCACAAGACTGTTGGTTGCGGCGCTGACGGTGCCCGCCATTTCCGGCAGCGCTTGCAGCGCCCCCTGCATGAGGCCCGGCGCCGCGATCCCTCCGCTGAATGTGAGCGTGACGAATAGCAGGATGACGACGGTGGTCGGCGTCCAGCTCAGCAGCGTCATGGCCAGCAGGATCGACGATGTAAGAACCTGGATGGCAAATCCGATCGACAACGAATAATGCGATGGAACTCCGCGCGCGTTGAGCCGGCCGTCGACGAACGCTCCAGCCATTCCGGCGAATGCAGTCAGGCCGAATATGATTCCATATTGACTTGAGCTCATCCCGGCGACCTGGACAAGGAAAAGGGCCGATCCGGTCGCATAGGCGGCGAGAACTCCGAAGGACGCCGCGGCGGCAAAGAGATATGCGCGGCAGGTCGGATGCGACAGGACGCAGCGATAATCTCCGATAAGCGCCAGAAGGCTCAAGCGGGTCGCCGATCGCGGCTTCAGGTCATAGTCGGGGCCAAAGCGCTGGCCTACCAGCAAGACAATTCCGAGCGCTGCAAGGCTTGCATAGATCGCGCGCCAGCCCGCAAGGTCGAGCAAAGCCGCTCCCGCCATCGGCGCGGCGATCGGGGAGACGTAGATCGCCATCACGATATTCGACAGTTTTTGGCGGACGACAGTATCGTCGAACGCGTCACGGGCGATCGCGATGGCGAGGGTCATGGCCGCCGCGCCGATGCCTTGGATGACGCGGCATGCAATCAACACCGGCAGCGATGGTGCCAGCGCGCATCCGACCGAGGCCATGATGAAGATGATGGTGCCAAGCGTGACCATCGGTTTGCGACCGTATCGATCCGACAGCGGCCCGAACAGCAGCGGCGCAAGGCCGAAGCTGATCATGTAACTGCTGATCGTCAGGCCGGCACTATGTACCGGAACTGCAAGAGACGTGGCTGTGTCCGCGAGGGCCGGCAGTGCCATGTCGGTGCCGAAGCCCGGAAGGGTGGCCATCAAACCGAGCAGGCACGTGAACGCGAGCGAGTCCGTCTTGCCTGGAAGCGTCGTCATTTGGATTGAGCTTGTCGAAGTTCTGTCAGTCAACTGAGCGCCGGATCGAAGGACCTCGCCCAACACTGTCAGCGCAATATTGCGCGTTGATTTCAGTCCGCACGCGCTCTGTTACTTCCGTAACGCGAAGCTGACTCGACCGATTGTTGCGGCTGTAGCGCGTTCGTCCATTCCGGTGACTTTGCCGTAACAGCGACCGAACAATAATGAGACGCCGTGCTTGGCCCGTCGCAGCCGACGAGCCGTCAATGACCGCGGCTCAACTGCTCAGCTCAACGGAGACCGTGCATGAAGGCGCTTCTCGTCTCGTCCCCGATGATGGGACATCTCCATCCAGTATTGGGAGTCGGTCGGATACTGATCGCCGACGGCTGGAAGGTCATGGGCCTGACATCGAGCTATCTGCGAGACCGTGTCGAAAAGATCGGCGCTCAATTCCGCAGTTTCGTGCCGGCGGCCGACATCGATACGCGAGACGCCGCCAAACTGTTTCCGGAAATCATGACAGCGGCGCCGGGCGCACAGCAGTTGCGGCTGATCCTGGAGCAGGGTTTCGCCAATTTCATGCTGGCTCAGTATGAGAGCATCAAAATCGTCATGCAGGAGTTTCCTCCCGACATCATCATCGGCGATCATCTCATGCTGGGTGTGTTGCCGATGCTGCTTGGTCCTCGTGCGCAGCGGCCGTCCGTAGCCCTGCTTGGAACCACCTATCTCCTGTCACGTCGAGACGACGGCGCCCCGAACGATGCAGGCATTCCGCCCGCGCGCAACGACCAGCAACTAAGGGAGTATGCCTCGCTCTTTCAAACCTACGAACAATCCGTCTTTGGCCCGGCCGGACGATGCGTGAACGAGTCCCTGGCCCAGATCGGGAGCAGGCCGCTGCGTTTGAATCTTTATGACGCGATGGTGGAGCTGCCCGATATCTATCTGCAGCTCACGGTGCCGCGGTTCGAACTGCCGCGCCGCCGGCTGCCAAGTTCGGTGCACTTCGTCGGCCCGCTGCCGATTACGCCGAACCAGGCGCCAGTGCCGTCGTGGGCCTACGAGTTGGACGGTTCACGCAAGGTCGTCCTTGTGACCCAGGGCACGTTGACCAACAACGATTTCAGCGAGCTGACCCTGCCGACGCTGGAGGCGCTGGCGAACGAGCGGGATGTTCTCGTCATGGTGACGACCGGCGGGCGTCCGATCGACGCGCTCGGTGGCCGCTTGCCTCAAAATGTGCGGGTCGCCCAGTATCTTCCGTTTGAGTGGGCGTTGTCGAAAGCCGATGCATTCGTGACGAACGGCGGTTACGGCAGTGTCAATCAAGCCTTGAGTTACGGCGTTCCCATCGTCGCAGCGGGAACGGCAGCCGACCGCGGCGATGTCGGCGTCCGCGTCGCCTGGTCCGGGGTCGGCGTCAATCTGGCGACCAACGCACCCATCGCAGAGCAATTGCGTCCCGCTGTACGCTCGGTGCTGGATGATCCGAGATATCGCCAGCGCGCAGCGTCGCTGGCGGAGGACATTCGCGAGATCGATACCCCTTCGGAGATCCGCTGGCTGCTTCGGCAGCAGATCTCGATCCACTCTCAGGATGGCCTGCGCCCCAAGGCGGGCGCGGCTAAGGCTTGACCACGACCAGCACGACCACCGCCATCACGCAGACGAGGATCAAGGGCAGCGTTGTCCAGGGTTTTAGCGCCTTATTCCTGACAAGGCGCCGGAGCTGGCCTGACTGGATTCCATGTACGGCCGAGAGCACAACGACAAAGGCAAACTTGATTTGCAGCCAGGAGCTTGAGAACCACCCGGCCGTGACCGCCAACGTCAAGCCGAAAGCCCAGACCAGCAGCATGGCCGGCGTGGTCAGCCAGCGTTCCGATTTGGCCAGAAAACCCGCAACGGGCTCGACCGATCCCGGATTCGCGCGCTCCGCTGCCAGCACCATCGACGTGGTGACGGTACCGGCTACAAAAAAGAAGGCGCTGACGACATGCAACGCCTTCAGCCATGGGTAAAGCGTAGCAAGGCTCACTGGACCACACCGGTGCGCAAGGCCGCGGACTTTCGTGCAATGAGCCGCGCATTGGCAAAGCCCGCGAACGGGATGAACGCGACCGCGAACAGCCGCACCGCCTCCGATCGGCTCCAGCCGCCTTCCGCGATCGCCTGGATCGCAGCCCAGCAATAGCCGAGAAACGCAAGGCCGTGGACCGGCCCCATGACATGGACGGCGACGTTCCAGCCGGCGATATGCTTCAGTGGCACGGCGACTGCGACAAGCAGGACCAGCGTTGTCGCCTCGAGGACCGACAGTATTCCAAGCCACCGCAACTGCGTCGATTCGTAATCGTCGGACACGCGCACCTTCCCGCTTCAAGACCGGCGGCATGCATAGACAATGCCTCGCGCGCTCGGTGAGTGACCGAAATGACAACCTGCGATCATTTCCTGCCAAACCGCGTTTCGGCTATGTTCGCCCTGGAAAATGCTCGCTCCGAGGTGGTCATGCATAAAGTTTCAGTTCTCGCGATGGACGGGTTCGTGCCGTTCGACCTGTCGGTCCCGTGCGAGGTGTTCGGGCGCGCGAGTGGAGCGGCGGGCGTCGCCAGCTATAGTGTCCGCGTGTGCAGCGAAGCGACCGAAGTTCGGTCGAGGAATTTCACGTTACAAACGGAGTGGGGCCTTGAGGAGCTCGCGTCGGCCGATACGGTCCTGGTGCCGGGAGTGGAAGATCCGACCGCTCCGGTCTCCCCGGCCGTGCTTGGGGCGCTTCAATCTGCCTGGGAGCGCGGCGCCAGACTGGCGTCGATCTGTTCGGGAGCCTTCGTTCTGGCGGCAACTGGCCTCCTGGATGGACGCCGGGCCACGACGCATTGGATCTGCGCAGACGAGTTCGCACGGCGCTATCCGCGCATCCAGGTCGATCCAAACGTGCTGTTCGTCGACGAGGGGCGCCTGATCACCTCCGCCGGAGCCTCAGCGGGAGTGGACATGTGCCTGCACCTGCTACGACGCGATCACGGTCAGGCGGTTGCGGCCGACGCGGCGCGGCTCGCCGTTGCTCCCCTAGTCAGGGACGGCGGCCAGTCCCAGTTCATCAGGCACGAACCGCCGAAATCCGCCGCCAGCCTGGCCTCGCTGCTCGACTGGATGAGCGCCAATCTCGACCGCACGCTCACGGTTCGGTCGCTGGCCGACCGGGCGCGCATGAGTCCGAGGACACTGGCGCGACGCTTCCAGGAGCAGACCGGAACGACGCCGCTGCAATGGCTGCTCAAGATGCGCATTCGCCGGGCGCAGGAACTGCTCGAAACCAGCGTGGCTTCGGTCGATCAGATTGCAAGCTCGGTCGGATTCGAATCCGCGGTTACCTTCCGATCGCGCTTCCGGAAAGTCGCCGGCATCAGCCCGACCGCCTACCGTCATCGCTTCGGTGCCCGGGAGCACTAATTTATTGTCCGACATATGCGTTCCGGTGGATCTGGCTCTCGGAAGCCGTTTCGAAAAATATCTATAAATCACAAAAGCTTATGAGATGGCCTGGCGCGGAGTGTCGATTTCGCTATTGCCAGTTGCAAGCTTGGCGGTCCTGGCGCTAATTTTTGGTCCGACAATAATCGTCCGAGCCCTCGAAGCGGCGGGAGGCTAGGGCTCCAACCTTGATATTCGGAACAGGGAGGTCGAGGCGCGCGTGATTGCTGATCCGTCGCTATCAGGAAATCCGGGACTGCTGTCGGCCGCGGAAACCGCGCCTGCCGATTGGGATCGCCTTGCGCGGCATCTGGAAGCCCACGGCATGAATGTCGATCTGGCGCGGCCGATCCGGCAGTTCGCCGGTGGCCTCGCCAATCGCAACTATCTCCTGAACGTCAACGGCGCGCCGGCGGTCCTGCGCCGTCCGCCCGACGGCGATCTGCCGCCGGGCGCCCACGACATGGCGCGCGAGCATCGCATCCTGTCGCGCCTTGCCGACGCGCTGCCGTTCATCGCGAGGGGGCTGCATTATTGCGGCGACCGCGGCGTCATCGGCGTTCCCTTCCAACTCATTGAGTATCGCGCAGGGCTCGTCATCCGCGGCGCGGATCTGTCGCCGCCGCTGCAAGGGCGCGACGATGCACCCGGGGTTCTCTCGGAGATGATGGTTGGAACATTGGCCGCGTTGCACGGGGTCGATGCGCGCGCGGTCGGACTCGAGGATCTTGGCCGCCCCGAGGGGTTCATCGCCCGCGCGATTGCCGGCTGGTCGAAACGCGGGGCGCTGGTTGCCGAGGACAGCGCGTTGCGAGGTCTGCTGCAGGACATTTCGCAGTGGCTGTCCCGGCAGACATTCCGTGAGCGGACGCCGACGCTGCTGCACTGCGATTTCAAGCTCGACAATCTGATCCTGAATCCGCAGACGCTTTCGCCGGTCGCGCTGGTCGATTGGGACATGGGCACGCGGGGCGATCCGCTGTTCGATCTGGCGACGCTCTTGAGCTATTGGGCGCAGCCGGATGATCCGCCGGCATTGCAGCGCCTGCAGCAGATGCCGACAACTCATCCCGGGTTCTGGCGCCGTGCCGAAGTCGCGCGGCGCTATGCCGATCTGACCGGACTGGATATCGATGACCTGCCGGCGATGCGCGTGCTCGCGCTGTTCAAGCTCGGGATCGTGTTCCTGCAACTGCACCGGCAATGGGCCAACGGCGCGGTGAAGGACAGTCGCTATGCCGACTTCGCCTGTCTTGGCGAGGACATTCTCCTGGTCGCGCGCGACGCAGCGACCGGAACTGAGCGAGGAAACTGACGATGCATCAACTCGACATGAACTTTTCGCTGCCACCGCGCGTGTCCGAACTGGCCGATCGCGTGAAAGCCTTCGTCAAGGACACGGTCGTCCCGTTCGAGAAGGACAAGCGCTGGACCTCCCATGGTCCGACCGACGAGCTACGGCGCGAGCTCAACGCGCTCGCGCGCAAGACCGGCGTATTCGCGCCACATGCGCCGGCGGAATATGGCGGCCAGCATCTGTCGCATATCGGCCGCGCCGCCGTGTTCACCGCCGCCGGCTATTCGATGCTCGGTCCCGTGGCGCTGCATTGCGCCGCGCCTGATGAGGGCAACATCCATCTCCTCGATGTCGTGGCGCGGCCGGATCAGCGCGAGCGCTATTTGAAGCCGCTCGCGACCGGAGATATCCGCTCCTGCTTCTGCATGACGGAGCCCGCTCCCGGCGCGGGCTCCGATCCCGGCCAGTTGCAGACTACGGCGCGGCGCGATGGCAATGACTGGGTCATCGACGGCGAGAAATGGCTGATCACCGGCGCCGAAGGCGCGGCCTTTGCGATCATCATGGCGAAGACGAGCGGCGCAGGAATGGAGGGGGCTGCGACCATGTTCCTCGCCGACATGTCCGATCCCGCTATCACGATCGAGCGCACGCTCGACACTATCGATTCCAGCTTTGTTGGCGGGCATGCGGTGGTCCGCTTCAATGGACTTCGCGTGCCGTCCGACGCCGTGCTCGGCGAGATCGGACAGGGCTTTCGTCACGCCCAGGTTCGCCTCGCGCCGGCGCGGCTCACGCACTGCATGCGCTGGCTCGGCGCAGCGATCCGCGCCCAGGAAATCGCGACCGAGTACGCGCGGCGTCGCACGGCGTTCGGCAAGCCGCTCGGCGAGCACGAGGGCGTCTCCTTCATGCTGGCCGACAACGCGATGGACATCCACCAGGCGCAACTGACGATCTGGCATACGGCCTGGCTGCTCGACAAAGGCGAGCGGGCCTCGACCGAGAGCTCGATGGCCAAGGTGATCTGCTCGGAAGCGATCGCGCGCGTCGCGGACCGTTCGCTGCAGATCCTCGGCGGGCTCGGCACCACCCGCGACACGGTGGTCGAGCGGTTCTATCGCGACGTCCGCGCCTTCCGCATCTATGACGGCCCGTCCGAGGTGCACCGCTGGGCGATCGGACGGCGGATCGTGACTCACGGCGCGAGATAGGCGGCGGTAAGAGCCCGCCGCAGAAACAGAACAACAAGCGCAAAACGCGCGAGCAGGAGGAAATGATGCGAGATGTCTGGTCACCGCCCAAAGAGCCTGCGGTCGAAGGCTATGAAAGCCTGTGCGCCAACTTCCGCTGGCAGGTGCCGGAGACCTTCAATTTCGGCACTGACATCATCGACCGCCGCGCCCGCGAGCAGGATGGGGCGGCGCTGATCTGGGAGAACGCCGCAGGCGAGACGCGGCGCTACAGCTATTCCGATCTGTCGCTGCTATCGAACCGGCTCGCGAATGTGCTGCGCGCGAATGGCGTCGAAAAGGGCGACCGCGTCATCATCATGCTGCCGCGGCTATCCGAATGGTTCGTCGCGCTGATTGCGGCGATGAAGATCGGCGCGGTGCCGATCCCGTGCATCGAGATGCTGACGGCGCGCGATATCGAATATCGCGTCGCCAATGCCGAGGCCAAGGCGGCGATCTGCCGTCCCGAGCAGACCGGCAAATTCGCATCCGTGGAGGAGCTGATCCCGGTGCGGATCGCGCTCGGCCAGACCTCAGGCTGGCTCGATTGGAACAGCGAAGTGGCGCGCGCTTCCGAGACGATCGAGCCGGCGATCGTCAGGGCCGAAGATCCCGCGATCATGTACTACACGTCAGGCTCGACCGGCCATCCGAAGGCCGTCGTCCATGCGGCACGCGCGATCTTTGCGTGGCGGGTCTCCGCGATCTACTGGCTCGATCTGCGTCCCGGCGAGGTGATCTGGTGCACGGCAGACACCGGCTGGAGCAAGGCGGGGACCAGCATCATCTTCGGGCCGCTGAGCTGCGGCGCCTGCTCGTTCTTCTTCGACGGCCCGTTCGTGCCGAAGGACCGGCTCGAACTCCTGCGCAAGCACCAGGTCACCGTCTACTGCGCGCCCGGCACGGAGTTGTCGCGCGTCGTCGGCGAAGTCCGCGCGCGCGATGATCTCGGCCGGCTGCGCCGCGTCGTCACTGCGGGCGAAGCCATGAACCCCGTCGTCGCCGAGCGCTGGGAGGCGGCGACCGGCATCCGCATCGATGAAGCCTATGGGCAGACCGAAGCCCTGATGGTCGCACTGAACTATCCAACCGAGCCGGTCCGTTACGGCTCGATGGGGCGTCCATCGCCGGGCTCCGACCTTGATGTGATCGACGCCAAGGGCAACCGCTTGCCGCCGGGGCAGGAGGGCGACCTCGCGCTGAAAGTGCCAAACCCGCAATTGATGCTCGGCTACTGGAAGGATGCGGAGCGCACCGCGGCCTGCTTTGTCGATGGTCCGGACGGGCGCTGGTTTCTGACCAGCGATCGCGCGGAGAAGGATGCCGATGGCTATCTCTGGTATCGCGGGCGCTCGGACGATGTCATCAATTCAGCCGGATACCGCATCGGCCCGATCGAGGTCGAGAACGCGCTGGCCGAGCATCCGGCGGTGCAGATGTGCGCGGTAGTCGGCAGCCCCGATGCCGAGCGTGGGGAGATCGTGAAGGCGTTCGTCGTGCTGCGGCCAGGCCATGCGCCGTCGCCGGAGCTGACGCGCGAATTGCAGGACCACGTCAAGTCGGTCACCGCGCCTTACAAATATCCGCGCGCGATCGCGTATATCGCCGAGCTTCCGATGACGATCACCGGCAAGATCCGTCGCCGCGAATTGCGCGACCGCGAGTTCGCGCGAGGCGTCGCCTGATGTCTGTAGCGGATCTCAGCAACAACGCCCAGGAGCGCAACGAGCCGGTCTACCGGCTGGTGGTGCGCAGCATCGAGGCCAAGATCATGTCGGGCGAGTGGGCGGTCGGCGACCGGGTGCCGGCGGAGATCGCGCTGGCGGCAAGCTTTGGTGTCCACCGCTCGACGGTCCGGGAAGCGATCCGGGTGCTGGAGCAGAACGGCATCGTCCGCCGTCACGACGGCGGCAAATTGCTCTATGTCACCGCGCCGCGCGAGGCCGACATTTCGCAGAAGGTGACGGCCGCGATCGTACTGCAGGAGATCAGCTTCTTCGAACTCTGGGAAAGCATGCGCTGTTTCGAGCCGGTGCTGGCGGAATGCGCCGCGATGCGGATCGACGAGGACCTGCTGGCCGCGCTGCGCGCCAATGTCGAGAACACCAAGGCCGCGCTCGAGGACAAGCAGAGCCTCGTTGCGCTCGACATCGAGTTTCACCAGATCATCGCGCGAGCCTCGCGCAATCGTGCGCTGCAGCTCAGCCGCGAGCCGATGAGCCAGCTATTCTATCCGGCTTTCTTGCGGGTGTTCTCCCGCCTGAATGCCGGCGAACGCCTGGTCTTCGCCCATGAGAAGATCCTGCAGGCGCTCTTGATGCGTAATCCCGCCGAGGCGCGGTCCTGGATGGACAAGCACATCGTCGATTTCCGGCGCGGCTATGAGCTTGCCAATTTCGATATCGAGGCGCCGGTAGGCTGGTCGCAACGGTCAGCGTAGATCCGCCGTCTCAAAAGCGGAAGCGCAGCCCGGCTGTGGGCGCGACGTTGCTGTGCTGGAAAAAGCCGGACGCCAGGCCGCCATTGACCTGCGTGAACATCACGCCGAAATAGGTGTCCCATTTCGGCGCAAATCTCCAATCGACCGCGGCAGAGATTGCGTCGAACGTGCCGGCGCATTGCGCGTGCGCGCTGGAGGAGCAGAAGGAGGCGCCTCCGGCGGCGGTGCCGAAGAAGGAATTCTGGATGTAGTGATAATAGGCGGCGATCACATCGAGATCGTCGTTCACGGAGTATTTCATGCCGGCCCACATGACCTGAAAGGTCTTGTTGCCGAGCCCGTTCACGCCGAACGCCGCATTATTGATGTTCGTGCCGTTGAAGGCATCGCAGCCCTGGCAAAGGAAGTTTCCGGCGATGTCGGTGAAGGCGGCCTGCGGATTGCTCGGCGGCTCGTATCGGATGTATTCGTAACCGGCGTACAGCTTCAGCGACTTGGTCGTGTATTTCGCCACGAACATCGCGGCGGTGTTGTCGGAGATCGTCGCCGTCAGCGTCTGCGGCAGGAACGGGGCGATCGGCGTCCCGAACGCGTTGTTGGCTCCCGGTGCAAGCGCAAGCGACACGGAATCCTTGACATGGCTGTAGATCGCATCGACCGAGAGCACGTCATTGTCGCGGATCGGAATGTCGCCGCCGAGCTGGAATTGATAGGCGCCATTGGACGCATTGTTCTCGTCATAGCCGCCGAACTGCCACAGCGCCGCCGCCCGGAAATGGTTGAAGTTGTACCGGTACTTCACCGACGTCGAGTGTCTGCAATTTTCGGTGTTGCCGCCGCCGCAGGTGATTCCCTGGAAGCCGATCGCCGAGAAACCGTAGGAGGCGCCGAACGGATCGTAATCGAACACGGCGTCCAGCGTCAGCGAGTTCTGTCGGAAGAGGGTCAGCGTGCCAAAGGTCGGGGAGCTGACGCCGACGTAACCCTGACCGTTGTACCACTGACCCGCTCGGCTTGAATCCGAATAGGCGGTTTGCAGGTTTTGCGGGAGGCCGGCATTCGCGGCGATAGCTCCGGGTCCATTCGAGAATCGCAGCGAATAGGGGTCGAAGCCGGCATCGAGGTCAAAGACGAAAGAAAAGTCCTCGCCGATTGGCCTGGTTCCCTTGATGCCAATGGTCGAATTGCTCAAGGCATTGGGTGCGAGCGTCCATGTCGCCAAGCGGTTCTGTTTCTGGACCAGGTAGGACGCTGCGACTGCAGATCGCGGATCAAACGAGGCACCGTGGCTTTGCCAGCCGAAGCCGGTGTCGATGATGCCGAAGACCGTGATGCCTTCCCAGGTGAGCTGGCAGTTGGTCGTGACGAAGTCCGACGGGTCGGTGCAGGGGCGCGGCGTCGTGGACGCTGCCGGCGGCGCCTTGGTCGGCGCGACGTCGGCTGCCCTTGTCTCCGATCCGCCGACAATCGCAAGAAGGACTGCCGCGCAAATCCCGAGCTTTGGCACCGAAAAGCTCCCCCGGCGACCGGCCCCACGGCGCCTAGCCAAGCTTGGCTTGCTGGCCGATCATGCAGCAAGCAACATTCAACAGGTTGTGCAGCGCCTGGCCAAAAAAGTTCGTTCCAGTAGCGGCGGGGCCACACAGCGCTACCAGCGGAGGCCTGCGGACCTGATCCCTTCCTCCGCCATCACATTTTGGTGCGACACGGCGATCTGGCCATCGAGAGAGCATCGATTGACCGCTGCCATACGTTCATACCGTTGGCTTTCCCGATGCGGATGCTATTGATCCGGGTCAAACGGGACAAAGGCGCGAACAGTGAATCTTGCAGGGATAACAATGGCCCGGCTCGCCGGGGTCGTCGCGTTGGGCAGCGCCATGTTCGGCGCGCTGGCCGCCGCCGAGGCCCAGCAGGCCGCGGGACCTCCAGCGGTCGGTATCATTGAGGCGGTCAAGCGGCCCGTCACCCAATCCAACGAGTTTCTGGGGCGGATCGAGGCCACCAACCGGGTCAACGTGGTCGCCCGCGTCACCGCCTTCCTGGAAAAGCGGAACTTCGTCGAAGGCGCCGAGGTCAAGACCGGCGATATGCTCTACGAGCTCGAGCGCGGCCCGTTCGAGGCGGACCTTGAGTCCAAGAAGGCGCAGGTCGCGCAATTGCAGGCCACCCTCGTCAACGCCAAGCTGACGACCGGCCGCGCCAAGGCCTTGCTCGGCGGCCCGGCCGGCCAGCAGTCCACCTATGATGCTGCGCTCGCCAACGAGCAGAGCCTGGAAGCGCAGGTGCAGGCTGCCCAGGCACAAGTCGACCTCTCAAAGATCAATCTGGACTACACCCAGATCCGCTCGCCGATCGACGGTAAGATCGGCCGCACCGCGGTGACCGAAGGCAACGTTGTCAGCCCAAGCTCGGGCGTGCTCACGACCATCGTGAGCCAGGACCCGATGTACGTGACCTTCCCGGTGTCGGTGCGCGAAGGCCTCGTGCTGCGCGACCGTTACGCGACGCTGGGCGGGTTCAAGGCGGTGGTGATCAGGATCCGTCTGCCCGACGGCAAGCTCTATGACCAGGTCGGCGAGCTCAACTTCGTCAACAACACGATCGCGCAGAACACCGATACCATCACGCTGCGCGGCATTATCCCCAATCCCATACTGCCTCGTCTGTCGTCGGCGGACAACGTCACGGTGCGCCAGCTCACCGACAACGAGTTCGTCACCGTCCTGCTCGAGGGCGCGCAGCCGGTCGACGTGGTGGCGATCCCGCGCTCGGCCGTGCTGTCGGACCAGCAGGGCGACTATGTCTTCGTGCTCGGGGCCGACAACAAGGCGGAGCAGCGGCGGATCGTCCTTGGACAGTCGACCGCGACCATCGCTTCGGTGACCTCTGGGCTTTCGGTCGGAGAGAAGGTGATCGCTGAAGGGATGCAGCGGGTGCGGCCCGGCCAGCCGGTGGCGCCGGCACCGGCGAGCGCGCTGATCCAGTCGAGCCTGAAGGAAACGGCGGAAAACACGGGCTCGCCCCGGAGCGGCGGCGCGATCGGTCCGAAGCCTGCGGGCACCAGCCCATGATTTCCGCCATCTTCGTCGATCGTCCGCGGCTTGCCATCGTCATCGCGCTGGTCATCACCATCGCGGGCGCGCTGGCGCTATTGCAAATTCCGGTGGCGCAGTTTCCGGACATCGTGCCGCCACAGGTCACCGTAACCGCCAATTTCCCGGGCGCCTCCGCCGAAGTGGTGGAATCGAGCGTCGCGCAGCCGCTCGAAGCCCAGGTCGTCGGCGTCGACAAGATGCTCTACATGAAGTCGACCAGCGGCAATGACGGCAGCTACACGCTGACCGTCTCGTTCGCGCTCGGCACCAATCCCGATATCAACACCGTCAACGTCAACAACCGCGTCCAGAGCGCGCTCGCGCAACTGCCGACCGAGGTGCAGGCGCAAGGCCTGGTCGTGCAGAAGAAATCCTCGGCCGTGCTGCAGTTCATCGTGCTGTACAGCAAGAGCGGCCAGCAGGATCCGCTGTTCATCACCAACTACGCGATCATCAACGTGCTCGATGCGATCTCGCGCACGCCGGGCGTCGGCCAGGCCTCGCTGTTCGCGAAGCTGAACTACTCGATGCGGATCTGGTTCGATACGCAGCGGCTCACCAGCCTCAATCTGGCGCCCTCGGATGTGATCGCGGCGATCCGGGCGCAGAGCGTACAGGCGCCGGTCGGCCGCATCGGCGCCCGTCCGATCGCCGAGGACCAGCAGTTCCAGTTCAACGTGCAGACGCAAGGGCGGCTCACGACGGCGGCCCAGTTCGGCAATATCGTGCTGCGCGCCAACCCGGACGGCTCGGTGCTCCGGGTCAGCGACGTCGCCCGGGTCGAGATCGGCGCCCAGAACATGGACAGCGAGTCCCGGATCGACGGCCAGCCCGGCGTACCGATCGGCATCTATCTTGCGCCGGGCGCCAATGCGGTGACCACCGCCGCCGCGGTGCAGTCGACGCTCACCAGATTGTCGGAACGGTTTCCCCCGGGCCTGACCTATCTGGTGCAGTACGACTCCACGACCTTCGTCTCCGATACCATCAAGGAAGTGCTGAAGACGCTCGGCGAAGCCTTCGTGCTGGTCGTGATCGTCGTGTTCCTGTTCCTCGGCAATTTGCGCGCCACGGTGATCCCGGCGGTCGCGGTGCCGGTCAGCCTGATCGGCACCTTTGCGGTTCTCCTGATCCTCGGCTATTCCGCCAACACCGTGTCGCTGCTTGCGATGGTGCTTGCCATCGGCATCGTGGTCGACGACGCCATCGTCGTGGTCGAGAACGTCGAACGCGTGATGGAGAGCGAGCCCGAGCTGTCGCCGGCGGAGGCCACCAAAAAAGCGATGGCGCAGATCACCGCGCCGATCATCGCGATTTCGCTGGTGCTGTTGTCGGTGTTCGTGCCGATCGCGTTCATCCCCGGCATCTCCGGAACCCTGTTTCGCCAGTTCGCGGTGACGATCAGCGCGGCTATGGTGATCTCGGCGCTGAACGCGCTGACGCTGTCGCCGGCGCTCTGCGCCGTGTTCCTGCGGCATACCGGGCCGCGCCGCGGCATCATGGGGCGCGTGCTCGGCGGCATCGATTGGGTGCGCGACCGTTATGCCGGCATGGTGCGCCGGCTGCTGCGGGTGGCGATATTGTCGCTGGTCGCGGTGCTGGTGTTTGCCGGCGGCGTTTTCGGCGTGTCGCGCATAACTCCGACGGGCTTCCTGCCCGAGGAGGATCAGGGCGCCTTCTTCATCTCGGTGCAATTGCCTGACGGTGCGTCGGTGTCGCGCACCAGCGAGGTGACCAAGCAGGTCGAGGCGCTCTTGAAGAAGATGCCGCAGGTCGAGCACGTGCTCTCGATCATCGGCTTTTCGCTGCTCGACGGCGCGAGCGAGCCGAACTCGGCCTTCATGGTGGCGCGCATGAAGCCGTTCGCCGATCGGCAGGCCGCCGCGGATTCGGTGCAGGCGACGATCCGGCGAATGTTCGGGGAGGGCGCGCAGATCCGGCAGGCCAATATCCTGCCGTTCAACCTGCCGCCGATCATCGGGCTTTCGACCTCCGGCGGCTTCGAATATCAGCTCGATGCGCTGGAAGGGCAGGATCCGGCTGCGCTCGGCAGCGTGATGACCGGCCTGATCAATGCGGCCAACCGTGACCCGCGGCTGGCGCGCGTGTTCTCGACCTTTACCGCGACCAATCCGTCGATCTATCTCGACATCGACCGCGCCAAGGCGCAGGCGCTCGGGCTGAACATGGCCGACGTGTTCACCGCGCTGCAGGCGACGCTGGGCGGCATCTACGTCAACAACTTCAACCTGTTCGGCCGCACCTGGCAGGTCAATGTCGAAGGTGAGGCTGCCAATCGCGGCGACATTTCCGACATCTGGCAGATCTATGTCCGCAACAGCGGCGGCGAGATGGTACCGATGCGCTCCATCGCGAGCGTGAGGATCGTCACCGGACCGCAAGTCATCACCCGCTACAACAACTACCGCTCGGTCACCATCAACGGCAGCCCGGCGCCAGGCGTCTCGTCGGGCACCGCGATCGCCGCGATGGAGGAAATTTCGCGAGCGACGCTACCGGCCGGCTATTCCTACGAATGGACCGGCACCGCCTATCAGGAGCAGGCGGCCTCAGGGCAGACCGGCATCATTCTCGCGCTCGCGGTGCTGTTCGCCTATCTGTTCCTGGTTGCGCTGTACGAGAGCTGGACCATTCCGATCCCGGTCCTGTTGTCGGTCACGGTGGGCGTGCTCGGCTCGTACACGGCGATCAAGGTCGCCGGCTTGAACCTCGATCTCTACGGCCAGATCGGCCTCGTGGTGCTGATCGCGCTCGCTGCCAAGAACGGCATCCTGATCGTCGAGTTTGCCAAGGAGCAGCGCGAGGGCGGATTGCCGATTGCGCAGGCCGCGGAGCTCGGCGCCCAGATGCGGTTCCGCGCTGTGATGATGACCTCGATCGCCTTCATCCTCGGCCTGGTGCCGCTGGTGGTCGCGACCGGCGCCGCCGAGATCAGCCGCAGGGCGGTCGGCACGGCGGTGTTCGGCGGCATGCTCGCCGCAAGCTCGATCGGCATCTTCCTGGTGCCGATGCTCTACGTCACCTTCCAGCGCTGGCGCGAAGACGCGAAACGCCGTTTCGGCAAACCGGCCGAAACACCGCATGCGCCGCCCGCGGAGTAGAGTGGTGGGTGAATTGGCCGAATCCCGATATCCCGCCGTGCAAGTTCCGGAGCACCTCTGATGATCAACGCCCGTCGTTCGCTCACCCAGATCTTTCTGTTCCCGGCGATCATCGCGGTGATCGTCGCTTTCGGCCTTGTGTCCGCCTTGCTCGGCGATGGCATCTGGGACACGACCTCATGGATCGCGCTCGCAATCCCGCTCGCCGTCACCGCGTTCTTCGCCTGCAAGAGACGCCCCGCGGATTTGTAGGGCGGCGCGAAGCTCTGCCGGTGAAGCGGGCTCCGCGCCGGTGCAGTCATTCCACTGAAGCGTGCTACGCCGTGACGCTTTCCCGCGCGGGCGTCTTTGCGGGCTTGACGATCGTCGTCGGGGTTCTGAGCCATGCCTCTTCGGTAACGGCGATCATAGAAGGCTGATCGATGATACCGATCGAGTCCCATGTGAACATCGCATAGCCAAGCTTTGTACCGTCGACACCGGCCGGCACGGTGACCTGAAGCTGCTGTGCGAGCCAGTTGAGCGAGCCGTATCCGCAAAGGCTGACGCAATGGTCCTCGTTGGTGTCCTTGGTGAATCCAAGGGCAAACCATCCGGTCTTGCCGTTCGTTGAGTTCCATGCGGTCTGGATTTGGGTTGCGGCAACGCCAATCTTGACCGGACCTGTCGCAATTGCGCTGTTTAACGTGGAGGGATTCGTCCAGTCGACCGAATAGATCTGGCCGTCATCATAGATGTGCCGGTTCTGATGGAAGCCGTTTTCCTGCATCCAAAGCATCACCTGATGCAGATAGGCCCCCTCCAGCACCCCATGTTTCGTCGCCCATCGTATCACTTCGTTGTCCGAAATGAAGATTTCCGGATTGTGACACGCCTTCGCGAACGCTTCTTCGGCAGTGACGCAATCACCGTGATCGAAATTGCCCCAAGAGGACAGTCTATGAGGGATCGTGATGAAATGGGGAGGTGCCGCTGCAAGGCCAACGACACTATGTGGAGTGGCGGCTGCCAAAACGCTCCTCGGCGTGGGAGTCGCTCCGCGTTTGGGATATCTACCTTGTCCGCTTCCTCCAAGCTGGATTGCCATGGTATGTCTCCGTTTGCTGAAATGAACTTCGATTATTTCCGCTTAGGCTCCATTGCTTCGTCCTTCGGTCCACGCTGAGTATCCTCGTGCCGCTGCTGGTCCGGCGAAGAGTCTGTCTCCTTGCCTTCCTGATCGTCGGCTGTGTCGGATGCGTCAGGGTTGTACTTTGGTGCTTTGTCGCGCACCTCTTTCGGCGTAGGGAAGGCACCCCGCTTCGGAGTGGGAGGTTTGCTGTTCATGTCTTACCCCTTTCCTGGGGAAGCCCTCCGGCGACCGTCGCATCCCATTCTATCAATGGTTGATGCAGCCCGATCAAAACATGATCGCGCTGGTTGCGTTGTGAGCTCGTTCACAGCCACAACGTTTTTATTGGATGCGACGCTTTCCGCAGCTTTGTCGGCGCGGGCGTCCCCATGCAGCCTTTCTAGGGTGCAACCGAGTCCATGTGAACGCGAGCACGAGGATTGACAGCGCGCCTAGGAGCCAGCGCCCGGGCCGTCAACGCGCGGCCTTGTAGACGTCACGAAGGATGTTCGCCTCAAGCTCCAGATTCTCAAGTCGATCCTTGACGACGTCGCCGATGCTGACGATACCGACTAGCTTGCCGCCGCGCAGTACCGGCATGTGGCGCACGCGATGGTGCGTCATCAATTTCATCGCGCGATTGACACTCTCGTCCGGAGACACCGTAGTCACACCGCATTGCATGATTTCCTTCACAAGCATCGACCCGGCTGTCGCGCCATAGCGAGAAAATGCATGAACGATTTCACGTTCGGAAATCAGGCCGAGAACAGAGTCCTCACTTGTCACCACGAGAGCGCCAATATTCTTTGCGCGGAGCCAGTCTGCCGCCCTCTTGATGCTCGCGTCCGGAGCTATTGTCGTAACCTCGGTGCCCTTCCGCCTCAGAATGCTTTCGATGGTCATAATTTCCTCCCATCGTGCGGCCTAGCCGCCTATTTCATCCCGCCCCCGCAACAGGGGCCACGTACCATGGCATCCATTCTCCTCGATTAGGAGCATCAGCCTATCATATTGGCAGCAAGCAGTCAGCGAGTATCGGGGCCGCGGTGTAACGACGGCAGAGGCCGTCGGTTGGAGGGATGGATCTCGAACAGGCGGGGCGGCCTCGGGCGCGCTCGCTGAAATTGGTCACTCGTCGCCGTTTGTCTTCGTATTGCGCTCAGCCGAGTTCTTGGGCGAGTCCGATCAGAAGCCCTTCAGGCCCACGGATGTAGCAGAGCCGATACGCGTCTTTATACTGGACTACCTCGCCTACGAGCTGCGCGCCGCGCGTGCGGAGCCTTTCAAGCGTCTCGTCGATGTCGTCCACGGCGAACATCACGCGGAGGTAGCCTAGGGCATTGACCGGGGCGTTCCGGTGATCTGCGACGACGGATGGCGTGAGGAAGCGGGAGAGCTCGAGCCGGCCGTGGCCGTCCGGTGTGCGCATCATGGCAATCTCGACACGCTGATCGCCCAGTCCGGTGACACGTCCGGCCCATTCTCCTTCGATCGTGGCACGCCCTTCGAGCTCGAGGCCGAGTTCGCGAAAGAAATCAATCGTCCCTCCGAGGTCTTCGACGACGATTCCTACGTTGTCCATCCGCTTGAGCGCCATGTGTCCAATCTCCAAGGTGTCGTTCCAAGGTGTCGCCGAGTCCAACAACGGACGCTTGAGGTGCCCTCAACACCGGCGGCCGTCCGGGTCCGATTCATGCTGTCCACATCAGAAGCTTGAATCATGGACCGCCTCAAACCGCCACCCCGTTTTCGCCGCCGACAATTCGGCCGCGTGGCCGACATACCACTCTTCCAGCTGACGCGGGTCGGCCTCGAGATGGAACTGGAGCGCAAGCGCGTTCCTCCGATAGGCGAAGGCCTGGTTCTCGTAATTGGCATTTGAAGCGAGCCGCACAGCTTGCTGCGGAAGATCGAAGGTGTCGCCGTGCCAGTGCAGCACGGTCGGCCCAGCCGGTTCTCGAGCAGCGCAATTTCGGCCAGCGAACGGCCGGCCCGGCCTCAGCGATCAGAGTGCATGCGTTCCAGGAAATCCTTCACGCCGCTGACCTTGCCGGTTTCGGAGGCAACGTAGCCGGGAAGGGCGTCGATGGCCTTGTGGAAAGCGCCGCTCTTCATGATCTCGAGCACGCGCCGCATCGGCTCTGACTCGAGGAACGCCTTCTTGCAGACGAAGAAATAATCTTCCGTCAGTAGCCGGATGAAATCGAGCCCGAATTGGCGGGCGGCCGCTTCGACGCCGAAGCTCGCATCCGCCATGCCGCTGGCGACATAGGCGGCAACGGCGGCATGGGTGAATTCCATCTGCTGTGCGCCATTGATCCTGCTCTCGGCAATCCGGTGCAGTGCCAGCAGCTGGTCGAAAAGCTGCCTTGTGCCCGAATCGTGATCGCGGTTGACGAAGCGCGCCTTGCGATCGACCAGATCCTTCAGTGAGCTGATCTTGAGCGGATTGCCGCGCTTGACCATCAGGCCCATTTCGCGCGTGACGAAACTGATCACGCGATCCTCGCGCGGAGCGAGCCAGTCGCGGCACGCCTTGATGCCCTGCGCGCGCAATTCGCCGCGTGGCAGGTGCACGCCGGAGAGATCGCAGGCGCCCTGCGCCAGCGACACCAGCGAGTTCTGGTTGCTGACATAGCGGAGGTCGACGCCCATGCCGGGCTCGCGGTCGAGGAATTCACGCAGCTTTGACACCGCAAAACCGTGGCTCGCATGAACGCGGATCACCGAGGGACGCTGGTGCAGGAACGGCTTGATCTCCGTGACCAGCTCCTGCGCGAGGTTTTCGAGTTGCGGGCCAAGGCGAGCCTGCATGCGCTCGCCGGCCCAGACCAGTTTCTCGCCGAACGACGTCAGCTTCGAGCCCTTGCCGCGCTGGGTCTCCACCAGCGGCACGCCGAAGAACTCCGACCATTGGTCGATCAGGTTCCAGACGTGGCGATAGGACAGGTGCGCGTCAGTGGCCGCGCTGGAGATTTTCCCGGTTTTGCGGATCTCGTTGAGGATGCCGAGGATCACCACAGCCGTCTGCGGGCTGCCTTCGCGGTGAAATCGCCAGATGGTTTCAATCTCGATGTGCAGCATCGTCGTAGCTTCTCATTATGAAATAGACTTCATATTTTCGCGAGCCATAGGCAGAACATATCATATTTACTGCAGGGCATATGCTCCTAGGTTTGGTATACCAACCAGGAGGAAATATGATGTCAATTGCATATGACTATGCGCAGGAGGCCCTCCGCCGTTCCGCCGCCCCGGAAGAGTTGCTGCTGATCGACGGCGCCCGCGTCCCGGCCATCTCCGGACGCACATTCAAGTCCCTCAACCCCGCGACCGGGGACGTGATCGCGACGATCGCGGAAGGCGGAGCGGCGGACGTCGATCGCGCTGTCGCTGCCGCGCGCCGCGCTTTTGAGGGACCATGGCGCACCATGCGCGCCGCCGAACGTGGGCACATCCTTCTGAAATGGGCAGAGGTCTTGAAGCAGCATGCCGACGAGATCGTCGAGCTCGAAAGCCTCGATGCCGGCAAGCCGATCGCGGCGGTGCTGCGGCAGGACTTTCCGGCCGCGATCGATACGCTGACCTATTACGCCGGCTGGGCCGACAAGATCGGCGGCGATGTCGTGAGCACCCGCGACGATGCGCTCACCTACACGGTCCGCGAGCCGGTCGGCGTGGTCGCCGCGATCGTGCCCTGGAATTTTCCGCTGATGATCGGCATGTGGAAGCTCGCGCCGGCACTGGCGTGCGGCTGCACGATCGTGATGAAGCCGGCCGAGCTGACCTCGCTGTCGGCGCTCCGGATCGGCGAGCTCGCGCTTGAAGCCGGCCTGCCGCGCGGCGTGCTCAACATCGTCACCGGCCCCGGCCGCATTGCCGGCGAGGCGCTGGTCAATCACCCTGACGTCGACAAGGTCACGTTCACCGGCTCGCCCGGTGTGGGTCGCGGTATCATGCGCGGCGCAGCCGGCAATTTCAAACGCGTGTCGCTGGAGCTCGGTGGCAAGTCGGCCAACGTCATCTTCGAGGACGCGAACCTCGATGCCGCGGCGAAGGCTGCGGCCGCCGGCATCTTCTTCAACGCCGGGCAGGTCTGCTCGGCCGGCTCGCGTGTGCTGGTGCAGGAGAGCGTCTATGACGAGGTGGTCGAACGCTTGGCCGCACGCGCAAGCGCATTGCGCATCGGCGATCCCCACGATCGCGCCACGGCGCTCGGACCGGTGATTTCCGACAAGCAGATGAAGACCATTCTCGACTATGTCGACATCGGCAAGAACGAGGGCGCGTTGCTCGTGACCGGTGGCGAGCGCGTCGGCGATCGCGGCTATTTCATCAGCCCGGCTGTGTTCGCCAATGTGAAGCACGAGATGCGGATCTCGCAGGAGGAGATCTTTGGGCCCGTCGTCAGCGTGATCAAGTTCAAGGACGAGACGGATGCGCTTCGGATCGCCAACGGCACCGCCTACAGCCTTGCCGCCGGCGTCTGGAGCAGCGACATCGGCCGCGTGCAGCGCTTTGCCAAGCGCGCGCGGGCCGGAACGGTGTGGATCAACACCTATGGCTACACCGATGTGCGGTTGCCCTGGGGCGGCGAGCGCGATTCAGGCCTCGGCCGCGAGCACGGCACCGCCGCGATCGACAATTTCACCGAGCCAAAGGCGGTCTGGATGAACCTCAACGTCTGACGGCGACATGCATGCGCGCGCCACGAACTCCGCTGTGGTCCCGGGCTTGACCCGGGACCCATAGCCACAGGACTTGATGAGATGCGAGGCTGTAACTGCTTGCTCGCGCCACTACATCTTCCTGTGGTTATGGGTCCCTGCTTTCGCAGGAACGACAGGGCGTATTGCCGCGACATTGCCTCACCAATCGTCTAGGGTTGGTCGTCCCCGATGAGCGAGGCGATCATGCGCACCAAAAAATTCGGCCACCATGGCCCCAATGTCTCCGTGATCGGGCAGGGCACCTGGTATCTCGACCGCGGCGACCGCAAGGCGGCGGTGGCGGCGCTGCGCCGTGGCATCGAGCTCGGCATGACCCACATCGACACCGCGGAGATGTATGGCGACGCCGAACTCGTGATCGCGGATGCGATTCATGGCCGGCGCGACGAATTGTTCCTGGTCTCGAAAGTCCTGCCCAGCAACGCCTCGCGCCGCGGCACCATCACCGCCTGCGAGCGCTCGCTGAAGCGGCTGAAGACCGACCACCTCGACTGCTATCTGTTGCACTGGCGCGGATCCTATCCGCTGGAGGACACTGTCGCGGCGTTCGAGGAGCTGGTCGCCTCCGGAAAAATACGGTCCTGGGGCGTCAGCAATTTCGACGCCGATGATCTCGGCGAGATGCTGGAAGTTTCGGGTAAGGGCAGGATCGCCTGCAACCAGGTGCTCTATCATTTGCAGGAGCGCGCGATCGAGCATGCTGTGATCCCGTGGTGCGAGAAGCATGGCGTCGCCGTGGTCGCCTACTCGCCGTTCGGCCACAATGATTTTCCTTCGCCACGGAGCAAGGGCGGGGAGGTGCTGCAGGAGGTCGCGAAGGCGCACAACGCCGCGCCACGCCAGGTCGCGCTGGCTTTTCTCACGCGCGCGGCGTCCGTGTTCGCGATCCCGAAAGCGTCGAGCGCGGAGCACGCCGCTGAGAATGCGGCGGCCGGCGATCTCGTGCTCAGCGCCAGCGAGATCGAAGCTTTGGACAAGGCTTTTCCGCGCGGTCCCAAGCCGCGAAGTTTGCCGATGCTCTAGCGATAGCGAACACGATTCTTAACAAAGTGTTGCAACGGCGACGGCGAGTTGCCGCGCTGGGCGTAGCGTGCTGCCGCGCACATTCGCGCATATCGGCGTCCTGTTTTCGGACCTTGTCGTGCGCCGCCATTTGGCGTTTTTTACAGGCTCGCAGATTCGCTTATTTGTGCCTCCGAGATTGCCGTGACACCGCCCCCCGCCGCAGCCGCCAGGCTGGACAGCGCACCTTTGCCATTGCCTGCAAAGAAATCTTCGCCTGCGAAGAAATCCGTCTCCCGCAAAGCCCCCGCGCGCGCCGATCGGCCGTTCAAGGGCATCGCGCTGATCCTGCTGTCGACGATTTTTCTCGGCACGTCCGACGTCACCTCGAAATATCTGTCGGCGACGCTGCCATCGATCGAGATCACCTGGATCCGCTTCTTGGTGTTCGCGCTGATTATGTCGCCTGCGATGCTGCCGGGCTCGCCGCTCTTTGCGCTGCGAACCGGCCGGGTCGGCTTGCAGTTCCTTCGCGGCGCGACGCTGCTCGGCTCGTCGCTGTTCTTCATCTCCGGCTTAGCCTTCCTCCCGATCGCGGAAGCCTCCGCCACCGGCTTCGTGGCGCCACTGTACGTCACGGCGCTGTCGATCGTTTTCTTAGGCGAGAAGGTCGGCCTGCGGCGCTGGATCGCGACCGCGCTCGGCCTCATCGGCGTCCTCATCATCCTGCGGCCCGGCACCAGCGCGTTCCACGTCGCCGCCTTCTTCCCGCTGCTGTCGGCTTTCTGCTGGGCTTCGACCTTGATCATGACGCGCATGATCAGCGGCCGCGATGCCGCCATCACCACCATGACCTATTCCGCCATCGTGGGCTTCGCGATCATGAGCGTCATGGTGCCGTTCGCCTGGGTGACGCCGAGCCGGCACGACATTCTTCTCGGCATCCTGGTCGGCGTGGCCTCGACCGCGGGCCAGTGGATCGTGGTGCTGGCTTTCCGCTATGCCGATGCCTCGGTGCTGGCGCCGTTCTCCTACACGCAATTGCTGTGGGTCAGCCTGCTCGGCTTCTTCATCTTCGGCGAGGTGCCGAGCATCTGGACCGTGATCGGCGCCGCCTTCATCGTCGCGTCCGGCCTCTACACCGCCCACCGCGAGCGAATCCGTCGCTCGCAGCTCCTGACCGTGCCCGGCGAGCCCTCGCCGAACGCCTGACTTCGTGCGCGGAATGAGACGTATCGCCGCGCAATCGTTGCGACCGCGCCACAGTGGCGCCGCGAAAACTGAGCGATCAGCCGCATTCGGCCGGATTCTTGCCACCCGCCGGGAAACCCCATGCTACCTGAGTTCCAGGGACGCGCCGTGAGGCGCGGGGGAATGAGGGGGCGTTGGCGTGTGGTTTCGGTTGCCTGCTGGTCTCGGCGCGCACACGGCCGCCGTGGCGGCGATCCTGCCTGGCCTGTGTCTGTCGACCGTAGCGGCGCATGCGCAATGCGTGCCCGATCCGGCAACGAGCGGGGCGACCGTCACCTGCAACGGCCTCGTCCCCGGTGGTTTTGAGGCCGGCGCCGGCGTCAACAACCTCACCGTCAATGTGCAGTCGGGAGCGACCGTTGGCGACAACGGCACGGCGGCGATCGGCCTCAACGATTCCAACACCGTCATCAATAACGGCACGCTGAACGCGGATGCTTTCCTGACCGGCCTGAACGTCGGCAATTCGAACACTGTTACCAACAACGACATCATCTCGGTCGGCGAAAGCGCGATCGGCATCGGCGCTCTCAACAACAACAGCATCGCCAACAACGGGACCATCTCCGCCGGCTCGGACGGTTTCGCGATCTCGGTCGGGGACGGCAACGTCGTCACCAACAGCGGCGCGCTGTCTGCCGGAAACCGAGGCACCGGCATCTTGGGGGGCCAGAACAACACGATCGCCAACACCGCTGCGGGCTCCATCACGGTCGGCAACTCCGGCAACGGCATCTTCGTCGCCGGCAACAGCACGGTGACCAACGCCGGCACGATCACGACAGGCTTCACCTCTTCGCCCGCGGCCGGCATCTTCGCGATCAACGACAACAACACGATCACCAACACCGCAGGCGCCAGCATCATCGCTGGTCAAGGAGCCGCAGGCATTTCCGTGCAGGGCAACAACGCGGTGATCAGCAACGCCGGCTCGATCACATCGGACGATTTCGGCATGGCTATCATCGCAGCCGGCGACAACACGAAGATCACCAACAGCGGTACGATCAACGTCGGCATGTTGGGCTACGGCATCATCTCGTTCCCCCTCTCGCTCAGCGGGTCCGGCACGATCACCAACACAGGCAGCATTGTCGGCGGCGACAGCACCACAGGCGTCTTCGCGGTCGGCGATTCCCTCACCGTCACAAACGCAGGCACGATCACCGTCGGAAACGGCGCGCCGGCCGCCGGCATCAACGTCTCGACTGCCGGACCTGCCGGCACCAACCAGGTCATCAACACCGGGACCATCAATGTCGGCAGCGACGCCGTCGGCATCGTGGTCAACGGTGGCGGCTCTGTCTTCAACTCGGGCACCATCAACGCCGCCGCCGGTTTCGCTGCGATCGAATTCTGCGGCTGCGCCCCCGGCTCCGCCAGTGTGCTGACGCTCGGCCCGGGTAGCGTCATCCACGGCCTGGTGCTTGCCAACGGCAGCGACACCTTCCAGCTCGGCGGCACCGGCACAGGCACGTTCGACCTCAGCCTGATCGGACCCGGCAATCAGTATGATGGCTTCTCGACCTTCAACAAGGTCGACAGCTCGAAATGGACCGTGACTGGCACCGGTGCCCAGGACTGGAACGTGCTCGGCGGCACGCTCGCGGTCGACGGCGTCATCAGCGGCAGCGTGGCCGTTAGCGCCGGCGGTGTGCTCTCCGGCATCGGCACGGTCGGCAACACCACGATCGCAAGCGGCGGCGCGTTCATGCCGGGCAATGCGGTGCCGGCCGCGTCCACCACCGTCGCCGGCAATCTCGCGCTGCAGTCCGGCGCGCTCTATCTGGTGCAGCTCAGCTCTACCGCATCCTCCTTCGCCCACGTGACCGGCACTGCAACGCTCGGCGGCTCCGTCGCCGCCAGCCTCTCGCCTGGCAGCTCGATCTCGAAGCGGCCGTATACGATCCTGACCGCGGATGGCGGCCTTGGCGGAACGACATTCAGTGGCCTCAGCGTGTCCGGTCTGCCCGGCGCACTCACGGCCGCGCTAAGCTATGACGCGACCAATGCCTACCTGACGTTCGGCCTCGACTTCGGCGCCAAATCCAATCTCAACGTCAATCAGCACAACGTCGCTGGCGCGCTGACCAACTTCTTCAATGCCAATGGCAGCATTCCCTTGCCGTTCGCGTCGCTGACGCCGGCCGGCTTGACGCAAGCCTCCGGCGAGGTGGCGACGGGATCGCAGCAGGCGACCTTCAACGCGATGAACCTGTTCCTGGGATTGCTGACCGATCCGTTCATCGCCGGCCGCGACGGCGGCCTCAGTGACGGCGCGGGCGCAACGCCCTTTGCCGATGTGGACGGCGCCAACGCCTACGCTTCGACCCGCACGGCCCGGAGCAAGCGCGAACGCGATGCCTATGCGGCGGTCTATCGGAAGGTGCCTGCCGCGCCGCCGGGCTTCGATCCGCGCTGGCGCGTGTGGGCCGCGGGCTTTGGCGGCTCGCAGCGCACGGACGGCAACGCCGTGCTCGGCTCGAATAACGCCAGCAGCAACGTCTATGGCACCGCCGTCGGTTTCGACTATCGCGTCTCGCCGTCGCTGCTCGCAGGGTTTGCGCTTGCTGGTGGCGGCACCAATTTCAGCGTCAACGGCTTCGGCTGGGGCCGCTCCGACCTGTTCCAGGCCGGCGCATTCGCGCGCACTACCACAGGCCCGGCCTATCTCTCCGCCGCATTCGCCTATGGCTGGCAGGATGTCACCACGGACCGCTTCGTCACCATCGCAGGTGTCGACCATCTCCGCGCGGAGTTCAACGCCAACACCTATTCCGGCCGACTCGAGGGCGGCTATCGCTACGCCACGCCGTGGCTGGGCCTCACGCCTTACGCTGCGGCGCAGGTGACGACCTTCGAGCTGCCGAACTATGCCGAGGCCGTGGTGTCCGGAGCCAACACCTTCGCACTGAACTACACCGCCAAGAGCGTCACCGACACGCGCACCGAGCTCGGCCTGCGCGCGGACAAGTCGTTCGCCGTCGAGGACGGAATAGTGACGCTGCGCGGCCGCGCCGCCTGGGCGCATGACTTCAATCCGGACCGCGCCGCGAGCGCCGTGTTCCAAACGCTGCCGGGCGCAGCCTTCGTCGTCAACGGCGCGGCGCAGGCGCCCGATTCCGCGCTCACCACGGCGTCGCTGGAGATGAAGTGGCTGAACGGCTGGTCCGCGGCCGGCACCTTCGAAGGCGAATTCTCCGGCATCAGCCAATCCTACGCCGGCAAGGGCGTGGTGCGCTTTTCCTGGTAGCCAGAAAGCGTAGGGTGGGCAAAGCGCAGCGTGCCCACCATCCACGATCGGT